>DASXVB010000028.1:0-8511 GCA_036504475.1 Methanosarcina sp.
GAAATCATCAGGTCAGTCCCAGGGCTTCCGCTGTAAAAAATGCGGAACCCAGGCTCCCTCAAAAATAAGATGTGAGATAAAAAGAAACCTTACAACAGGATTATATGAAGTCCCTCCTTGTGCCCGCCGACATCTTGCAAAGCCTCTTGTAAGGGAACAGAGATCTGATATAGAGATTCACTCTTCCCGTTAAAGAAAAAAGGCGGGCCAAAAAAGCTCGCTCAAGAACTTAGAACCACAGAAAGCACGGAAAAACACGGAAAAAGCTGGCCCATAAACCAGTTCTCTTGAGCACAACCATTGATCCGCAACCGTTGCGCCGGTTGATCACGCCGTTGCGAGGGTTTTTCGCTCAAGCTTTTTTTGAAAAGGTTTGCGGGTAAGCCTTTTTGAGAAGACTTGTAATCCCGCCGATACGTAACCTAAAATGAGATTCGGGTAAATTAGCCCTCTTGAGCGGAGCGAAAAGGGCTTCGTCCTCCCGAGACGAGACTCGGGTAGCGAAAAGGGCAGCGCACTGCAGAGCCGCAACTCTGCCGAAAAGAGCACCGTCCTCCCGAGACGGGACTCGGGTGACGGAACTCGGGAGGTTTAAATAGATGGTGCAGGAGGAGCATTTCTTTTATGCTCGTTTCTCTTTATACGATTCATGACTGAATTCAGCTGTTCTGCAGAAATCCCGAGAGTTTTCAGAATAGTTTCAGGATCTTCGTTCTGCTCAAGCTTTTTGAGTACCTCGTCTACTTTTAAGTAAGAGATTCCAAGTTCCGCTTCATCGGTCTGGCCTGCCCAGAGACCTGCTGAGGGCTTTTTCGTGATCAGAGGGTCCGGGACCCCAAGCCTTCGAGAAAGCTCCCATACCTCGGTTTTGTAAAGCCCACCTATGGGTTCGAGATCAACACCTCCATCCCCATATTTTGTGAAATAGCCAAGCAAGATTTCGGTTTTATTGCCAGTTCCTATGACCATACGGTTCATCTGGTTTGCATGGAAATAGAGAAGAGACATCCTGATCCTCGCTTTCAGGTTGCCCATGGATAGCTTGTCTGCAGATTCTTTTTCCGGGACTGCAGCAGCCATGAAAGCCGAAATAATTCCTGAAATATCAATAGTCTGAAACTCGATACCCAGCCAGTCTGCAAGAACTTGTGCGTCTTTGCTGTCTTCAGAAGGAGTAAGGCCAGATTCGGGCATGTGGATTCCAAGAACTTTATCTTTTCCTAGAGCTTTTACGGTGAGCGTTGCGGCAAGGGCTGAATCTATTCCCCCACTTATGCCTACAACAGCTCCATTTACACCTGCTTTAAGGGTTTCGTTCCGGATAAAATCAATAATCATATTCTGTGCGATTTTAAGGTTCATACTGTTAATTCCTTAGTATTTATTAAGTATGTAATTCTAGGTGACTTTAAAATTCTGGTAATTCAATACCTTGATAGTTCAAGATCCTGATGATAGTAGATTAGAAAGATATCAGGTTTAAGTGATTATTTGGAGGATTAAATAATTTTATACATAGAAGTTCCAGAGATATAAAATCCTCAGAGGAAGAATGAAATTATGGTAAACTTATTTAATAAATGGAAGATATAGAGAGTAATATATGCCTGGTAATATAATATAAGTAACTGATTATCAAATGTATCTCAAACCAATAATTGATTATCAAATGTGTCTCTAACCGACAAATTATTATCCGGACAGGGTTACAGGTTATAAAGGGGATTTCTTTGGATAGGAAGACTGGACAGAAAATTCAGCGCATAGCGGTTCCATTATAAACTCTCTGGGATGAAAATCTACCTGATCAAAGGCATTGAAATAAAAAGACGTTTAATATAGAAAAATAGAAAACAGGTAGTTCCATAATATGCAGTCCGGGAAAATCGGAAAATCCAGTGTCCGTTTATTTTATGCGATTATTAAATAAAGATTACAATCAAAAAGACAACTATTTTCGGGATGATCTATGGAAGAAATACAGTTGAAGGTTGAAAAAGCATATCCTATCGACCTTGGAAGAGGAATTATCCGACTTGACCCTACAACTTTGCTGAAACTTCAGCTCTCGCCAGGTGACATCGTGGAAATAAGGGGTAAGAAAAAGACCACGGCAAAGGTTTGGAGAGCTGACAGGCAGGACTGGGATCAGGGACTCGTGAGAATTGACAACTTCATCCGGCAAAACGCAGGTGTTTCCATAGGAGAGAAGGTAACCATCAAAAAGGTTGAAGCCCCAGAAGCGAAAAAACTTGTTATGGCACTTCCTGAAAGCATGACACAGGGAGGACCTGAACTTCAGTTTGGGGAACATGCAAATGAGATTATAAAGCGACACATCCTCAAAAGGCCAGTTTTCAGGGGAGACATCATCCCTATAATAAATTCAATGTCTCAGCCAATGACAGAATCCCTGACTACAAGTCAGGTAATTCCTCTAGTTGCTGTTGAGACTGATCCTTCAAATACTATTGTCCTTGTTACAGAAGCAACGCTCATCGAACTTCGCAAAAAGCCGGTACAGGGGTACGAAAAAGCAACCCGAGGCGTAACTACCTATGAAGACATCGGAGGCCTCGGGAATGAGATAATGCGTGTTCGGGAAATGATAGAGATGCCCATGAAGCATCCTGAACTTTTCGCCCACCTTAATATAGAGCCTCCGAAAGGAGTCATTCTATATGGTCCACCCGGAACCGGAAAAACCCTTATTGCAAAAGCCGTAGCTAATGAATCCGGAGCAAGTTTCCATTACATTGCCGGCCCTGAAATCGTAGGGAAATTCTATGGAGAAAGTGAAGAAAGGCTCAGGAAGATCTTTGAAGAAGCAACTCAGGATGCACCCTCGGTCATTTTCATTGATGAAATCGATTCTATTGCACCAAAAAGAGAGAATGTAACAGGGGAAGTGGAAAGGAGAGTTGTTGCCCAACTCCTGACCCTGCTTGATGGAATGGAAGAGAGAGGACAAGTTGTGGTTATCGGAGCTACAAACCGTGTGGATGCGATTGATCCTGCGCTCCGGAGACCAGGTCGCTTTGACAGAGAAATCCACATAGGTGTGCCTGATACCAAGGACAGGTACGAAATCCTGCAGATCCATACTAGAGGCATGCCCATAGAAAGAGATGAGGTAACCGAAGAGACAGAAAAAGCCGAAACAGAAATTGATGAGGCTACTCTGGAGAGGGAAAGGAAAGAAAAGGCAAATAAATACCTGATGTATCTGGCTGAAAGGACCCAGGGTTTTGTAGGCGCGGATCTGCTGGCTCTTGTACAGGAAGCTGCCATGCGGTGCCTCAGGGAAAATCTGTCTGACCTGGACCTGGAAAATGAACCAGTTCCGCCAGAAAGGCTGGAAAAAATCGTTGTAACCAAGAAAAACTTTGAAGATGCCCTGATGGAGGCTGAGCCCTCGGCTCTCAGAGAAATTTTTGTAGAAATGCCCACAGTTACCTGGGATGATGTGGGAGGACTCGATGAAGCAAGGCAATCCATTATTGAGGCTGTGGAATGGCCCATTAAAAGTCCGGAAAAATTTATTCAGATGGGCATAAAGGCTCCAAGAGGAATCCTGCTTTACGGCCCGCCAGGGACTGGAAAGACCCTGATAGCCCAGGCCGTTTCCAAGGAGTCAAATGCAAATTTCATAAGCGTCAAAGGGCCTGAAATTTTCTCAAAGTGGCTTGGAGAATCGGAAAAAGCCATCCGAGAAATCTTCAGGAAAGCTCGACAAGTCGCTCCTTGTGTGATTTTCTTTGACGAGATCGATTCGGTTGCTTCTATGCCAGGAATGGAATCCACTGACAGCCGCACTTCTGAGAGGGTGCTTAACCAGCTCCTAACCGAAATGGATGGACTTGAATCCCTTAGAGATGTGGTGGTAATTGCCGCAACCAATCGCCCTAACCTTCTGGACCCTGCAATCTTACGCCCTGGGCGTTTTGACAGGCTGGTCTATATAGGCTCTCCTGACCGGAAAGGCAGGCTTAAGATATTTAGGATTCATACAAAGGATACACCTCTTGCTAAAGATGTGGAACTTGAAGCCCTTGCTGATATAACTGAGGGTTACGTGGGTGCCGATATTGAGTCCGTGTGCAGGGAAGCCGTAATGATTGCCCTCAGGGAGAACTTCGACATAGAAAGTGTAGAAATGAGACACTTCAGGGAAGCTATGAAGAAGGTAAAACCCACCATTACGGAGAATATTGCTGAGTTCTATGAAAAGATCGAGGCTCAGTTCAAAGGAGGCCAGAGACTCACAGATACAGCTGGTTATATCGGTTATAGGTAAAACTTAAACGAGTTGCTCCTTTAGGGAGCAACTTTTAAAAGGAAAAAGTTTTAAGGAACCTAGTTTCAAAATGGAATAAAATATTCAAAGTAGAAAGCCAACTTTACCCAAACCGTATAACACACTGTGAACGGAGATATGATAAAAATGCAAAAAGAATTTGCAAAAAACCTCTTTAACAAGCAGGTAATGGCTACAGATGGAACAGAGATAGGAATACTGAGCAACATCATAGTCGAGATTAAAGGGGGAAATATTATTGACATGGTGGTGGCTCCGAATATCAATTTGGACACTTCCAGGTACAGGAAAGAAGACAACTTTATTCGCATTCCTTTCGAATCCGTAAATGCCATCAAAGATTACATAATAATAGACAAAATGAAAGCAAAGGCAAACTAAAATCTAAAAGAAAGAAAATTTTCTTTCTTTTAGATTTTGTCTTTATCTTGTTCTATTTGTCTTTGTTCTATTCTAGTTTGTCTTTACTTTATTCTGTCATCTTTAGCCCAGTAAAACATTCCGTCTAGTAGAACTCTTCATTGAAGATTTCAATACTTGTGAGGCTTGAAAAATCAAAAATAGTAGAATTATTTTAAACGTGTAATATTTGAGCAATTTAATGTTCACATGTTGATTTTTAATTAAACTGCGTAAATCCTACATAGGATATAACTTGAGGAGCTCCAATTTTACTGTTTTGTTTTTTTACCATATTGTATGCATCTACTATTGCAAATATCCAGGCACCAATGAATGTAAAAAAAGACAATAATAAGGGCCATCAAACATAATTTAACTCCTAACACAGAAAGCATTGCAAATCCTCTAAAAAAATTATCTGCGTAAACCTGACAGAGCCCTGGAAATATTCAGGATAATAATGCAGCAAGGACAGGACTTTTTCTTCTATTTTTGATTTTTCTGTGCCATATTCAGATTATACTTCTATTATCGAATTAATTTCTTATCTGTATCATATGTTATAGAAGATATTTCTTCCATCACATCTACTCCGTTAAAGCAATTAGATTTTATTTAATTGGCATGTTGTTAAAATTGTATTTATCGAAATGCAGCCCTTATAAATAGATAACATAAATAATATATATTTATAGTGTTTTGAATAAAAATTACAAATTTCATGAATGCAAGATCGTAACTTCTCCTTGGCCTATTGTATATTACTCCAATATATATTAGTAGATAATTAATACAAAACATCAGGCTTATTTTGCCTTTAAATGCAAATTTAAGTATTAAAAAGCATTATTATGATTTGCAAAATACAAAGGATCTTCAAATAATGAAGTCTCATTAAAGAGGTAAAAATATGAGTTTAAAAAAGTTAAAGCATTGTAAATCATCTCATTCTTTAGCCTCACATATAATTAAATCCCTAACATTTTCATGCTGTTGTTGATTGAAATTATTTAATTTCCTCCTTTTTGTTATGACTGGTCTGTTAACATATAATTTGAGAAAGACACTTGTTTTTAATGACCAACTATTTCAAAAAGGGATGTTTTTTGTAAATTTTTACATAATGTATCGTTATGTGAAACATTGTATAGTAAATATATATTTAAAGAAGTGATCAAATGGCAAATACCATATACAAAAGTACGGTTCCCATAAGAGAAAATCGTTTGAATACCATAATCACTTATGATGGAGCTGCAAGTGGACTTGTGAATTTAACAACAAGGAAGTGTCTGAGGGCAAAAGACCGGTCATTTTCCCAGACAACTTTCTGTCAGGAATGGCTGGCAATATTTACACTGGCAACCATAAAAGATGCAGTTGTAATTACCCATGCTCCTGTTGGATGTATCAGCTCACTGCCTTATATTAATATATTCAACCGCTTCGGACAAATTCTAAGAGGAGAAGCACCATTAAACGCAAAATGGATTTCTACAAATCTTACTCATGTAGAGGCCATTCATGGGGGAGAGGATAAACTTAAGGAAGCAATCCTAGAGGCAGATAAAAGACACAATCCAAATGCTATTTTTGTATTTTCTTCATGTGTTGCAGGGATCATCGGGGAAGATATGGATGCTATAATAAAACAAGTCCAAGGAGATGTATCTGCAAAAGTAATCCCTGTATACTGTGACGGATTTAAATCAAAGGTATGGGCATCAGGATACGATGGATCATTCCAGGGCGTTTTGAATCATCTTGTTAAGAAGCCTAAAAAAAGAAGGGGGGATTTAATCAATGTGATAAATCCCCTTACAGTTGGAAGGCTTGATGAAGTTGAAATAGACAGGATTCTGGCTAAATTAAAACTTAAAGCAAATTTCATTCCAAATTTTACCACAACGGAAGCTATTGGAAAGTCATCTGAAGCAGCTCTCACTACAAGTATGTGCCCAACGTTCAGCGAGTACTTTGCAAAATCATTAGAAGAACGTTTTCAAGTGCCTGTTACTCAAAAAGTAATGCCAATAGGCCTTGATAACACAGATCTATGGCTTAGAGAGATTGGAAAAATCCTTGGAAAAGAAGATGAAGTGGAAACAGTCATAAAAGCGGAAAGAGAAAGAGTTGAGCCAAAGCTAGAAGAACTTAGGGAAAAACTTGCTGGGAAAAGAGCATTCGTAAGTGCAGGACAATCAAGGGCAGTAGGAATTCCAAACCTTCTTGCAGATCTTGGGATAGATATTGTGGGAGTCACTGCATATCACTATGACGAAGTGATCTTTGAAAGTTTTGCAAATTTAGAGAAGAGGTGTGGAAGCTTCTATACAAATATTGCAAATGTACAGCCGTTTGAGCAGACAAATATACTAAATAAAGAACAACCTGATTTCTATTTCGGTCACATAGGAGATTCAATTTGGGCTGCAAAACAAGGATTTCCTACAGCCATGATTTACAATTTATCAGTCATATATGCTGGTTATAACGGCGTTATATCATTTGGAAGTAGAATTCTTAACTTGATTAACAATCCATCGTTTAGTAAAAAGCTTGCTGAACATTCGAAGCCAGTATATCGCGAAAGCTGGTTTAATGAAAACCCATTCAAGTACCACAAAGAGGAGAATTAAAATGAGCAATATTATCGAAGCACCACGGTTTTCATGTGCTCTTGGAGGTGCTTTAAGCACGATCACAGCTATAGAAGGTATTGTTCCTATTATTCACGCAGGACCCGGATGCGGTGTCCAGTTATTTTATGGACAAAGCTTTTCTGGAGGCTTTAGAGGATCTGGATGGATTGGTGGAGTAAGTGTTCCAAGCACAAATACATATGAAAAAGAAGTTGTGTTTGGAGGAGAAAATAGGCTAAAAGAGCAGATTGAAAAAACAATTGAACTTATTGAGGGAGACAAGTATGTGGTACTTACTGGATGTACAGCAGAACTTATTGGGGATGATGTGAGCTCAGTATTACATGAATTTAAAGATAAATCGGTTATCTACGCTCAAACTGCAGGTTTTAAGGGTTCAAGCTATGTGGGTTATGAGATCCTGCTGGAAGCATTCATAGATCAGTTAGTTGAAAAAAAGTCCAGGAAAAAAGGGCTTGTCAATGTGTTTGGAATAGTACCTTCTCAGGATGTATTTTGGGAAGGAAACCTTGCTGAGATAGAAAGAATACTTAATGGCATTGGTTTAGAAGTTAACACGCTCTTTAATGGAAAGAAAATTGAGGATTTGTCGTCTGCTGCTCTAAATATTGTATTATCACCCTGGACAGGCATCAAAGCGGCTGAAAAGTTGAAAAAACGATTTGGGACACCTTATATTGTTAATCCGTTGCCAATAGGAGTTACTGAAACAAATTCATTCCTCGAAAAGGTTGGTGCTGCACTGAAAATAGATGTTAGTGATTTTACGGCAAAGGAAGAAGAGAAAACCTACAAGTCTATTGATAAAGTTGCGGATTTTGTTGTAGATTTTGATGTGCAGCTCCGATTTGCAACTATTACGGACTCAAATTATGCAATAGCCCTCAATAAATTCCTTGTAAATGATTTTGGATGGATTCCCTCACTTGCTTTGATATCAGATGATGTCCCAGAAGATTACAAAGATTTCATTAAAAAAGAACTTAGTTTCAAGAACAATCTGTCTCCAGAAGTTGTATTTGAGTCAGATTCCGGAAAAATCTGGGATGCTGTAAAAAAAGAAGCTCCAAATTTTATATTTGGCAGTTCTCTTGATAAAGATCTTGCAGCAAATATAGGAGCAACAAA
>DASXVB010000029.1:0-2572 GCA_036504475.1 Methanosarcina sp.
CGCCAAATAAAAGATACTTAATTGCGATCCACGATGAATTATTTCAGGGAAAGTCAGAACTTAAATTGACATTAAATGAGGTTGCAGCCTTATTATTAAATCATAATTTAATCGAATTAGATTAACTATCGAGAGAAATGAAAAATAATCTGGATGTGATTACACTAGAAAAACGTTTGATGCAATCTTGTCCTTACTGCAACTATACAAAAATACACTATAATAAAACACTGCATACCTACTACTGTAGCAAATGCAAAGAACGATTCCCACGACACAAATTGGTACACCGAGAAGCTACGACGTCCAGCCACCTTCCTACACTCCTCGCAAAGATCCTTAAAATGAATGCAAATAAATTCACAACTAATGGAGGGAGTGCCCACAAGTAAAAATGGAGAAACAAGAATTCCGTTTTACAGGAAGGACAATTAACCACATCAAAAAATTAAAATACCGTGAGCACATTGGAAAAATCCGTCTTAGTGGGTTTTGAAGAGCAATTGCAAAAGAAAAAGCAGCGTCACAACAAAACGAAAATTCATGGCGTAGACAATCTTATTCACGTAAACCAATGACAAGTTAAGAAGTAGATGGTAGAGTTTTGAGTCCCTATTCTCAAATCCCTACCGCGATCCAACCCAAAGATTAAGAGAAAACCCTATTACTCTTAATCTGTATATTTATAGTACCATGATTATATATATCATAATTGACATGAAAAATTGGTTCGAATTTTAACTTGCAATATAATTAAATAATTTTATTATATTAGATATTTTAAAGTTATTAAAATAAAATACGTTAAATTATTTTTTGTTTGAAACTAATTTTTGATATAATTAATTTAAAGTAATTTATCTTTTTATTTCATATTGTAGTTGGAGAACACAGGGGTATCATTTGTCCAATAAAAAAAATCTCCTGGAGGTTGCTGATATTTCTTCGAACCTTATGCGTGGGGGAGCATAACTTAGGAGAAACTGTATTGGGGATGCAGTAAACGGATACAGCACCTCTGGGCTTCTTCTTACATTCTATTCTGAAAAATCGTTGTCAACTTAAAAAATGAAAATTCAAGGAGATATCCATGAAATATCTAAAAACATGTCCAAAATGCCATGCTAATCTGAAACTGCATTCAGATGGTAAGACTCAGTATTGTAGTGTTTGTAAGTACTGGACAAAAGTAGGTACTGCAAGACTCGATTCAATAATGATTTATGGATGAAGGGTCCGAAAGACGAAAATCAAAATTTTGAATTTTTTGATCGGTTTCTATTTTTAAATAAATTTAGTATGTAAGAGCCTATCCGAAAAGTCCTCCAGCTCTAAATGTAATCCATGCGCATGCTAAATGTAGCATAGCAAGATAATTCTCAATTTTCTTTTTCCATCTAATACGCAGTCTTCTGAACCTGTTTATCCATGAATGTGTCCTTTTTACAACCCATCTTCTTGCCCTAAAACCTGGTATCTCTATTCTTATGTTTTCCTCTCCACGGCTTTTAATATGAGTGGTATAGCCATATTCTCCATCCACTCTGTGCATTCTATCAATGGGTTATAACACATAAAAAAATGGGAGACGGCTATTTGTAGATTGGGCTACATATGTACATATAGCAGTAAGAAAAACTGCAGGAAAAAAGTTGAGAATATGACAGCAGAATGGAAAATAGAAATGAAGAGATTGATTAACGATGCAGTACTGATCGGAATATCTGAGGGACACATTGACAGCGTTAGAGCTGCATTAGAATTTACGGGGATAACATATACTGCCTCAGATAAACCAATAAGTCTAAGGAACAGATTTAATCCTGATTTCTCTGCTGTTGAATGTAGGGAGATGGCTAAAGATGTATGGATTAACGGTACACATGAGCAGAAAAGCAGTATCTTGGGACATATTAGCGCGCTCAACCAAGCGAGTATAGTTGATGCAATAGTATCGGAGTATTTCTCTGCGTAAAAATAGTTTATAGGTGTATACCATGGCTGAAGAAACACCGGTATCAATGATTTGTTTCAACGAGGTAAAAATCAAGCGCTGAGTGATTGATAAAGCCCTGTATCTGGATGAAATTAAACATCACAGATTGAGGCTTGGGGTTGAAATGTTTAAAGATAATGATCCTGCTAGACATGAATTTGAGGTAATGAGAAAGGATAAGTATTAAACTATATATTTTGAGGTGTTATAAAAATGTGCAAAATGAAAAAAGAAGAACTTGATTCAGTGAATTTGGAAGTTATCCACACACTTGAAAGCGTTTTAATACTTGTGGATTTCACTGAGCTCGAGTTGCAGAGTATCTTGCAGAACACAGCAGAGAAAGTAGACGAGTTAAGTGACCAAACTATTAATGCAGTCGAGGAGCTAAACCACAGACTGTATGTGCTCAAAGAAGCTGGAAATAATATATTCGAAAGGAAACAGCGCCTTGAGCATAAGAAATGTGATTCATGCAATGAGGAAGACAAAGAAGGCTTTGATGATCTTGGCTACACTAAACCGCCAAAAGATAGAAATTTCATGTATATATGAGGGTATTAACCCCTGTTCACG
>DASXVB010000030.1:0-6883 GCA_036504475.1 Methanosarcina sp.
TGTTCTCATCGTATGCAGAGATTTTTAGTATTTTGTCTCTTTTATAATAAGCGTTTCTGGTCCGAGGTAATTGTCTAATATATTTTTTGTGTTGAATGGAGTGATAATCGGTTGTAATATATAGTCCTATATGTTATGAAAATATCCGAGTTCGGTAAAGCATACCTAAAAGTCCTGATCGGCAAGATTCTCTTATGAGTGAAAATAAATTAACTATTGACTTTGCATTCTTTTTTTGTGGGGAAGAAAATGAATACAGAGGCAATCATATTTTTCAGAATTTTCGATACACTGCCCAATTAAATTGTTAAAACAACATAAAAATGTTTAAAATTAGTTCTTCTTTCAATATTTTTCTTGCACAGGCCGCTCGTGCGTCTTTTCTATACATGAAAAGAGAGAAAAGCAAATCATCTATTATTCGCGTACTTGTTGTTACAACTCCATCGAGAAAAAACACAATATTTAAGCTCTCCTGAATTTATTCTTTTATTATGTCCAGACTTTTGCGAGATTCAGCTGAAAGACACGTTAAAAAAACTATTCAACTTATGCAAAAAGGTACACAAGATGAAGCTTTAAAAGAGCTGGAATTGGCCGAAAAAGATTCAAAGAAGGCGAAAGCGAATGATATTTTTCTAAATGCTCAAACCATAAAAGGACGTATAATGCAGACAGCAGGGGCATGTGAAGAAGCCCTGAAAATCCATTCCTTTGTCTTAAAAGCTACTGAAGAATTCCTCTCAAAAGATCCTGATAACGAGTTTTACCAGTCAATTTTTCAGACAAATCTCGAAGCAATTGGTATTCTTAGTGACATTTTCCATAGAACAGGACATTTTATTCAAGCAAAAAATTGCTATGAGCTGAGTCTTTCAATTTATACAAAATTCCTCGATAATGAGCCTGAAAATATTGAGTATCAATTGAGTGTAGCAGTAATCCTTAACAATTTAGGAAATTTGCTTAGTGATATAGGACAAACGGAAGAAGCAAAAAACAAGTACAAGAGCGCGCTCAAAATTCATGAAAAACTCTACCAAACACACTCAAAAAATAGAGAGTATCAATCTAACGTAGGAATGACACTAAACAATTTTGGGTTCTTACTTATGGAAATGGGCTGCTTCGAAGAAGCAAAACAAAAGTATAAAAAATCATTCAAAATTCTCAAAGAACTTTTTGAAACAGATCCCGAAAACATTAATTATAAGTCAAAGTTTGCGATGATAATAAACAATATAGGAAACTGGTTTTCTTATGTGGGACGTTGGGAAGAGGCAGAAGACAGGTACGAAGAAGCACTTGATTTGAGGCAAAAAATTCTTGAAAGGGATCAAAACGTCAGTTACCAATCAGACGTAGCAATGACATTAAACAATTTAGGAGGTATACTCGCAAATTTAGGACGTCTAGAAGAAGCAAAAGATAGGTATGAGAACTCGTTATATATGAGACAAAAGATTGCAAAAATGTATCCTGAAATAATAAAGTATCAATCATATGTAGGAACAACACTCAATAATTTAGGTGCCTTGCTTTCTAATATGGGTTTTCTAGAAGAAGCCAAAAACAAGTTAGAAAAAGCGGTTGATTTGGAGCAAAAAATTCTTGAAAGGGATCATCAAAACGTCAGTTACCAATCAGATTTAGCAAATGCATTAAACAGTTTAGGAATTGTATTCAATAATTTAGGATGCCTAAAAGAAGCAGAAGAGAAGTATGAGGACTCTCTGGATATAAGACGAAAAATTGTAGAGAGATATTCTGAAAATGCCAATTATAGATCAGAGTTAGCAACGACACTAAACAGTTTAGGAAACTTGTTTTCTGATACGTTGAGAATTGAGAAGGCGATAGATAGGTTCGAAGAGGCACTTAACATATATAAAGAACTTCTCAAAATAGATAAAGAAAACGTCACTTACCAGTTACGTATTGGGGTAGTAATAACTAATCTAGGCAACTCATTTTATAAAGTGGAAAATATTGAAGAAGCGAAAGATAAGTATATAGAAGCGCTTGTAATTTACGAGGCTCTTCTCAAAGAGAACCCTGAAAATGTATTATATCAATCTTATGTAGGAACAACACTTAACAACCTCGCAAGCTTGCTTAAAAATACAGGTTGCATAGAAGAGGCAAAACAAAGGTACGAAGAGTCACTTACAAAGTACACTGAACCTATGCAGTACCTGACTATAGGTAAGAAATCAGAGTCAATAATCAGGCTTATTGAATTAAATTCAGAGTTGGCAAAAAAAGGCAATCAATATGATCAGATGAGATACCTGAAAGAAGCAGTCGAGCTATGCAAAAGATATCAGAATTTTTTTATTAAATATGATCTGAAGCACGAAAGAGAACTGGTCACTGGAGCAGGATTGAGTGCATATATTGATTTTTTGCTCAAGAACATCAGAGCTGAGCCCAATACAGGAAAACGTGCAGATGAATATGAAAAAGCTATAAAAGCAGTTGAAGAGCTAAAATCTGTTGAAGAAGACGAGGCTATTTCAAAATTTTGCGACTCTACCTCATATTACCTCTCAGGAAGAAAACTTGTAAACGAATCACTTTCTTCAAAGCAGCCTGACTTGGAACGACTCAAACAGGCAATGGAACAGTTCAAGAAAGCAACTGAAACGTATGAAAAAGCAAATGTTTGCTACTGCGTCTATACCGGTCTATTTGAAGTCCTGACGGAAATTGAAAAATCTGAAGAAGTAGATGTGCCAAAGTTGAAGAAGGTTGTAGAAGAGGTTACCAAAACCCTATCTGTTGACGTCAACCCAAACATCTGCACTTCATTTAAGAACCTCCCCCAGATCTTTGAAGAAAAAGACTGCAAAACCAGAGATAAACTTCTTTTTGATTTTTTAGAAAAAATTAACTCAATTGAATACCGGCCGCTTGAAAACCTTTTTGAGTATATTCACAAAAGAACAAAGGACTATTTTGAAGAGCCTTTCAACCCAATCAAGCTGGCTTACGAAAACTGGAAACTCAAGATCATCTTTGATGACCCTGAAAAAGTAAAAGGCAAGTTAACAATCAAAGTAGGGAACAGAACGCTTTTCAACAGGCTCCTTAACCCTGAAGAAAGAGAAAATAATTCTCTTGAAATTGATTACCTTGAAAAAAAGTATTTCCCAGAAGGAAAAGACGAAATTACTTTCAGTGTAATAGGGCAGAAAAAACCAGTCATAAGGGCAATTGATTATTTTGAAAGTGTACCTGGAAATAAGAAAATTCGGATATTACAGCATGACTGCTGTAACAACTCTTTTGAGGGTTCTAATTTACGGATTGCGGCTGTACAATTGAAATATCATGCTTATGGAGAAAATTCTATTGTGAAACTTACGGCTGATGAGGCTTATTACAGGAAAGTAATGGCAATTCTTAAAGCTGTGAAGGAAAAAGCCGACATTGTGGTATTCCCTGAGTTTTCCATACCTTTTGAATACCTTGAAAATATACAGCAGTACGCCGATGATAATGGAATTATTGTTGTTGCAGGCAGCCATTATGTTCAGGAAAAGAACCTTGAAAAGTATGGAAAACTGTTCATCCGTGAGTTTAGAGAAGAAGATTTACGGAAAAATATCTCTCCTATTGTAATTCCTGATTCTAAAATCGTGCACAATGAAAAAGCGTTGGCAGCAAGGGATGAAAGAGGATGCGGTTTTGAGGAAGGTATGGAAGCAGGCGAAGTGAACCACATTCTCAAACTTAGAGAAGACTTTAGAGTAGGGGTTATGATTTGTTATGAGTATGTGAATGATGATTTTAGAAAACGTTTGATACGTGCCTGTAATGTAATCCTTGTACCTCAGACAAATCCATCTCCAAATATATTTTATAGAAAAGCAAATAGTGAGCTCAATATTCAGCTTTGTACTGGAAACAAGGCACATGTTATGGTAAATGGAATATATACATGGGGAAAAGATAAAACAAAGATACATGGAGGGTCTACAGGGGTTGCTTTAACACTTGACAAATACTCGTACTCAAAACTTGGGGAAAATGAAACTGTCATGGAACCAATTTATGGAGTAATGGAACAATTTGTATATATAATGTCAATAAATACGGATTTTAATACATCGAGAGATACTCAAACAGGGCAAAAGCCAATAGAAACGCGCTTAATCCACATTTTTGAAGAAGCTGAAATTCCTGACAAATTAAAAGAAAAAAGCAAGGAATTTGTGGAACTAATTAACAGAATAAACTCCTGTAATGATCATAATGAATTGAAATACATGCTTACAAAAGAAAGGGGAAGTGTTGAGAAAAAAACAGATGATGTTGAAACCTCCCTAATAAAACAATTCTCTCCTTTAACAAATAAACATATTCAGAAGCTTGATGAACGTAAAATTGAAGAATTAAAAGAAAAATGCCTTTTTCTTGTTATCCCTAATAATTAAAATCAATCTCAAAACTAATAACGTGCAGGTTTCGTGAGAATAATTCCAACTTTTTCCGTTTATTGCATTTTCGCTGGTTCTTGTGCTTGGATTTAATTCACAAAAAAGCCGCTCTCCTTCGTCGAGCGTGAAAAGCTCCGTTAAAGATGCCATTCTCCAACCGGATAATAAGCAATCAAAAAAACTAAAGAAGGAAGAAAAAAGTAATTTTAGCTAAAAAACTTCTACATTGGCTCATTACGATGTAAACAGATCGAAAATATTTCCAAGCATGCTGCTGTCAGCTTGATAGAATTCGGTGTATTTGCAGCGTTGGCATGTGACGTGGGTGAATCTCTTGTTCTGGACATCGAAGAGTTTGCTGAGAAAGCCGCCTGTGGTGCGGATCTCTCCGGTTTCGTAGGTAGTGTTTCCGCATTTAGGGCAGATGAAATGAATATCTTTACTCACTTTATAGCCTCTTTACTCTTATTCCGATTATATAAAATGTGAGATACCTTTACTGTTGCAATATTTAATGGTGTTGCAAAAGATCAAAAAATCGGCCTGGTTGAATGAAAAACGACCGGATTTTCAGCTTTGAAAGAAAGCAAGTCTGACCAAAAAAATATTTGCAGGAAAGAAATATTATAAAAGAGGATTATTACTGAGTAAGAACCATGAAAATGAAACCGATAATTGTAATTGCCCTTCTCATCTCGGCTGTTCTACTGGCTGGTAGAGTAGTTCCTGGAAACAGCGCAGATCAATTCAAAGAAGGGAAATACATTCACGTTGACAATATAGTGATTCAGTTTGAAAAGACTAATGCGACCGTCAATATAGACTACCATCTCAGTCCTTTCGCCCAAGCATATATATTGCTGTTTGGCAGCAAGAACCTGAAACCCAAGATTGAAACAATTTTTTCGGAATTTCATGAAGTAAAAATTCAGAAGATAGATAAATCAAGTGCTTCGCTCCAGATACTAAACATTTCTAGGGAAGAGGCCGGGAACTACCTGTGTGATCCCTATGGATTAGGGGTGCAATCTGATGTCGTTACCTTTGTTTATCCTCCTGATGGCAAGGAAAAGAGTTACGAACATGTAAAAGTCACTCCCCCGGTCTTTTATCCTGCTACCGGCAGGTAAACATTCAAAAGTATAACATTATTTTCTGATGCTGTTTTTGAACATTCACTTACTTAATCTGAAGTCTAAAGCTGGTTAACGTGTGGCTCAACTCTCACGGCATATAAAAGACGTGATAGAGATTACCCTCTTAATTGTATTTCTCCTAACTACCTCATTTTGTTTTATCTATTTGTTAATCAGATAAGATAATTCCCTTCTCTTTAGGATAATTAAATATCCGAATCTGGCAATTAATTCAAAAATATAACACAAAAAGATAATTTTATTCACATCTCAGGAATATATATTTAACAAGAAGCCCAATTTTCTTTGATAGCGATGGGAAGATTCAAACTGAAATGTCTGAAGTGCGGAAGAGAGTACGGTCAGGAATACAGGCTCACCTGTGAGAACGATGACTCCTTTTTGCGGGCGGACTACTTTGAAAAGAGGCTGGAACTAAGAAACCAGCCAGGTATCGGAAGGTTCCACTCCTGGCTCCCAATACAGGAAGAGATTACTACAGATGCAGGACCCATAACTTACAAAAGTGAAGCCCTTGCCAGGGAACTAGGGCTTTCAAATCTCTACATAGGGTTCAGCGGGTACTGGCCCGAAAGAGAGGCCTTTACTAAAACTTGCAGTTTCAAAGAATTTGAAGCATACCCGACCATGCAACTCCTGAAAGAAACCGGAGGAAAAGCTATAGTCCTGGCCTCTGCTGGAAATACAGGCAGGGCTTTTGCGCACGTTTCGGCTTTGACAGGAACTGATGTTTACATAGTGGTACCGGATTCCGGAATTTCAACTTTATGGCTTCCCGAGGAGCCGACCGAATCCATCCATCTAATAAGCATGAGCCCTGGAAATGATTACACTGATGCTATCAATCTTGCAGGCAGGATCGCAAAACTGCCTGGCATGGTTCCCGAAGGTGGAGCGAGAAATGTTGCTAGAAGAGATGGCATGGGTACTGTAATGCTAGACGCAGCGGTAACCATAGGAAAGATACCTGATCACTATTTCCAGGCAGTTGGAAGCGGCACAGGAGGAATTTCAGCATGGGAAGCCGCATTACGCCTCCAAGCTGATGGTCGATTCGGACAAAAACTTCCAAAGCTTCAGCTTGCCCAGAACCTTCCGTTTGTTCCCATGTACAACGCCTGGCAGGATAGAAGAAGAGAAATTATTCCCGAACTTGATATGAAGGATGCAAAGAAACAGATAGAGGAAACTTATGCCCAAGTTCTTACCAATCGGGCTCCTCCATATGGGGTTACAGGTGGTCTCTACGATGCACTTACAGAGACTGATGGAATGATGTATGCA
>DASXVB010000031.1:0-20882 GCA_036504475.1 Methanosarcina sp.
TATAGCGAAAAAGGCACAGCTAACAAGATCAATAGTGCATCCAGTACACGTTCTCCCAAAATGACTGCAGTAGCCTGTCCAACTGGCATTTCCCTCTGTCTTAGAAGGTGAATTCTCAAAGGTTCTCCACCTATCGAAGCAGGAGTAAGTGCTGCAACAAAGGTACCGGAAATTACCATTTCGGCAGAAGTTTTAAGATCTATTTTATGCCCGAGTGCAGATGCCATTGACTGTATGCGTAGTCCCCAGATAAAGAAAGAAAACAGATGGATACCAAGCGCAGCTAAAATATATCCAGGTCGAATCTGCCTAACAACCTCAGTTGTTGTCTTATCCAGAGTAAAGATGAGAACAAATGCTATCGAAATTATACTGATCAAAATTGAGCTTGTTACCCATTTTGTGTAATTTTTCATGAATGCACAGTCCAGTTATCAACATTGTTAAATATTATTTTAATTGCTAGTCCATTAAAATACCAGAACTATACTCTTTGATTTACTCTACTGTTTGATTCGAGAAGTTCTTTGATCGCCGCAGTAGCGTTGAGATCTTTAGATAGTTTCTTCATGTTTTCAACCTTCTTACGAATCTTTTCATCCTTTAAAAGCTCTCTTATCGACTGAAAGATTTCTTCTGGAGACGCGCTGTAATCCAAACGTCTGCCATAACCTTCAAAGTCTACTACAGCAGCGTTACTTTCCTGCTCACTATGGTTAATGTCAGGAAATGAAAGCACCGGAACCCCGAAAGTAAGAGCTTCCATTATAGTGCTATGTCCTCCTGGGGCGATCACAAGATCAGAAGCCTTGAGATAAGGAAACTGGTCATTAATAAAACGCTTAATTGTAACGTTTTCTGGAAGGTCTGAGAAGATTTCAGGATTTAGATTAGGTCCTGAAAGGAGAGTATAATTTATATTTTTGTCGAGTTTTGCAACTTCGATAACTTTTCTAAATATGGGTTCCCTATATCCAAATCCTCCTATTAGAGATAATACATGGGGTTTTTGCAAGACTTCAGCTTTTACATTATCATATTTTTCAAGGACGAGAGGCCCACTGAAAAATAGATTTCTAGATACCTTCTCCTCAAAAGCAAGATTTTGCCGGCATACGGTATAAGGCATTGGAAAATCCGGGATTATTATCCTGTCAACCCTTCTGAAAATCCAGCTATAAAACTGTTTAATTATCCAGCCCATAGTTCTGAGGACAGTGCCTCCGTTTTTAAAGAAAGTTTCCATATTTGACTGATTAACTATTAAATAAACAGGAATTCTTCTGGCTTTAGAACCAATTACTCCTGTAAAATAACTATCTGAAACTACAACATCAGGTTTTTTTTCTTTTAGTAAGTTCAGAACCTTAAAAATGCCAAAAACACTTCCGCTTTTCAGGGTGGATATGATTGATCTTTTTAGATCTAAAGAACCGGAATCGCCTACAAGTACTATTTCAGGGGGTATTTCAACGGTCTTGTATCCTTTTCTCTCAAGAAACTCCTTTGAATAACCATATGCTCCTAAATAAACTTCATGGCCGGCATCCAATAACTCCTGGCTCAATGCGATACAGCGACTGGTGTGACCTAGCCCTTCACCGCATATAAAAACGAATACTTTCATCCTTGAACCTCTGTTTAAAAGCTCGAGTAGCTACGAAATAAGAAATAAGAGCGAGTATAATTCCGCCAATCATATCTGTGATCCAGTGTATGCCGAGATATAGTATTGAAAAGAGGATTAAAACAGTTGTCATCATTGCAAAAATTTTGTAACGTTTGAGATCCGTCTTGAAAAGTATGAATAATGTTGCCATTACCGAAAGTGCGGCATGCAAGCTTGGGAAGCACGTATTAAGACCTGGGCTAAAGATAGTTGCTATCCGCAAGATGGCCGGATTCAGTTGATATAGCAACGGGGCAACGTCTGGCAACACGTGGCCGGTCACATTTACTGGGAAAAATATGTAAAAAACGTAAGCTATCAAATATATAAGCATAAAACTAATTGCATACTCCTTAAGAATCTCATCATCCTGGCTAAACAGGAATAATATAAATGTAAAGATCAAAAGGAAAGGAAATCCAAGCAAATATACAACTCCGCAAAAATATGTCAGCATTGGAGTGGCTATACTTTGGAATATACTTACTCTAGTACCTTCCAGCATTAACATATATTTATCATAATTGAGAGAGGGACTCAAGCCCAGGAAATTTGAAATCTCTTTTTGTGAGTCCATAAGTATAAAGATAAATGTCGCCAAAACTGCATAAGGCAAAATATCTGAAATTCCAGATGAACCAAGATTTTTGTAATAATATTTAGACCTAAGGGGTTCTGGCACAAAAATATAATAACCTGCTGTGAATGAAAAAATCAGAGATAAAATCATCACAAAGTCTAGTTGATTTGAGGATATCATTTAATGTGCGCCTCAGTATTTGAATAAATCAATCCGAAAATAGATAATTATGAAATGTCTCTTACTGTGATTCGGTTTGTTAGGTTTTTTGTATAGAAGGAAACTACTATATATAGACAGCGGAGAAAATTCGACTTCTGTATTTTTTTCAGCACCCTCAATCCTGCTGGACTTTATAGCTTATTTCCATGAATAATTTATTCACTTCTATCATTTGTCAGTTTATGTAAGTCATTCCACACCTGTTGTTTGTCTAGTAACTGTAAAAAATTGTCTGTTCATTTTTAATGCCTTAATACATTCTTCTTAATTTTTGCTAGGAAATTGATTGTGAATCTCTCCTGATTTATTAACTGCTCGACGCTATAGTTCCAATAAAATTTAAAGCTTAAAATAGTTTCTTTTTGCTTTTTGGTACAAAAAGACCAGCTAAAAAAGAATTTTTATAGAAAAATCAGTTTTGTATAAAATCAGTTAATTGGACACTACTTCATTTCCATAGTAATCTCTCATAGCAATCCATTTTACATCCATTTCCTCAAAAAAACCCTGAAATCAGGATCTTTTAACCTGCAAATCCTTGAATCTTCAATAATCTCAAAACCCTCATTTACACTCTGATGCACCTGTTTTCCAAGGGAACAGCTCATGAGCCGGTCTTCGAGAAGCCCCTTTGCCGTTGGGTACTTGCGTTGGATTTCAAAGACATATTTTCCGTTTTCGATATAGCCTCCAAAAACGCCGCTTGCTTCCTTGTATTTTTCCTTGAATTTCTCGGCGTGCACTTTAACCCAGACTGGTGGACCAACATGTTTTTTCACGCTTGGTAGACTACCTGAAATAAGTTCCAGCATAACTGCAGTTTCGGTTTTGCCTGACCAGACTCCGGTTTTTATCACTATAAAATCATATTCTTTCAGAAGGGCGGCTACTGCCTGCTCCATTTTATAGAGCTGCGGGTAGAGTACATCCTCAACCAAGTCCGGAGTTTTGAAGACAATTGCAAGCTGGGTGCTCTTCCGGCTTTCAAGCCTTTCCAGGATTTCGCTGTCCTCAAGGGGCAAAAAGGGGGCTGGGAAAAAGAAATTGAGCTCCGGACTTTTCAGAAATTCCCGGCAGTGGTCTATGAACATGCAGAATTTGTCAAGGGAAAGAGCTGCTGCCACATTCCGTTTAGGGTCAGTCGGGTCGACAACTACAAGGGGCTCTTCGTGCTCAATTTTCGAATGCTGCATTATATCGATTTTTTCTCTGGGTTTCCAGAAACAGGCTGTACAGACGGTCTTTTCGAATGAACCGTAGTGAATTATCAAGAGTTCGGTCAGGTAGCCTGAAAAACCCTGGGTCTTCAGTTCTGAGCCATAGACTCCACCGCCGCGCATAAACTGCTTCAAAAGCAGGACTTCATCTTCGCATCCTTTTATGCGAGGTTTGACAAAATCGTTATGAAACGGCGTTCTGTCAACTGCAGATTTGATCTGGGAAGCCGAAGCAACCCTAAAGCAGGGAACAAGGTCCACGTCAAAGCCTTTGTATATAATATTCAGATAGGGATGCTCAGCATGGCGGTCTTCGGCATGCTCAGCGCGTTTTGCTACTTCCTTTGCAATTGCCATGCCTAGGGTTTCTAGGTCCTTTCTGGGCGTCTCTTCAGGAAAGCTTATAAAAATATCGATATCGTGAGTGCCTGAAAGCCAGGTATCTCTGGCAGCGGAGCCTACCATTTTTACAAGCACGTCCGGGATGCCAAGTTTTTCTGCTACTGTTTTAACCTGTGAAGCAAGTTCCTCCTGGATCAAAAGGAGTTTTTCTCTCTCAGGTTTGGTGGGTTTTATTCTCTCAAGGACTGCAAGCTTTAATTCTTCGGGAATGCCTATATACGCTTCCATGTGTAGGGACGGCTCCATATTTTTACTCGGCAGAATTAATCTTAATTTACTTGTTATGCTATGCTGATTTCTGCTTATAAGTGTCAGAAATCGTCTCTTCAAACTTATAACTTGTGGATCTCAAATCGACTAGTGTCTTCGATTATGCTCTCATTCGGGTTCTTTTTGCTTAATTATAATTTTGCAGCCAATACCGCCCTCATTTTTTGAATCACACTTATCTTATTCTTAAAAAACATATTAAGAAAATGATATTTGACGCATAACACTTTAACATTTCTCATATCCATTTTTACTAGGAATAAAATAATATAAATACAATAGTAGGCAGGGATATAAAATGAGTTAATTAAAACTAAGCTGGCAGGAATGTAAGATCACAAATTAAGAACTCCAAAAAATTAACTCCTGAGATGTAGTTTGAAAAACTGAATTACAACGGTATGAATACAATGCTTGAAACTTTGAGTTCCTTTATTGCTAACTATGGTTATCTTAACCTTTTTATCTTAAGTTTCCTGGCTTCCACGATCCTGCCTTTTGGATCTGAGGCTTTGGTAATCGCTCTAATCTACCAGGGTTTTAATCCTTTAGCAGTCGTTATGGTTGCGACCTTTGGTAATTATCTTGGGTCATGCACAACTTACTATCTTGGACTTAAAGGGCGGCCTGTGTTGGATAAATACCTGTCTCCTTCACGTGAAAAGCTTGAAAAGAGTGAAAGGCTTTTTAATAAATACGGCAGTTATACTCTCCTTTTCACCTGGGTACCTGGGATAGGAGATGCAATTACCATGGTTGCCGGGCTTATGCAGCTTCCTTTTCGACAATTTTCTGTCCTAGTCTTCCTTGGAAAGTTCGCCCGATACTTTGCACTTGCGTATCTGACAGCCTTCCTTAGCAATTAATTTTCCAGGCAACTCTGTAATTTTTTAGAAAGTTTTGCCATTTAATAACTCTTTTTTAATTTTAGCTTTTCTTTTGTATACATATTTATGGGTACATCTTTCAAAAGTTATCGTCTATAAGGAAAAAATAGATATCTTTATGTAATACGAAGTGCATTATTTAATTACTAAAACAAATTTAGTTTACCTCCATTACTTTAATTTGTTTTTCTTGCCATTACTCAAAACATTTAAAACGGAAACTCTACTTGATTATAACCTCCATTTTTCTTTTTTCTTTTTTCTACAAATTTTTACTTCCTGCGCAACTTCACTTTCAATACGGTGGAATGCCTAAGACTTTAAATGAATGGGTTTAGTTTTTTTGTATCTTCTCTCTATTAAATCCGTTTGATAACTTTTTACATGAAAATATTCCACGTTGAATATAATATATTCTCTGTTTTATGCTTTTTATTAATTCAAGTTTGCTTGTTCTACTCTATTCTTTCTCTATTTTGAGAACACTAGTTACCTTTGAATTAATTTTATACGCTCTCACGCACTCGCTTCTTCCTTACCGTAACCTTTATCTATAACCGAACGCAATTTAACTTGCCTTAAGCTCACTAATTTTTACTTGATATCCCCACGGTGATTCAATGCATATAATGGAAGGATTTTTACCGGCTATTTGGTGTGCAGTATGGTTTGCAATATCAATCCCTATCATTGCACTCGGTATTTACAAACTGAATAAATTAGTGAAAGAAAAACGTGAAATTTTACCTTTGCTTGCCGTTGCAGGCGCGTTTATTTTCGTACTCTCTTCACTTAAATTACCTTCGGTTACCGGAAGCTGTTCTCATCCTACAGGAACCGGTATAGGTGCAATCATGTTTGGACCTGCTATTACTGCGGTTCTCTCGACAATTGTACTTATCTATCAAGCTCTCTTCCTCGCGCATGGTGGCCTGACCACCCTTGGAGCAAATGTCTTCTCTATGGGTATCGTGGGTCCGGTGGTGTCATACTTGATCTATAAAGCTGGAATGAAGGCCAAACTTAATTTCTATTTTGTTGTCTTTTTAGCTGCAACTCTCGGAGACTGGGCTACTTACATTGTGACTTCTACAGAACTTGCTTTAGCATTTCCTGCAGGAAATGTACTTTCCTTTGGAGGTTTCCTCAGTTCATTCAGCAAATTTGCTGCAATCTTCGCGATTACTCAGGTGCCCTTGGCAATTGTAGAAGGTGCGATCAGTTCACTGCTCTTCAAGTATGTCGTAGAAGTCAAAAGTGATATATTGATTGAAATGAAGGTCATTGGAGAGCCACTCGTAAGAAAACTTCGGGGGCTCTCTGCATGAGCAGGAAACTAGAAATTATAGTACTTGCTATCCTCCTGATTTTCGCAGCTCAGTTTTTTTACATATCTTCTACCACACATGCAGATTATGGTGGAGCTGACGACAAACCTGCGGGTGTCATTGAGCAAATTACGGGTGGGACTTACAAACCCATTGCAAGTTCGATTTGGGAACCTCCAAGCGCAGAAATTGAAAGCCTCTTGTTTGCGCTGCAGGCAGCTATAGGTGCAGGGATTCTCGGCTACTTCTTTGGCTATTACAGAGCCAAAAACCACTATAAAAAAGGTCTCGAATGCGAAGATAATAGAAAATCTGAAGTTGACAAAAATTTTCTATAATCTTTTCTTTGCCATGTTTGCCTTCCTTCTTTAAGGGAGGAAAGTTTTTATTTATCACTTTTAATTTTCAGGTAATGGGCTTAAGTTATTGAAAATCGAAAGCAAAAGAATTTCTATTTTTCTCAAATTCGGGAAATTTTTTTCTTTTTTTCAGAATTGACCAATAATTTGCGGACACAACCCAAACATTTTTGATCCACTATTAGCTTTTAAAATATTTTTATCAATTTCCCTCTCATGGAATAATTATCTCAAACGGATTTTGATTATCTGCAACTCCACAGATCAATAAGCCTTTTGTTTCCAAATAGATACAGTTTTGTCTTTGTAATTTTGAGTTTTCCTACGGAGTATTTGCATATAGTTTTCCAAACAGATTTCTGAAACTCTTTTTCCCAAGTCCTGATTTCTGCAAAAAGTAATTGTATATAAATGTTTTTGTTTAGAGGAGTGGGACTGGAACTTTTATGAAAATTAGGCAAGAAACTCAATTATAATTGTCTTCTATGTTTTTTCATTTATTTTCCATTTTCTATACACCCGTTTTTCAGATATCATCATACTCCCCGATAAATTCATTATTACTTGTTTTCATTATGTGGATTATTTTCTAAATTCCTCATAAATTTATATTATGTTGTGATAATTTGTGATAATAAGATTTTGACATTTATTGAAAATTCGAATTTCTCGCCGCACTAAAAGATTGAAATATTTATGAATTTTTCAGTCTATACGAAAAATCAGCATCAAGATCCATTGTTAATACACAGGGATATCCCATCTCTAATTTCCAGTAATAAATATCTAATTTTTTTGTTTCTTTCGGGAAGATTAGTTACAAACTGCTCGCGATGGAAAGCTTCTTTATATAACATTTCTCCAAAAAAACGTATGAATTCCTGCATAAAAAATTATTTTCTAAAGATAAATACCTATTTATAAAACTGCTTCCAAGTGTGCTTGTTGAGCTATACCGATGATCAAAATTTGCTCTTTGAATCTCGTCCTTTCAGTAACCAACTGAGCTCTTATCATGAAAGAGTAATTCTGGAAATCCTTGATGCTCAGGCACGAAATGGGCCTCAGGATAGGTTCAATAATAACACTAATTAAGAGGTTAGTTATGTCCGAAAAGCATTCTAATTCCCATATCCATGAAAAGGAGGGCTGTTCCGAACAACCCCATAAAAATGTCCGCAAAAAAGGATTTTTCAAATTCCTCTCCAGTTTTCACGTTCATTCCCATGACCACTCCCGTACTCATTCCCATACGCACTCCCACGGGCACAGCCATACTCATGGAACTGTGGATCCTTCCATACTCGCTACCAGTAAAGGGCTCTGGGTTGTCAAATGGTCGTTTATAGGGCTGATGGTCACAGCTGTCCTGCAGATTATCATCTTTTATATGTCAGGCAGTGTTGCCCTTCTTGCCGACACCATCCATAACTTCGGGGATGCATCGACTGCAGTTCCTCTTGCAATAGCTTTTTCTCTAGCCAGAAGAAAACCAAGCAAACGCTTCTCCTATGGATATGGTAGAGTAGAAGATCTTGCAGGTGTGATCGTTGTTCTCCTTATCCTTTTAAGCGCTGTAGTTGCGGGTTATGAGTCTGTAAACCGCTTTTTCAACCCGCAGCCGATAGAGCATTTGCAGGCTGTAGCTGTTGCCGCAATTATAGGCTGTATCGGAAACGAGGTTGTGGCCCAGTTCCGGATGAAGATCGGGAAGGAAATAGGAAGTGCAGCTCTTATTGCAGACGGCTACCATGCTCGGGTAGATGGCTTTGCCAGCCTTGCAGTCCTTATCGGAGCTGCAGGAGTCTGGCTAGGGTATCCGATAATTGATCCTCTTATTGGTATGCTAATCACAGTAACAATCCTGAAAATAGCCCTTGACACAAGCAAACTCGTGTTTACTCGCCTTCTTGACGGTGTTGAACCTGAAGTCATTGATAAAATCAAAAGTATCACTGAAAGTGTTGAAGGCGTTTGTGAAGTTACGGATCTTAGAGTCCGCTGGATAGGATACAGGCTCCGTGCAGAGATCAATGCTTCCGTTGAACCTTCTCTTTCGGTTGAAGAGGGACATGAAATTGCTAACTCGATAAGAGAAAAGCTTCTGGAAAACTTTTCTTATCTTTCCGGAACAACTATCCATGTAGATCCACTTACAGCCTCAGGGGAAAGCTGTCATTGTGGACATGAAAATTCGGAAAAGACACATGGGAAACAAAAGAATATTTTAATTGCCTATCCTCAATAAGATCACAGAAAATTCAGGTTTAGATAACCATTTTTCTTGCTTGCCATAATCATTATATAATAACCATTATATAGAACAAAACTCAACTTAACTTGATTTAACTCTATTAAGAGGATTCCCTAATGACTAATATCCTTGATGACTATGCTCTCATGAGCCCTCTCAGGCACCGAAACAACTGGTTGAAACTGGCGATAGTATTATTTGGATTACTTGCAGGAGTTTCAGCCACATCCCCTATTCCTCCATTTTTTATAGCACTCTGCATGAGCTTTGCAGCAATTGCTTTCGGAAAGGCACCTCTTAAGCTCTATTTCAAGCTCTTACTGGCTCCCATGGGCTTCGCTATTGCAGGTGTCCTTATAATTGCTTTCTTTTCAGGTTCGGGGCCTGAACTGCTGTCATTCAAAATCCTTAGTTATCCTCTTTCTGTAAGGACTGATGGATTTGAGCTTGCCCTTCTAGTACTTGCAAGATCAATAAGTGGTATGTGCTGCCTTTATTTCCTGGCACTGACAACGCCGATGATCGAGCTCTTTGCCGTTCTCAAGGCTTCCAAGCTTCCTGAATCTGTTATAGAGCTCTCCATGTTGATTTATCGCTATATTTTCGTCTTTCTTGACATGGCTCTTTCCATCAGGTACGCCCAGACTGTAAGGTTGGGATACTCGAGCTTCAGCCGATCTCTCCGTTCCCTGGGCATGCTTGGAAGTACTCTTTTCGTCCGTTCCTGGGAACAGGGAGACAAACTCTTCCTTGCCATGAACTCAAGATGTTATGATGGAAAAATGGCGCTTTTCGAAGTGAAGAGGCCTGTAGGAGCATCTGAATTGTTTCTTACTTCAGCCTATTGTCTCCTTACTCTTGCACTTCTTTATCTAACAAAAAACGCATCTATTGTCTGAGGTAAAAGATTATGATTATTCTTGAGACCAGGGACCTTAAATATACTTACCCTGACGGAACAGTGGCTGTTCAAGATCTAAATCTTGAAATTAAAAAAGGAAAAAAGGTTGCTTTTGTAGGACAGAACGGTTCCGGTAAGTCTACACTTTTCCTGCTCCTTAATGGAACACTTAAACCAAGCCAGGGCGAAGTTCTTTTCCATGGCGTTCCATTCAAGTATGATTCAAGGTCGTTAAGAGATATTCGGAAATCTGTTGGAATAGTTTTTCAGAATTCCGATGACCAGATTTTTGCTCCTACTGTATATCAGGATGTAGCTTTTGGCCCTGCAAATCTTGGCTACTCAAAAGAAAGGGTTGATACCTGCGTTCAACAGGCGCTTGAATATGTTGGTCTCTCCCGTTTAAAAGATAAGCCACCTCATCACCTCAGTGGAGGGCAGAAAAAACGCGTTGCAATTGCCGGGATTATGGCAATGGAGCCCGAGGTTATTATCCTTGATGAACCCCTCTCGAATCTTGATCCCACGGGTGCGGATGAAATCATGGAATTGCTTAACGAATTTAACCACTTTGGGAGCACTATTATTATTTCAACACATGATGTGGATCTAGCATACCGCTGGTCTGATTACGTGTTCCTCCTGTCAAACAGCAAAATTATAGGACAGGGCACTCCGGCAGATGTTTTCAAAGATATCGAGCTCCTTAAAAAAACTGGGCTCAGGCAGCCTACTACTCTTGAGATATATCATGAAATCGAAAGACGAGGACTTGCATCTGGCGGAAATTCTCCCAAAACCATACCTGAACTTGTCAATACCTTAAAGCCTATTGACCTTATGTGGGTTGATGTCCCTCCGAGGGTTAGAGAAGGCGATAGCCTGAACCTCGGGGTCATGTACGGGCAATATGCGACCCAGTCCCCTTACGAGGCTATTAATGCTACTGTACTGCATATCCATGCGGATGGAAGGGCTATCGTTGAGTTAAAACGTAAAGGGATCAAAGCCGGTGGAGTCCTTATTTATGACACTGATAACTATTCCCTTCCAGAAATAAAACAAATCCTTAAAGAAGGAGAAATTGTCTTTGTCGGAGCAATGGGTAAGAAAAGTAAAACCATTGCTGAGCATGATGGAGTCAAGTTGGACGTTTCCTCAGGCGTTATAGACAAAACTATCCTGATGGCACTTTGCGGAAAACGCTGTCTTATCCTGACAGCTGGCGGGATGGTAGACCATGCCTTTAAGAGGATAAAGGAATATGTAGAAACAAGTGGGATAGAATTTACTGTTGGAGTGGTTAATAGGGAAGAAGGTTGCCAGTGGCTCGAAGAGTTTAAGGACAGCCCCGAAACGCTAAAGATATAATTATCTTTCCTTCTTTTTCCAATTATTCCCTTTTTTCTTTTTTAGATTTTATTCTATTACTTTTGAATGTGTTGAATTGATAGGATAAAGCTAGAAATTTATTTTTTACTCCAAATAGCCAAATTAAGGAATAGATTCATAATATCTTAGCTCCAACACTATTCATGAGAGCAAGAGATTAGATCATCTGAAAGCCTTGAGTTTTCCAGTCCGAATAAATGATCTGTCCTTCATGAATGCTCTGTTTCAGTGGGAGGTTTGATGAATATGCATAAATTGCATAAGATGCCTATGGATAATCTATACGTTCCATCTAAGCTGCTAACGATAATAGGCGCTCTTAACTGGGGTCTTGTTGGGCTCCTGAACTTTGATTTGGTTGCGGCTATATTTGGAAAGAAATCCATTGTCTCGCGGCTAGTCTACATTCTTGTAGGTCTGGCTGGAATCTACCTATTTATAAACAAGGCAAAATGTTTAGCTAAGAAAAAGCATGAGAAGACAGAGGGCAAGCACCGTTACAGTGGCAAGCAGTACAGCTGGAGTGGAATTCAATAAAATATGGGAGTTGCATTCTCAATCGGGCTTGCTTACTAATGTTCTTGGATAATATCTTGAACAATATGTGCTTGCAACATCAAGTACATATTTATCTCTTTTACTTAAGCTTTTTAGAAACAAGCTTAAGCAAAAAGTAAGGACTAGGTAAATATTAGCTAATTTTGTCCGAAATCTAGATACATTTTTTGGGTTATGAGCGTCCCAGATAAATTTTAAGAAGAAATTATGAGATCAAATTATAAGATAAAATTATATCTCATTGTAAAGCTTCCTCAGCATAAGTGCATCTTCTTCCAGAATGGGACTTTCAAGTATAACCCTTCCTCTGGCTTTGAATTCTTTTAAGACCCTTATAATTTCGGGATAATTGAAATCCGATTCTTTAAGATTCAGATGTCTCTTTTCCCCGTTAATACCGTATTCTACTCCTGAAACATGCATGTGCATATTTGAAAGCCCTTCTTTTCCAAGAATTTCTTCTACTAGGGACAGAATTTCTGTAAATTCGGAATACGAATTTTCCTTTCCTTCCCTTGCATGCAAATGACAAAAATCAAGGCAGGGCATGACCCCTTCGATTTCTGAGCTAAGGGCGAGAACTTCTTCAAGCGTTCCAAACTGAGTACGCTTGCCCATAGTTTCAGGGCGCAGGACTGCAGGAATTCCTTCATTTTGAAGTTGTCCTGTCAGTTCTTTCAAGGCTTTTGATACGCTCTCAAAGGTGTGTTTCTTGCTGCTTTTCTGATAAAAACCAGCATGTAGTACTATTGATTCGGCTCCGCAGAGACTACCTATCCTTGCAGCCCGGTAAATTCTTTCCAGGCTTGCCTTTAATTTTTCTTCTTCGTAAGAATTCAGGTTGATATAATACGGTGCGTGGACACTCAGGGCTACTTCTTCTTTTGTTGCTGTTTCCAGGACGTTTTTTGCCCCTTCTTCGCCCATGCGCACTCCATGGACAAACTCAAGCTCCATGCAGTCAAGGTCAAGTTCCCTTATCCGTTTAATTCCTGAGGTACTGCTCGTTCCTTTTGTGCTTCTCGGGATTCCTCCGGTTCCAAAAAGCATGTTTTTCGAGGGCATTTTTAAGTGTCCTTTCAGAAAATTCCCACAAAGTCCTTAAGCTGCTTTGCCCTTTCAGGAGGTAGCTTTTCAGCAACTACTGCAACTAGCTCTTCAAGGTCTTCATCTAGGGATTGGACATCCTCTTTTCCTTCAAGCGCAAGCTCTACAAGGTAATCGAGTTCCTCAGGGTCCAGCCTCTCCAATCTCTTCCTGAAGTCTTCAGATGACTCGGCAAACTTGTGTGAGACCGGACGCAGGATAAAGGGAAACTGGTGTCCTGCTCCTCTGGAGATTAAGCTTCCTTCGGCTTCAGGAGCAAGCTTGTTAAAAATCTTAATATCTTTTTGTGTAAATTCTCTGGGCATACTATCACTTTATGTTTCTGTCCTGACTTATAGCTACTTTAATATTAAATGCTAGGGTGAAGCTATCCACTGCTCAATGTTTTTTTCAACCAAATATACAGCTCAAGCACGCAGCTCAAGCGGGCGAACGCTTTAAGTAGAGCTGTTTACTGTTCAATGTTCTTTTTCAGTCTACCGTGTCTGTCAATCTCTCTTTTTGCAATCCTTGTTGAGGAAATCGGGATTCCATCTTCAGCCATTACGTATTCGACGTATACAATTTTTAGTGGTTTCTTTCCTTTTTCTTCTCTGATATGGTTGATTTTAAGGGCAACAGGATAAGTTTCAGGAGAAACAATTATAAAGTCAAAGTCTTCTTCAAGACTAGGACCATAAGGGTCATCCAGCTTTGTAATTTCATATCTATCATCTGGGATTCCCATTTTTTTTATACATTGAAGTAGCCCGGTCCTCCTTTTTTCGTAATTATCAACACTATGACTCTTGCTTAGCATCTCGTCCGAGGTAAGTCCTATGTGGACTTTTCCATCTTCTGCTATTTCAAATGCTTTTTCAATCAGTTTGGCGTGGCCGTCATGAAAATACTGAAACGTACCGCCGACTGCGACCTTTGGCATGATGGGTGATAATCCCCCAAGTAAAAAGAATTTTTGGTTTTTCTCTGGATTTTTGGAGATTCTTATCTCTGTTCTATTTTTTTAAACGCATATGTCTAAAGAAAATTCTCTTGTTTTTCCTTCGATTTGCTCTATTTCCCAACAATATAAACGTGCTTTAGAGCCGCTTTGAAATACTTTCAACCTGCCTCCTCTAATTATATATACTTGCAAAACCATTGTGGAGCAACTGTTATGCACCTTATACAAACATGTGCATCTAGGAGAATTTGTAATGAGCGAAATAGCACTTGAAGAGTTGCCTGGAGTTGGCCCTGCAACCGCAGAAAAACTCAAAGAAGCCGGATTTAATACCATTGAAGCAGTGGCTGTAGCCTCTCCTTCTGAACTTGCAAATACAGCCGAAATCGGGGAATCGACGGCTGCAAAAATCATTAATGCTGCAAGGCAAGCTGCTGATATTGGGGGGTTTGAGACCGGGGACATCGTGCTTGAAAGGCGGAAGATGGTAGGCAAGCTGACGACCGGTTGTACGGAGTTTGATGAGATGATGGGTGGAGGTGTAGAAAGCCAGGCAATTACCGAATTGTACGGAGAATTCGGTTCCGGAAAGACCCAGCTGGCTCACCAACTTGCTGTGAATGTACAGATGGACAGGGAGCACGGGGGACTTGATGGTTCGGTTATCATCATAGATACTGAAAACACTTTCAGACCTGAAAGAATCGCCCAGATGGTAAAAGGGCTTTCCGAGAAGTACGGCATGGAACTTGACCCTGAAGAGTTCCTCCAAAATATCCATGTTGCAAGGGCATATAATTCCAATCACCAGATACTTCTCGTGGAATCTGCAACAGACCTGGCAAACGAGCTTCGGGATATGGGCAAACCTGTTCGTTTGCTAATTGTTGATTCTCTTATGGCTCACTTCAGGGCTGAGTATGTGGGAAGGGGAACCCTTGCCGACCGGCAGCAGAAACTTAACAAGCATATGCACGGCCTACTCCGCTTTGGGGATTTATTCAATGCCTGTGTGGTTGTAACAAATCAGGTCATGGCAAAACCTGATGCCTTCTTTGGTGATCCAACAAGACCTGTTGGAGGTCACGTGGTCGGACACACAGCTACTTTCAGGCTCTACCTTCGGAAATCCAAAGGAGAGAAAAGGATCATACGTCTGGTGGACTCTCCCAACCTGCCCGAAGGAGAAGCTATTATCGCAGTCACTACAGCCGGACTCACAGACCAGTAAAAGTAAGAATCAAGCGTTAGCGATAAACGTATAGCGACATGTACGTCAATTTATTAACCTAAATGCATTAACGGTAAACACATTCAAATCTGGGTAGGGAAATATTTTATCTATCCTTTCCCAATCTTTTTTAATGAAATTCAAAGCCATTGTTGTTGACATTGACGGAACAATCACCTGCGAGAAAAGGGAACTTCATCTCGGGGCCATGAAAAAGATCCGTTCTCTTAAATTTCCAGTCGTGCTTGCCACAGGAAATACTCTCTGTTATGCAAGGACAGCCTCAAGGCTTATTGGCCTGGATGGGGCTGTAATCGCAGAAAATGGAGGGGCTATTACGGTTCGCTTTGATTTGCAGGGCACTTTTGAGGAAAGCCTGGAAGAATGTGAGAAGGCCTATTCTTTTCTTTCCCAGTATTTCAAGCTCACCAAATTGGATCCTCACTATCGAAGAACCGAAATTGCCCTGAGAAGGGATTTCGACCTTCAAAAAGCCAGAACCTTTCTTGAAACCCAACCTTTTGACGTCGAAATGGTTGATACCAAATATGCCATCCATATCAAAAGCACGAAAGTCAACAAAGGGATCGGTCTCCAGAAACTTGCAAGCATGATGGGCTTAAAATCCAAAGATTTCGTAGCCATAGGAGATTCCGAAAACGACGTAGAAATGTTTGAAGTCTCAGGTTTCGGGATTGCTGTTGGAAACGGGGACAAAATAATAAAGGAAGCTGCAGATTACGTGACAGAAGCCTCCTTTGGGGACGGAACCGTAGAAGCCCTCGAATTTCTTGAATCAAATGACTGGATCTAAAAAACCATTACAGTGGGTGACTTATCTAATCTTCCTATAATTAAATTCTTAAGCCCAAAAATTAATATTTTTAAGTTCAAAATAACTCTTTCAATGTAAGATCCCATTGATCCCATAATTCTTTCATATCTTTACTTTTCTTCAATAATTCAATAACAGTAGGGTTGGGTTTTGTGAAGATTACGGGACTGTCTTCTTCCCCCAGCTCTTTATTAACTTTCTTCGAAATCTTTTCTTCATATATGGAAAACTGAGCATCACGGCCTGGCTTATTACCTCTTGCATCTAATCGTATCCATTTATCTAAATCTTTTAGATATACCGCATTTAAGCCATGCAAGAATTTTGTATTGACGTCACGACTTGAAGATAGTTTTTGATAACAGAATCCAACCGGTATCCCAAAATATCTCAGCATGGCTGCAAATAAATGGGCTTTAGCGCAACATACCCGTGACCAGCCTCTAAAACTTCTGATGCATTGCAGGTAACTCTCATTTCCCCTATGTCGCCTGAGTGATGGATTTCATCCCGGACAAACTCATAAATCTTCTTAATTAAGCTGATTTCGCCGTCGGTGCCTTTTTTTAATACAAGGCATTTCTCAACTATCAGCTTGTTATCGTAGTCTATGACTTCACTTTTTTTGAGGTAGTCTTGAAGATTATTGCTTTCAGTATACATTTTGCTCACTTGTAATAAGTAATCCAAAGACTTTCTATATGAAATTTAAGTCTAATAAGTTCTTCAGGATTCTTTTTTCAGGATGCTTGAACTAAATATCGGTAAATTGATCTTTAATCTATGTTCTTCTTTCGTCAGGAATGTTGATTTTGGTATTAAGCTCCTTATCTTGTTAATTTTATCATGAGATCTTACGAATTTGATTTATATCTTGCTACTAAACTAACGAAAAGTATTAAATATTAATATGTCATATTAAGAAAATGCTAACATTAAATAGTATCATTATCGATAATAATACTAGCTAAGAATTAGGCTTCCTTCTGAGGGGTTTAAAGAGTATCAATTCCTGCAAGAAGGAAGATTTGTTGAGACTAAGGAGAGTAAATAAAATAAAGAGGGAATATTATGGAAACCGAGAGCGAAAGCAGATTTATTACTGAACTTCCTATAGAAGCTCAGGAAATATTAATGAATACAGAGTATCCTGTAAAAAGAAACGACATTATTGAGCAAGCGAGGAAGAATGAAGCAACTCCGGATATACTGATGGAACTTGGCATGCTTCCAGAGAAAGAATATGCCAGTCCAGAGGATGTCGCCAAGGAACTTCATATTATTTATATTGGAATCCCTGCCGAAGTCCCAGCTTAAAAAACGTAACTTATTTTTTCTTTTATTTCATCCGAATACCCCGCAGCAAGCTGCGGGGTGAGCCAGCTCAACCTTAATTATTTGTGTTCTTTTAGCCACCACACACTTTGCATGCTCTATAGCCTGCTTTTTCAGCATCCTTTCGACTGCTAAATGTAATAAGATTTTCCGGTTTAATTCGTTGAGTATACTTGCATCCTGCTGTGTGATACACATCAGATTTTGAACTTGCATATATTAATTTGCTATCTATGTTAGTTGTGTTTGATGTCGTTTTAGAAGTCGAGTCTGAATTCTCGTAATCAAACACATTATTCGTGCTAGTTGTATTCGATGTTGTTTTATACTTTGAGTCTGATGTTGTAACTTGTGCCTTTTCCGATTCAGAGGTAGCTGTTACTTCAGTTGTTTTTGTCGATGTTGGACTCGGATTTACATTTGGAGTAAAAGTCCAATTTATTGTTTTTGTATCTGAACTCTTGATATCCAATGTTACTGTTTTTGGATTATATCCCGAGAGATATAAGTCTACAGTATGATTTCCTTCATCTACAGACAACCCTTTCACCGGAGATAATCCCTGTGAAACTCCGTCAATTGTAACAGTAGCACCTGTAGGACTTGTTAATATGTCTAATGTTCCTTTGCTGTCAGATGTTATTGCTGCTTCAGGTGTTTCTGTTGATGTCGGAGTTGTTACTGTAGTAGTACCATTAGCAGATGTAGGATGTGCTGCTATCGCATCAGTACTATTATTGAATCCTGTCGTTGAATCTATATGAGGCATTGAGGCAGAAGCTACAATCACTAAAAGGAATACTACAAAAAATCTTATTGTGCCAGACATTGAAATGTTCAATTTCTTTTCCAATTGAGTTGCTGTAGGTGGAATTACTACAATACCTGCCAAAAGAAAAAGCAAACCAGTAGTAAAAGAAGATGAAAAATAAGCTATGCTTGAGAGTAATAAGAAGACTCCAAAAACATAACGAATTAACGTACTTGATATACTTTTTTTCTTTCTTAGTTCTATTCCATTCACATCCTCGCCTCTAATATTACTTCAATTTGTTCTTTAAATGTTTGAATGTAATACTTTTATTTGACTTTTGTTAAATTATTGCCTCAATCATCCAAATTATATAGCTGTTAGTTAGAATTTTATCAGAAAACATCTACATAGAGCAATATAAGTCAAGGAAAATAGCAACTTAACACTTAAGCTGCTTCTGAAGAATACAGAAAACAAAAGACTATAGTGGAAAGTTTAGTAAATATATAAACACAGCATCAAATATATCTATAAGAATGGTGTGATACTTTTAGACATTTATGATTTTTCACAAAGGAGTATTGAAATAATGGATTTCATAGATCAAATAAAGGTATTAGCTTCTAAAATTCCAAAGTTGTCTGAAAGTATAAAAACTGAAGAAGCAACAAAAAATGCCCTTGTCATGCCTCTCTTAAATATACTTGGATATAATGTTTTTGATCCTACTGAAGTCGTTCCTGAATTTACAACTGATTACGGCACAAAAAAAGGTGAGAAGGTTGATTACGCTATTGTTCAGGATGGTAAGCCAATAATATTGATTGAGTGTAAAAATATTGATGCTGATCTGGATAAAGAATATGCTTCTCAATTGTTTAGATATTTTAGTGTAAGTGAGGCAAAAATTGGAATCTTAACAAATGGAATTGTATATCGTTTTTATACAGATATTGACACTCCAAATAAAATGGATGAGAAGTCATTTTTGGAAATAAACTTACTGGATATTAAAGAGCCTTTAATAAACGAATTAAAAAGATTTAAGAAAGAATCCTTTAATATTGATGATTTAGCGAATGTAGCCTGTGAGTTAAAATATACAAAGGAAATCAAGCTAATTCTTGCTAATGAAATTAATTCTCCTTCTGAAGAATTTGTTAAATATTTTGCTAAAAAAGTAAACAATGCTCCTTTTACTCAAAATGTCCGTGAAAGATTTACAGTCCTTACAAAAAATGCTCTCAATCAATTCATCAATGATAGGATAAACGATAGGTTAAAGTTTGCTATGTCTGAGGATTCACTTTCTTCTAATTCAATGGAATATGTACAAGCCTTAGGTTTGAGCGAAGGTAATGAGTCATCTTCATCTGAAATTTTAAACAATAATTCCGAAGGAATTGTAACAACTGAAGAAGAGCTAGAAGGTTACTATATTATAAAAGCAATTCTTCGTGATAGCTTAGATCTAAAAAGGATTGCTATTAGAGACAGAAAGTCTTATTGCGGTGTACTATTGGATGATAATAACAGAAAGCCAATTTGCCGTATGTATTTCAACACTAAACAAAAATACTTGGGCTTGTTTAATGGAGATAAGGATGAAGAAAAAGTTCCCCTCGAAGATTTGGACTGCATATACAACTACGCGGATAAACTGAAGAGTACAGTTAACAGTTATGATAATGGAAAACAAAATGTAGAAGGTACAAACTAAACTTCCAAAATACCTTTATCTTTTAAATAATATTACCAAATTAAATATGAAGACTATCTAAAAAGGTCAACTGAAAATTCTTTACTCTTCAGCTCTCTTAATCCTTTTTCCCCCAAATGCATGAATAGTTCTCGTTCCTGCAATACACTTTCCCCATTGTTCTGTCCCCTTCGGAATGAATAATTCGTCCCCTGGATTAAGAACAAACTCTTCGTCATTTAATATTGCTGTATACTGACCACTAACACAAACCATGTACTCATCAAATTCGTGAATATGTTTCTTAGAAACCCTGTCCGAATAACAGGTCCAGAAAGCCATCTGGCTGCCGTCTGCACCTTCGTAAAAATAGCCGTCAATATCTTCAGTATTCTGCTCCTTACCGCTGATATGATTGCTTTTACTTTTCATAAACTCCGGAAAATCTTTCACGCCTGAAATCTCCTAACATTTAAGTAATCTACATAATATCAAATCAATGTATAAATCGCAACGCCAAATCAAAAAACAACTCATAAAGAACTTGTATTCTTTGTTCGCAAGTTGAGACAACATAAAGCAGTAATTGCAAAAAATATCATAGTATTTTATGCTATTGATTTTCTATTAACATAAACAGATTTGTATTAACAAAAAAATTCAGTGTCATTAAAGCATTTCAGTATATTTATTTCAGTATATTTATTACTTTAGCAGACATCAAACTATTGAGGTGAATAAATGCCAGCAAGGAAAGTAAAGAATGATAATAAAGAAAGAGAATTAATTGAAAAACTAGAATCAATAGAAGAAATTAGAAAAGATACCGCAGAACAAATAAACATAGAAGAGGAACCCGATGAAAGTAAAAGGCCTAAATAAACAGTATATTACAAACAAAAGGCTGGATTTAATATTTTCCATGAGTTCAATTCATTT
>DASXVB010000032.1:0-4079 GCA_036504475.1 Methanosarcina sp.
TTTACAAATTAATAATACAAAACACAATCTATTCTTATTAAAAGTTTCACATTTTCAGAATTTAGACCATTTATTCATTTTTTGAATATATGATTAACATAAAGTAGTCCTGAGTTTTTATTTGGCATGGGTAATACATTAGAGGGATCAGTTTGAAATTACATATTATATTTTTTGAGTTTTCTAAGTTAATCAGATGGATTTTAAGGAAGAAAAAGAGGAATATGGAAGTTACCTCCATCCTCTAGAACTTAGTCTCTCCACATTGTCTAATATCGCCTGCAACCCATACGTTTGTTTGTAACCAGGAAATTCTTTGTTAAACTCCCCCACAAACACGGGAATATTATCAACTGTAAGATGATACTGTGATCTAGCAAAGTTTTTTAAGTCAGTCCTCATTAAATCACAGCCTGAAAGAATTTTCATACTGTTTTTGTCTTCATTTTGCTCAAAAACCAGTGTTTTTTGCTTTCGGACAGGATCTTGGACAGGATGGTTTAATACATCTTGTCCGGTACTCCCGCTATCGAAAAAACAGACTCTAGGACAGGATCTTTTTGACTTGTTAGTGGATATTTCATTTTTCTCTGTTTTCGCACTTTGTGCTTCCTCTATATTTTCATACTGCGCTATGCTATGAATGTTAGAAATATCTTGTTCTAGATCTACATAGGGAAACGGATCCTGTCCAAATGCGTTTTTGGTCAAACTTTCCGTTATCAATTGACTTGATTTTTTCGGACAGGATCTATCAAGTTGATCTTGTCCGCGATCCTGTCCGGAATCACATTTTTTCTCTTCGGGCTCATGTGGATTATCGTTTTTTTCAGAAAGTTTAAGTTGGAGATTATCCCAAACTGTAACTTTTTTACTGCCATCTTTCATCACATTGTCCCTGTGACTCGTGTATCCCATTTTGTTCAATTGCCTTGAAAATTCGATGTTAGAAACGCGTGTTTTGTTACCCTTGTTGCACCAGTCAACGTATGATAAGTACAGAAGCGTCCCTTCAATATCCTTGCTAGATATCATAGTACACTCTTCCATGAAAAATGCCACTGGATTACTGTTTAACATGTACTCTCTCTCAGTTTCCTCAAAGGTTTTATTATAACTGAATTTGTCATTATCATACAGCCTTTTAAGTCCCTTAAGAGCAACATTCAAAAACCCAGATAATTCGATATCAGTTGTTAGTTTCCGAATTAAATTTTTATCGTCGTCTTCGGTTCCTCTGAACTTATGTTCAAACTCTACCAAGCAAAAACGTTCATAGAAAGCAGGGTCTTTAGGACCTTCGGGTATTTTGTTTGCAGAAAAAGTAAGTTTTGCTTTGTTTTTGAATTTGAAAGGATCTTGGAACTTATTTTCAGCGTCAATTGTGTCTAACCCACTTACTAATTTTTTAAATACCTCGGTCTTGTGCATTCTTGTACTGGGTATGTCGCTACATATGTTTACACGCTTTCCATAGAGCTTTGCTGCTCTGTATTTATCCTCCTCAATCTTCTGTAGTCCTTCAACCGAGCAGTTCTTATCTCCTACTAATGCTTCTATAAGTGCCAAGAATACGCTCTTACCTGTGCCAGGTATCCCATACACCATGAGAGCCCGTTGATAGCGTACATCAGTAGTTAAGCAGTAGCCGGCCCATTCCTCTAAAAAGTTGATGTCGTTTTTTTTCGCAACGTCGCGTATGAACTTTGTAATTTGCGTACACTCTGCATCAGGATCGTAGTTCACAGGAATTTGACATATTGTTTTGATTTCCGGAGTATGCTCTTCAATTTTCCATGTTTGAAGGTTGAATAGACAGTTTTTGAAGTTGATATATTTGTCATGCGCGTAGTCAATTACTTCTCTCGGTATGTGCGTATAAGCTCGGATATACGCCAGAACTTCATTTACGAACCTTGTTGTAGCTTTGGGTATATGCTCCGGGAAATCAAATTCTGGATTAACTTCTTTCCACTTATCAGCAAATATACGCTGTTGTATAATCCTTGCGTATGTATCTAAGAAAGCTTCAGCTCCATCGCTGTGATAAACTCCGCTTGTGTAGAGGTAGACCTCCTTGGTATCTCTCATTGTGAATATCTTTTTATCTTTCAATAGCTGCTCGGCTACTTCATCAAAATAAACTTGTATTTTTTCAGGTTTACCCTTCTCGGTTTTGCTCTTCCCATTTTTTCGGTCATGTTCAGTGAAAAACTGACTAAGATACTGATCCACTAGAATTGTCTCTTTCTTTGCTGGCAGCTTCTGTACATGCTGTAACTCTTTCTCCGTCATAACGGGGTCGTATCTATCCCCAAATATCAGCATGCATATGAGATTTAGGTGTAAATCAGTTGCTCCATTTGCTTTAAGTTCTGCGCATAGGTGTAAGTGCCGGTCTCTGTTCTCCTTATCTCCCATGAAAATAGAAGTCTTGTGATAGAGTTCATGGTCCTTGTTTATGAACACTGCATCCCATAACCCCTGGAACGCTCTCCGGCATTTTGGGAGGATCTGACCTGTGATTTCTGTATGGACTCTGATTACATTGTTTATTCGATTAATTACAATTTCGGGGATTACAGGCCTTTCTTCGACATTTCCAATGATTTTGTACTTGCTTCCGTCCGGATGCAAAGACGGGGATGCAACGCAGTTGTTACCTGCAACGTAAGCGTTCCCTCCCACATCCGTCTTCGTTGTATCACTTAGAACGTCAAAGCCAAGCACTTGGTATGTCTTAGCGTCGATGCCGTTGGAGTGTTTAAATAGGTAATGCCATTTCTGAGGCGAGTGCCGCTGTTCGATCCAGCCCCCCGTGTCAACCCCCCTCAGAATATTCTCCCATATTCCTTTAACATACCAGTCGATATCGATAACAGTCAAATCGGATCTTTTTCCACATATAAATCCTATATTTCTGCCATCTGAAAATTTCTTATCTATTTCCGCATCACTAAACGGTAGTTCCTTCTTCTGCCATCCACTGAGCACTGGTTGTTTACCTGGGCTCTTGACTTCCGCATCTGGACCGTATAATGGGTGGGTAATTATGCCAATCGAGGTGTAGAATTTGGCTGCCCCAGTTATAGTCATCTCATTGACGGATGACATTCTCAAGCCCTCCCGCCGAGCGGACAATGCTGTGGTTCCATATGCTCTCGACGAAGTCCTTTATTCGGGCAAATCTCCTCTTCAATAGGGCATGTATCACAAAACAGGCTGCCATAAGGGTATCCACAAGAAAAAAGAGAATTCAAGGGCATTTTACGCCCTCCTGCTGTTGCATTCGCTCTGCCCACGGATCTCTTTCCAAGCATCTGCAAGATATCTAAAATCTGACTTTGGAGAAAGGTGTTCTCCCTTTGAGTCATAAAACGAGTCCAGCCAGTCGATGGAAACCATTAATACCACCGCCCCAGCCTGCAGGAACTCTTGATGCTTTTTCGAGTATCCATGGTCTGATCTAGTGGAGTTTTCCAACAATTGAAAGGATCTGAGTGAAGATTATATGCACGCCTTGGCCTGCAAGAGTAGTACTTATTATATGGAAAAGAAGTTTCAGATGATACAGTGTTTAGGGTTTCATGGTATGAGTTTGCAGTCGATGTGTTGTCAAAAAAGTCTAAGCAGATCTGCTTAGAACTAAAATTAGTTTTAATCTGTTTTTTCAATTTTGTTTCCTCCATAGGGATTTATATTGTTGGGGAAACGCTAGCGTATGCCCCTACTCTTAGAGGGGCAAACTTTATATCGTTTAAGAAAAGATTATTATCTACTCTAATTTAGTGAAAAAAGTAAATAATAATCTTTAACGATATTAAAACCCAAGAGGGCTACGACCTCCTCAAGGGTTTTATCGTTAGCGTTTATCTCTAATTTTTTGTTTTATTAATGACTGGCATGTTCAACATCTTATTTTTTGAAAATATTCAGGAAATTGTGATTTTAGAACATCGTCCAAAACTTTATAAACAGGTTCTGCTCGTTCAGCTGCTAAAATTTTAAGCACGTGGTTCGATTCCCAAGTTGCGTTTGATTTCGTATATGGATATTTATATAATGTCAAAGAAGTCACC
>DASXVB010000033.1:0-38102 GCA_036504475.1 Methanosarcina sp.
CATGATTAATTTTCCAGTGCCGGAAATGCCTTATGTTTTGTGCATCAAGCATGCTATTAACCTTACTGAATTACAAAAAAGGTATGATACGTCACTAAAAGTGTTTTGGAAATAACATCAACTAACTAATAGTGCACGACCTAAAAAAGACTTAATAGAAAAACAAAGAGTGCTTCAGAGGTTAGTTTAGAAACTTTATTTCCTATTTATATAAACCATCTGAGGAATAACTACTTGTGTAAAACTATCAAGAGATTTATTCAAACTCAATAGTTTCGATAAACTACTTACTAAATTTATATTATTCAAGATAGGGTTCAATATTGGGGTCTAATGTAAATAATAGAATTAATCCAGTACGTTAGAGGGAAGGGGTTGATTTAAAAATGACTGAAAATGTCATAGAAGTAAATAATCTTGAGCATTCATATGGCTCTTTAAAAGCTGTTGACAATATCAGTTTTACTGTAAAACATGGGGAGATTTTCTCATTTCTTGGTCCAAATGGAGCGGGAAAGAGTACCGTTATTAATATTCTCACGACACTCCGGAAACTCCAGAAAGGCGAAGCCAGAGTTAACGGGTATGATGTCGCAAAGGAACCAAACTCCGTAAGAAGGTCAATAGGTATCGTCTTCCAGATGCTTTGCCTCGATCATGAAATGACGGTATCTGAGAATCTTGAATATCACGGCAGAATTTATTCAATGAAAAAAAAGGAAAGAAATAAACGAATTGAAGAACTTTTAAAGCTGACAGATCTGGAAAGTAAAAGAGATACTCTGGGAAAAGATCTGAGCGGTGGTATGAAGCGAAGGCTTGAGCTTGCAAGAGGGTTGATGACAAAACCTGCGGTCCTTTTTCTTGATGAGCCAACGATAGGTTTCGATATCCAGACGAGAATGAGAATGTGGGAATATCTTCGAGAGGTTAAGAGAGAGGGCACTACTATATTCTTGACAACACACTATATGGAAGAAGCCGATCAGTTGAGCGACAGAATAAGCATAATTGACCATGGAAAAATAATTGTAACCGGAACCTCAGATGAGTTAAAAAATAAGCTTGGTAAAGACCTCATTTACCTAGAAACCAGCGATAATAAGACTGCCGCTGATATTTTAAGGTCACTAAAATCAGTTAAAAGTGTAACAGAAGATACAAAGTCCCTGAGGGTCATGATAGGTGAAGACGTTACTCATGTGCTTCCTCAAATTATGGATAAAATTCGGAGTGAAGGGATAGATATTATAATCGTAAATATTAAAAAACCTTCAATGGACGACGTTTTTGTTCATTATACAGGGCATGGGTTAAGGGAAGGCGATGAAAACGAAAAACAGCAAGGAATAGAAATGGTGGGGGTTTCCGAATGAGTTTCGAATTTCGTGCTATATACTGGAGAGAAATGCTGAAATATTTCAGATACAAATCAGTACTCATCACTTCAATGATCCAGCCTGTGATGTGGCTGGCATTTTTTGGGCTTGCTATGTCAAATAGTTTTGACAAACTAACTTCACTTGTTCCAAATGAACCCGGCGTTCCTGTAATCAAGTATATTTCCTATATGGGCGCAGGAATAATTGCAATGGATGTTCTGTTCAGTAGTTTGTTTGGAGGCACTACCCTTATGTTTGACAAAAAATTCAGCCTTTTGAGGGAAACTCTCGCAAGTCCAGTTCCCAGATTTCATATCATATTAGGTGTTGGACTTTCCGGTGTGACTAAAGCCTTGTTTCAAACTTTCATAATAATAGTATTTGGAAAACTTGTAGGAATGGATTTCTTTAAGGGTTATACTCTTATTGAAACTCTTATCGCAATCGTGGGTATCACGCTACTAGTGACGATTTTTACTTTGGGTTTCCTTTTCCTGTCAGGTTCTATTGCAATTACTGTTGAAAATCCGGAAGGAATGCAATCTATTCTCACCCTCGTTAGCATGCCCATTTTCTTTGTCAGTAACGCCCTTTATCCCATTGATGGCTTTCCTACTATCCTTAAGGTTCTATCAATGTTTAATCCGCTGACCCTTCTGGCGGGTGGAATTCGTTATTTTGCTTTGGGGACTAATTTCTCTGTGATGGGAATGCACTATATCTACACTCCAGTCGATATAATTGTGGCTTTCCTGGGCCTCATTTTCTTCGCCCTTGTAATGCTATCTGCTGCTATGTGGAGGTTTAATAAAGTGGATATATGAGTTTCAAATTTTCCTTATTTCCTTTAGATTTTTTTCCTGGAAATTATGAGGGTTGCCTTTTAAATAGGCAGCTTTTATTACATTAGCTTTAGATGTTAAATTAGAGCTCTGACATTTAATACACAGAGACTATCCCAAAACTCAAAATTGCTTCTCTGAATCCTGTATTTTGAATAAACGATCAAGCTTCGGTTCACAAAAATAATCCTGAAAATTCTTGACAATTAAGAAGTAAATGGCTTTTGGGACAGGCTCACATACTATCGAGAAGATACATGAGAAGTAGAAAAAATAGTTTTCACAAATAATATAAAAGAAAAACGACGAGAGGGGGACTCGAACCCCCGGGATGCAGAGCATCACGGGATTAGCAATCCCGCGCCATACCGGGCTTGGCTATCTCGTCACAAAGGACTTTAAAAAGCGCGTCCCCATAAATGCATCTCATGTATTTAATCTTTTCCAGCGGAGAGTTTCGTAGAGACTATATACATGAAATATAAGAATTATGCTATAAAATTAAATATCTTGTGACATGTTAAGTGATGAGCACACCTCAGGTTGGTGAATCTTGGGGAGTCCAGGAGACTGGAGCCTCTTCTCCACCCCGCAGCCCCGCAAGCGATAGTTGCCCACAGTAAGTCTGCTCCCTTCCGGGCCTCGACCGGTTTCTGCAGTTACGGTATGAAGACCTGCTCTCCAGCAAGCCCGCATACCTGCTCCATCCAAGCAGGACGGGGTTTCTCCGTTGAGATTCCAGGCTGGAGTCTCTTCAACGCATCTTCCCTTGGCTTCGTCCCCCGCATATCGGCGATTTCGGGTTACAGGTAACGCCGGGCTACCCAGACTAGCTCATCAGCTATACAAAGACACTTGTAATATATAAAGATATGCCAGTCTTATCTCTCCCGATATCTGTTTTAGCAATGGGGACGGAGTGTTCAATTTATATTTAGGAGAAAAAAGCAACGGGAGTGAAATTACTTTCAAAAAACTGATAAAAACTAATAAGAGAATTCACTGACTCTCAAAATATGAAGGTATGGGTAAATTACCGTATTTAGATAGTATTTTTCAAAATAATGTGTAAATAGCTCTCAAAAGGCTGTGTCAAATCAAAACTCGATAATATAGGGAGAATTGGGGAAGTCTCTATGAGATATGGAGTTGCAGTTGACCTTGGAACAAGCGGGTATCGAGCTCAGAAAATTAATCTCGATACTAAAGAAATTAAAAGAACAGCAATAACTTTAAGGAACCCTCTTCCCGGAGCGAATGTAATGAACCATGTGGACTTTGCAATCCGCTACGGAGAGGATCTTGCGCACGGGCTCTCTATAAATGCAGTAAAGAACCTGCTTCAAGCTCTTGATCTAGAAAGCGGAGAGCTGGAGAGAATTTCACTCTGTGGGAACCCAATACATCTATCCATATTTCAGGGAATCAGCATTGGAGACCTGGCCTATGCAGGGGAACGAAAAAAAAAGAAATACAATATACAGGAACAGGAAAGGAGCGCAAGAATTGCACATAGCAACGAAATTTTGGGGTTTGAGGAATTTAATTGTGAAGTCGTAATCCCCCCTGCAATAAAACATGAAGTTGGGGCTGACGCCCTTGCTCTGATAGTGAAATCGGGAATGCTTGATAGTGATGAAATTTCAATTGCTACAGATTATGGAACTATTGCACTGAAAGTAAAAGAAATTATTTACACGGGTTGTGCAGCAACCGGTCCAGCCCTTGAAGGACAGCAAATAAAGCATGGAACTCTTGCCTCTCCGAACTCTATCTCAGATTTTGAGTTTGAGGACGGAGCGTTAAGGAATTACATATTAAATAAAGAGATGGAAGCCGTTCCCGGAGATCTTGTAGATCCAAAAACTGGAGATACCATTGAAAAAGGCAACATTGAAGCCAAAGGAATTACAGGTACAGGAGTTATAGCTCTGATAGAAAAGGCAATCAAGCATGGTTTTGTAGAGATTCCCAAAGTTAAGACTCCAGACGGACTCATTCACCTACAAAACGGGATAGATTTCTCTGAAAGAGATCTAAAAGAAGCCGGAAAAGCTATAGGCGCTGTTCGTGCAGGACATATTACACTTTGTGCAGCTGCAGGTATTGAACTAACAGATATTGATACAGCTTATATGGCAGGAGCTGCAGGCACCTACATGGACGCGGCAAAAGCCCAGAAAATAGGTTTGGTTCCGTACTCTACAAGAAAAATCTGCCAGCTTGGAAATACTTCACTTGTAATTGCTCGTGAAATCCTGCTTTCAGAAGAGAGACTATGGGAACTCCAGGATATTGCAAACCAGATGGCAGATACACATATAATGCTCGCGACTACAACACAATTCCGAGATGCGTATATTCTCGAGATTGCTTATTGGGAAGAGGGTATGCCTTTTAAGAGGTTTAAGAAATATCTCAAAAAGAAAGGGCTCCCAGGCCTAGATGACCCTATAGACAATCCTGTCATTGAGAAACGCGTAAAGAAAGATATTCCTGTACCTGGAGAAGAAGGACTACACATATTGGGAAGAGTGGGGACATATATGACTATGGTTGTAGATTGCCCCGAATGCCGGAAGTGTATTAAAGTCTGCCCCAATGATGCCGTGACAATTGATGAAGAAAACAGGGTTACGGTAGGTACTGATCTCTGTGAAGGTGCCCATTGCCAGAAGTGTATAAAGGCCTGCCCTCCAGATAAATTCAACTGGAAAAATTTTAAAATATTTAAACCGCTGCAGCATGCATGAAAAGTACGCTGAAAGCCTATAAGTCAAGTGGCTCCGGAATACCGAGAATATAGGTTGAGCTGATCCCAAAACTATTTTTTGAGTCTTGATTTTGAAATAATCAATCAAGCTACTAACTAAGAAAAGATTGTGAAACTCACATGTATATGAATAAAAGCGGGTTTGAGGATAGCTCTTATAATAATTGAATATAATAAGAGCGTCTGTTTTTAAAATCTTTAAAAAATGAGTCCTCATTTTTCAAAAATTACTCCCAATATACTAACACTTATTCCCCTGGCAAGGACCAACAGTAAAAAATTATACTGGCTCCTCGGTAATCTCATCGAGCACAAGTTTTTCCCATTCTCGTTCTCCAAGTACGATCTCAAATTCCTGAGGCGTAAGCATAGGGGAGGGAAAACGTCCGACCTCATCAATTGCAAGCCTGGGACAGGCAGTATTCACAAAAGCATCTACTTTGAACTGGAGAAGCTGATCTGGAGTTACAAGATCAATTAAGATAATGTGTGCCTCTTTTCCATGCTTCTTCGCAAGTGCTTTTAAAGAGGAAGCCAGCTTCATTCTTTCCTGCCCATTTTTGCTTGAGACAATTATCCCGAAAACCTTCGCATCCAGAGACTTTGCAATTACCGCGCTCCGCTGGCGAAGAATTCTTGAAGGATCTACATCGCGAACCTCTCCCGAAAAAGGATCGGCTGCAAGAACTCTTTTTTTTGTGGAGAGGGCCACACCTAAGGGATGAAAATCTCCACTTCCGACATATAGGTATTCATCACAGACCTCATTCCTTGCTGCCGAAAAGTTGCAGCCGAGCACTTGACCTGGATATGCTAGCCTGGAATCCCCACGCCCGATTACACAGGTCTTTCCATTAGCCTCAAGGATGGTGCAGGCGTCTGGTAGTTTATGGACGTGCTGGACAGTAGTAATCAGCCCTATAACCTGTCCCTTAAGTTGAGAAACAGCCTTTTCAACAACAGGCCGAATGTCAACTGGAGAACGTGTCTCTATGAAATATACCTTGCCTGAAAGTTTCGTATCTTCCAGCTCAGCATGCCCGAAGTGGAAAAGAATGTCAACTTGTTCGAGTAGGGTTTTATCCAAGTCACAAGCTCCAAAACATGGATCTCCAGAAATAATAATTTCAGCGCCGGTAGCTTCTTCAACTTTTTTTGCGAGCTCTGGACCTTTTCTTTTAAGCCCCTCAGGAAACTGGAAACCTACGGTTTTTGCGCCCAATTTATTAATTACACTGATAATGTAGTCAGGCCTTAAGTCAAACGCGCCACTAGTTTCCAAAGACATTCTTTATCTCCACACCGTTCTCACTCACGTCAATCGTAACGAGAATTTTGGGCTCAACTCCGAGCTCTTTTAGTTGCAAATAGCCAGTTCCTCGCCCAATAACGGAAATTACGTCCAGAATCTCTACACCCATAGTTTTCAGGGCTTTTACGAGGGCTATCAATGTTCCACCAGTGCTGATAACGTCGTCCACAATGATTACTCTGTCCCCTTTTTTGAGTCCGTTTATGTAGAGAGCTCCTTTCGAATATCCTGTACTTTGAGACAGTTCTACTTCTCCTTCAAGGAAATAAGGACGCTTTCGAACAATGGTCAAAGGAATTCCAGTTTTGAGAGAAAGGGCATTTGCTACAGGAATACCCATGGCCTCTATTGTAAGAATAGTATCAACTTTTTTGAGATCAGTAATCTGGAGAATATACTCGGCGATCTCTTCAACCATATGGGGATCTATGGATGGCACACCATCAGAAATAGGATGGATAAAGTAATTATATTCTCCTCGCTTGATCACAGGAGAATTAATGAGTGAGGTTTTCAGTTTTTCAAGCATGGTACTAACTCTTTTTTGGCTGTTGCGATATCTCTCTAATTAAAGAATTATGTTATATTAAGAGTCCTGTTCTGATAATAAAGAACCGTGTGATTTAATAAGGAATTCTATTCAGGCAATAAAGAATTCTATAACCATATTTGTAAATCCGTATACATATGATGGTTAGAGGGGGTGAAGATCTGAAAATGCCAGGAAGAGAGCAGACCGGCTCTAAAAAGATTAAAGCTGCGAAAAAATAGAGAGGATTAGTGAAAAATTAATACAGTTATTAAAATAAGAAAAAAGTTAAGGACAGGCAATAGTATCAAACAGCCCTACTACGATCTCTGCCAGTTCCTTGCTTTTTTCAGTTGAGGTCATCAGAGTGTCAGCGCGGGAAGCACGACATCCAAGCTTCTCAAATGCAAACTCGTCCGCCTGATCCCGCTCATCGAAAACAAAGACATCTAGGAAATCCTGATAATATTCCGCGACCCCCATTGAAGATACCTCAAGCCCCGACGCCTGCATAAGTTTTCCGGCAGGTCCGCTTACAGGGGCATTACCAATTATTGGGCTGACTCCCACGACCTTTTTCTTTTGCAGCAGATCTTTCATACCTGGAAGGGAAATAATAGGCCCTATGCTCGTAATCGGGTTACTTGGCCCTATAAGGACGTTGTCGTCATGTTCCAGGGCTTCGAGTACCTTTGGAGAAATTGAAGCTTCGTAAACTCCCCTTATATCAATATCCAGCACTTCAGGATTTCCATGTTTCCCAACCCAGAAATCCTGAAAATGCATTATTCCTTCAGGAGTCTCTATATACGTGGAAACCGGATCGTCAGACATTGGTAATATTTTTGCATTAATTCCTAACATGGATGCAAGTTCTAAAGTCGCATCTGTAAGAGAGATTCCACTTCGAATAATATTCGAACGGATGATATGGGTTGCTCTGTCTAAATCCCCAAGTTTCATGCTTTCCGTGATGCCCAATTCCTGGATACGCTCATAAGTCAGAAATGTATCGTCTTTTATACCCCACCATCTTTTTCGGTCGATCTGGTCTGAGAACAGATAGAGTACTGTATCCAGGTCAGGGCAAATCATATTTCCCGAAACCCATAGGTCTTCGGCAGTATTTACAACAACGGTCAGTTCCTCCGCGGGGAGGATTTCCTTGAGTCCATCAAGGAGCTTTGGAGTTCCGGTGCCGCCTGAAAATATAATCATGATAATACCTTATCCGGCTTTCTTTTAAACTTTCGGGTAGTAGGCATTCTGCAAAATGTACAGTATCAAAGTAGTAGTAACAGCAATATATAATGAAATCTGTTTAAAGAATAATGAAGGTTGTCCTTGATTCTGTACATGGTTACATCGAGCTGGATGATTTAGCTCAGGACCTTCTTTTTACTCCCCAGATACAACGCCTCAGAAGGGTAAAACAACTTGGATTTTCGAACCTTGTCTACCCGGGAGCAAATCATTCGCGTTTTGAACATTCTCTTGGAACAATGCATCTTGCCTCCACGCTAACCAGGAGTATCGATTCGATTGAAGAGGACAGGAAAACCGAAATAAAAGCTGCTGCTCTTCTGCATGATGTAGGACACGGACCTTTTTCTCATGTTACCGAGAATGTTATTGACAAATATACACGGCGCAGGCACGATGACGTAAAAGAAATTTTGGGAAAAGGAGAAATAAAGGAAGTCTTGAGTAAACAAGGAATTTCTCCCGGAAATCTCTTGAAACATATAAAAGGAGAGACTTCTCTAGGACAGATTCTTAGTAGCGAGATTGATGTGGATCGAATGGACTATCTTGTTCGAGATGCCCATTATACAGGTGTTGCCTTTGGGGTCGTGGATTACAATCGCCTTATAAATAAAATGAATTTTTATGAGGATAGGCTCGTTATAGAGTATGGTGGATTAAAAGCCGCCGAATCCCTTCTGGTTTCACGTTTCTGGATGAACACATCGGTTTACTATCATCATGTAACTAGGATTTCAGAAGCTATGTGTTCTAGAGCAGTGGAATATATGATTGAGGATAAAGAGCTTGACCCGTTTAGACTCAGGCAAATGGATGACATAGACCTCGTTGCATCTATGCGAAACGCAACCGGATATGCAGGAGAACTTTCACGGCTGCTGGACGCCCGTAAGCTGTATAAGCGAGCACTGTACGTGGGCCTGGCAGACGTAGGAACAGCTGTACTTAGGCACCGTGACCGAATTCGAAGGGTCGAAAAAGAAATTGCAGAACTCGCTGGGGTTAATTCGGAGTATGTTCTTGTGGATATTCCCAAGACGCCTGAAATGCTGGAAATGCAAGCTATGATAAAGACTGATCACAAGATGATTCCTCTTAACGAGGCTTCCCATTTTGTATCCATCTTGCAGGAAGCCGATATGGATAACTGGAGAATGGGGGTATATAGCCCGAAAGAGCACTGCGAAGCCGTGGGAAAGGCAGCTCGAGAATATTTTGATGTTAAAAAGCCCACAAAACAATTTAAACTAAGTGATCTCTAAAGCAGAAAAATGAAAAGGGAACTTAAAAGGCAATTTAAAGGAAAGTTAAAAGATAAAAACGAGATTTTTCCTTGAGATTTGGAGACCTGAGGTAGGAATTTGTTTCAGATTAAACGGAAAGTGGGGAAAATCGAGGTAACACTTGAGGCAAAAAAGATCGGAGAAGATTACCTGCTAATTCTTACAGGTGGAGAGAAACATGTGGGAGCTGTTGCTGTAGGACTTTTTGAGGAAAAAAGCCAGAGAGCAAGTTCATCGGTGATAACAATGCCAGGACACCGCGAGGAATATCTTGCCCTGCAAGGGGCAAGGCAGGTAAGCAGAGCCACAAAGAAAACTTCGGTATTTGTTGTTGGAATACACCAGGATAATATCAGCCTTGAGGAAATAAGGGATATAGTCTCAGCCACAGAGGAAATGGTGGAAAGCTTCATTGCCTTTTATGAAGAAGAAAAAGAAGAAGGATTGACAGGGTAAGATAAAGAACCGAAATAACGGTAGAGAAATTATAATTGGAAAGTCGACAACATTATAATGGCAATATTAATGGCAGGATAAAATGGAGATAACGGTAGGGATCAGTGGAGCCTCAGGGGTCCAATATGGAATTCGCCTTCTTGAAATTCTAGCGGAAAAAGGAGTTAAAACCCATCTAGTTTTGACAGATGCCGCAAGCCAGATAATAAAGATCGAGACCGATTATACCCCCGAAGTAGTGGAGAAACTTGCAACCTGGAGCTATGCCCAAAAAGATTTTTCAGCACCAATAGCCAGTGGCTCTTACAGGACAGGAGGAATGGTTATTGCTCCTTGCAGCATGAAAACCCTTGCAGCTGTCGCAAATGGAATATCGGATACCCTTCTTACGAGAGCTGCAGACGTCTGCCTCAAAGAGGAGAGAAAACTTATCTTAATGACACGGGAAACTCCTCTTAACCTGATACATATTGAAAATATGCTCAAGGCTAAGAGAGCAGGGGCGAGCATCCTTCCAGCCTGTCCGGGCTTTTATTCACGGCCCAAAACCCTTGAAGATCTCATAGATATCATGGTAGGAAGAACTCTTGACCTGCTCGGGATAGAAAACGAGGTTTATCACCGCTGGAAGTGAGGAAAACAACCTCGGGGAAAATTCAAAAATTCGGAAATATCAGACTGAAGGAACTTTGATTTTCATATATAAATTTTTCAGAGAAAGCATGACAGGCCCATGTTCTAACGAAAGCTATATAAAGGATAATCTCCTTTGAGAGGAAGTACCCCTTGGGATAGTAGGGTAGCTTGGTCCATCCTCGAGCGTTTGGGACGCTTGGACCGCGGTTCAAATCCGCGCTATCCCATTAACATATTTTTCTAATTGCTTTTCTCTTAGAGTTGTTGCTTTTGAAATCTGTAGTTTTTTTCTTTTCTTAGTCACTCCATATCACTTTTATGTAGTAGATATGAGTTGTTGATCAAATTTCATAAAAAGAGAAATCTGCTTCTTGGGCAAATTTAAGTGTAACTTTTTGATTTACATATCCAGTAGTTAAGTTTACAACTTAGAACTTAATTTATTTGAGCCGAGTCTAAAATTTAATATTTTAATTTAATTTTTTAGGTTCAAATGTTTCTAGATAAATTAGATCAATTAACGGAGTTTCATTGAATTTTAGATTAAAATAGGAAACTTTAAAGAATATTGACAATTTCTATTTATTAATATTATTTTTTGGTAAAAATAAATGATTTGAAAAATAGTATAAGTTTAGTGTTATAAACTAGGAAATTTTGAAATATTTTAGGAATCTCCAAGATTTGTCATTATTTTCCGCATTATGTACACCCTATGACTTCAATTAAGAAACCAATAAATTATGAAAAATCTCTAGTTTTGAGTATCATAGCATTGCCTGCTAAGACGCTATTTTTATGACATCATTTTATTCCAATTAAAACATGGAGGAATAATTTAATAGGAATTTTTCGAAAATTTTAGTGTGTTGTTTCTTAATAAGCATTATTACATGTACTTTTGCTTCTGGGGCTGAATCTTTACCAGAGTCGGTCACCCTTATTCAAATAATTTAGAGTAGACATGGCCTGCGATAGAAGAAACTGGTGCGACACAGATGAGGTTACATTTCACTAAATTAGACCTTCAAGCTCGTGATTATTTAAGTCTTCATGATAAGGATGGAAATCAACTAGTAAGATATAATCTATGGAATAACGGAAACGATTTTTGGACTGAATGGTTCACTGGAGACACTTAAAAAGTAAAACTTCAAACAGATGAAGAAGGCACTGCATATGGGTTCAAGATAGACAAAATCGAAACCAGATCAGATAAACCGAATCCACCAGTTGCTGACTTCTCTGCAACCCCAACTTAAGGAAATACTCCTCTTAACGTAACATTTACTGACAAGAGCACAAACAATCCACTTCATGGAAATGGAGTTTTGGAGACGGAACGTATTCAACAGTCAAGAATCCTGCACATACATATAGTAAAATAGGAAAGTACACTGTCAGCTTAACAGTAAAGAATGAAAAAGGCAGTAACACTAAGACGATACCTGGATATATTGCAGCAGCCAAAAAATGAATACCTTGAATTGAGAAAGCAAACAAAAAATGAAGTTAAAAGGGAGTGGGAAAATCATTTATCAAATATCATTTATCAAATCATTTATCAGATATGACAAAAATAACTTTTACTTCGTTAACTATAGTTGAAAGTTGACTTTTTCGTTTTGGTTTTGAGTAACTGATGTTTGTGATTAATTTCTCTTTTTATTTTAAGTAAGTTTTCAATTTTCAAGATATCGACTTTACTTTTTATACTGAAAGGTCTCCTGTTATTTTTATATATTACCTTTTATCTATTCATATCTCCTGAAAAATTAACATAATCTAAAAAATGTTATAAATAATATTATGCTGGTAAATGTCTTATTTTAAAAATTTTTATAAATATAATCTTAATATATTTTAGAATTTAGATTGAAACTTTATATTTTATAATTGCGTATATATATTATAGATATCAATTAAATTGTACTGAGCGCCCAGATAACTTACACCCCATCAAAAAAAGCTATCGTTAAAGCTATTATGATAAAAGATACAACCTACCAAAAATGGATAATATAATAAGTCTATTTATAAAACACAGGATTAAAAAAATTAGAAATAGATCATAAAGACTATATAATAAAAATTATATCTTTTATATACTCGTTTATAAATACTGAAGAGATTTATTCCGTATGCGAGGCAGATATTTTTAAAGCCTAACCTGAACGAAAGATATCTACATAAATTTTTACATATGAGCTGATCCTAGAACTCAAAATTACTTTCATGAATTTGGTATTATAGACAGCCAGTAACGTTTAGGATCCTAAAAATGGCCCTGAAAATTTTACTGAGAAAAATAAAATTGCTTTTGGGATAGGCTCTACGAATGATTTGGTAACGCAGAAAATGTATCAAATGAAAGGAGTAAGGAGCTAATTATGAAGAATACTCTCAAAATAAAAAGTGACTTTAATGTAAAAAAAACGGCAGTGATCTTCAGTGGACTTGTTGTTCTACTTTTGGTTATAGGCTCATCGATAGTAATGGCAGATACAGGACTTTCAGGAAATAGCAAAGCGACAACACTTGTATCTGCACAAGAAAATCCAGCTTTTGTAAAACACCAGCAAACTTCCAGTATACTTGAACCATCTCTTGACGGACATAAAACTGGTTTTAGGCCCTCAACTGTGGATACTAGTCATCTTCACGCTATTTCATCAGTTAAATCTTTGCCATCTAAATATGACCTGCGGACTCTGAACAAAGTAACTTCTGTGAAAGATCAGGGTAATGCAGGAACTTGCTGGGCATTTGCAACATATGGATCTTTAGAATCATATTTAATGCCGGGAGAAAACTGGGATTTTTCAGAAAATAATCTTAAAAATGTACTTTCTACTGCTGCACCATCAGGGTTTGATTATGCTGATGGAGGGAATTCGTTTATGTCAACTGCCTACCTATCCCGGTGGAGTGGAGCAGTGAAGGAAAGCGATGACCCTTATAGTGATTCATCTGTATATTCGCCAAGTCTTACACTTCCTATATATAAACATTTACAGAATACACTTATTCCCCCGGGTAGGCAGGGATCTCTGGACAATAATGGAATAAAATCTGCAGTTCAAAATTATGGAGCGTTATATACCACAATGTACTATGACAAAACTTGTTATTCCTCTACCACACATAGTTATTATTTTAATGGATCTTCATACTCTAACCATGCTGTAGCTATTGTGGGATGGAACGATGATTATGACAAAAATAACTTTTCCCAGGTTCCACCTGGAAATGGAGCATTTATCGTGAAAAATAGCTGGGGTACAGGTTGGGGTGAAAACGGATATTTCTATGTTTCCTATTATGACTCAAATATAGGCAAAGAGAATGCCATCTTTACAGCTGAGGGAACTAACAATTATAAAAACATATATCAGTACGATCCTCTAGGATGGACCAGAGACTGTGGATACGGTACCTCCACAGGTTGGTGTGCAAATATTTTTACTGCAAAATCCGATGACAAACTCAAAGCCGTAAGTTTCTATACAACAGACTCAAATTGCAATTACGAAATTTATGTTTATACTGATGTTTCGTCTAGTCCTATAAGTCAGGCTGGCCCGGTTGTCTCGAAGAGTGGGACAAGCTCCTTTGCAGGCTATCATACAATACCTCTGAACTCCGCAGTTCAGCTTAAATCCGGTCAAAAGTTTTCAGTCGTCCTGAAGCTTACAACCACCGGCTATGGTTACCCGGTTGCCATAGAAAGACCGGAGGCAGGCTATAGTAGTAAAGCAACAGCAAACTCAGGGGAAAGCTTTGTTAGTTCCGATGGAAAAACCTGGGGGGACATAACAAATATAAATTATTTCGTAAATACAAATGTATGTATCAAGGCCTTCACTGACACAGTAGCAGGAGGACTTCTTGCAAACTTTTCTGCGAATCCAACCTCTGGAGCTGCACCATTAACCGTTGCTTTTAATGACACAAGTACAGGATCACCGACTAAATGGAAATGGAATTTTGGAGATAAAGGCACTTCAACACTCCAGAACCCAACTCACAAGTATTCCAAAGCAGGTAATTATACGGTTTCACTAACAGTAAGCAATGCTGCAGCTAGTAACACAACAACAAATCCAAATTATATTACAGTAGTAGCAAAACCGGTTGCAAATTTCGCTAGTAACGTCACGTCAGGAAAAGTACCATTTACTGTTCTCTTTACGGATAAAAGTTCAGGATCACCAACTTCATGGAACTGGGACTTTGGAGACGGAGCTACTTCAACCGATAAGAATCCAACACATCAGTATATACAGGAAGGAAGCTATAAGGTAAAGCTGACAGTAACAAATACAGCAGGCAACAATACAGTAACTAAAACAAACTACATAAAAGCGACAACAAGTACAAGACCAGGACTATACTCTAAAAAGAGTTAAACTCTTAAATTGAAAAAATAGAAAAAAAGATCAAGGCTAAAAGGGAGTGGGGGAATTATTTATCATATCCGACAAAAAGATAACCTTTGGCCTTGTTTAACCAGAGTAAAAACCGGAATTCTGTTTGCTACATTCAATAACACCTACATTCCACAGTATTTTTCGAAAATCAATATTTCTCTTGATAATGTTTTTAGAACATATACAAATAATTCAAGTTCTTTATAGAATTTGGTGAAAATTGATGATATCGTTTTTTTGTCTCTAAATATACCATATAGTTGCTTTTACCTCCTGTATAAAAGTTCAAAAAATCCACGCTTAATTGAAAATTGATAGCAGGAAAAATTATGAAATCTAAAATTTTACTGCGGAAAGTGGAATAACAGATAGCAGGAAAAAGAATCAAAGCTAAAGGATCTATAATTATTAATCAATCTTGAAAAAATGGAAAATTTCCTATTAATGGGAGAGTAAAATAGTCATTGTTTACATTTTTTGGTAACTGGCTCGCAAGATCCACCATCCTTCCACTATTTATCTTCAATTTTTTCCATTATTTTCGTTTCTCTTATTTGTTCCGGCTTTTTATTTTCGTTTCTCTTCCCTGCTCTGTTTTAGAATATAAGCTGCTCCTATAGCCAGCCCCACAACTCCAGGCCCCGGACCAGGTGATTTGTTTTTTCCTGAAGCCTCTTCATTGGTAGTGTTTCCGACTTTAGTCTCTGTTGCTTCTTTGGTTTTGTTTACCGTAGCTTCTGCTTTTTCCCTGTTGGCCAGACCTTGCTCATAAGCGCTGGCATTCAGGCTACTCTCAAGGGTTCTAACAGCATTGGGGACTTTCGGACAGAGTGGGAACTTATCGGTTCCTCCACCTGTGATGTTATATGAGGAATCGCAAATCCCATTGCTATTTTCATCCACGCTGGTCTCACTATATCCTTTGCCTTCAGGATCGGTCCAGAAATTTCCTCCAATGTAAGGACCCCTGACGATATTCTTTTTTGTTACGAGTGGGCTCTGCCAGATGTTTTCCGCATTTACAGTTTTTTCTTCGACGTTTTCAGTATTTTTGAGGAAATTATTGTAGATCAGATTCTTGATACTCTCTTGAAGGGAGATCCCAGGACCGTAATTATAGGCAATTATATTATCCAGGATATCATTTGAGTTTGAGCTTTCAAGCCTTATCCCTTTTTCATTAAGGGTTATGAGATTGTTGCTTATGGTATTCTTTTCAGAGCCATTGAGGAGGATTCCGTATTCGGCTCCCTGAATTCTGTTATTATTAATATAACAGCTTTTAACCCCTGTGAGTAAGATTCCTGCTTTTTTCGAACCTTCAACTCTAAACCCACTAAAGGATACTTTGTCCACGCTGATTTCAACAGTACTTTTTGTGGGATCGGTTGCCCTTATGATGGTTTCTTCTGGCTTTCCAGACTCCGACCAGATTCTCACCTGTTTATTTATTTTGAGGTTTTCTGCATAGGTTCCAGGGCTTACAAAAATAGTGTCTCCGGTTTCTGCGGCATCTATTGCGGCTTGTATAGAGATATAATCTCCTTCCGCGTCCGAACTTACCCTTAAACTAGATGCCGAAACAATGGAGCATGTGCAGAAAGCTGCAAGAATAATCGCAACCGCTGTCAGCTTAAAAGTTTTAAAACTCTTTTCCTTTATAATTTTCATATTATTTCTCCCTTTATCTATTAAAGCTTCCATTTTTAATCAAGCTTTAGCTTTGTAGAAAAGAGAAAGTCTCCTTTTTTAGGCTAACTAGTCTTTAGTAAAAAGTTATTATAATACTTTGCCAGGAAAGAAAATTTATTCTGAAATTAATATCCCCTTGAAAAATCAAAAATCTAAAACAGCTATTCTTAAATAATAGTTTACTATCCTCTACGATAGAGGAAATTAATTTCAATTAAAGCTTTAAATAGTGTAAAATTCGATATTATTCTAAAATTTATTGTTTTGTTATCGTCTCGAATGGAGGCTTAAAAATGGATGAGAAGCTTGCGCCCCACCTTGAAGAGTTAACCAGGGGGCTTGGAGACCTTGAAAAGACTGGCATCCGGGCAGAGTTTGAGAAACTCATTGCTTTTCGCGTACCACCTGATGTTGCAAAAGAGAGTATCCTCCGAAAGTTCGGAGGAAAAAGGAAAGTTTTGAAAGTAAAAGACCTGTCTGCTAATCTTAAGAATTTTGAGTTTACAGGTAGGATTCTGGACCTTGGGGAAAAATTAATCCGCCCGCAAGGGGGGGCTCAGGAAAGTCCTTCTAGACTGTATACCGGAGTCTTTGCGGACGAAACCGGGTCAGTTCTATTTTCTTCCTGGAAAGAGCTGCCAGGTTCTATTGGGGATGTGATTAACGTCAAAAATGCCTATATCCGCATCTGGCAAAATCGGATCAGGCTTTCGATAGGGGAACAGGCTCCGGTGTCGAAAATATTAGATTCTTCGCTTCCTCCCTTATCTGAACTCTCAGGAAGCAAGACAAAAAAGTTAATAGACATAGGAGCTGCAGATTTTTCCGTAGATACTATAGCCTGCGTGCTTCAACTTTCTTACAGAGAAGTTCTTGTAAAAGGACGCCAGTCCAGAGTGATCTCAGGCGTGCTCGCAGATGAGACAGGCAGACTGCCTTTCGCATCCTGGGTTGAACTTGCTGGTGTTGATATTGGAAGCATAATCCAAATCGAGGGGGCTCAGATTCGGATGTTTAGGGGAATGCCATCGGTAAACATCCTGAGCAACACAAAAGTTTCTTCAGTAGGGTCGGAAGAAGCTGAAAAACTCGCATTTACCTTTGAATCCGCAGCGAAAGATCCTGTTCCTATCAAAATTGAAGAAATAGCTTCAAGAGACAGCATGTTTGATGTAGCTGCGGCGGGCAACGTGGTTTCGGTCAGGCCTGGCTCAGGCATTATTTCTCGCTGCCCTGATTGCAGTCGTGTGATCCAAAAAGGAAACTGCAGAGTACACGGCAAGGTAGAAGGCATACGGGATATGCGGATCAAAGCCGTACTAGATGATGGAACAGGCTCCATGTCAGTTATGTTTCCAAGGGAGCTTGCGGAGATAATCTATGGAAAAACTCTTGAGGAAGCCGAACAACTGATGTTCTCTGACGTTTCTAAAGATGCAGTTTATGAAGATTTAAGGCGTTTTCTCACAGGTCGCTATCTCGCGGTACGCGGAAACTCTTCAAAAAGCGAATTTGGTATCTCTTTTGTAGCCGAAAATGCTTGGGTACCTGAAGATGATCTTGCTGTGAGGACGGTAGAACTGCTTCGCAGGCTCGGGTCGAATGAGGAGGAACAGGACAGAAATTCACAGGCCTCTAGTGGAGGAATCGATCTTGCTTAAACGAGAAGTTGCAAAAAGAGTTTTTGCAAGAGAATTCGAAGCCTGTAGAGAGCTTGAAAAATCCGAGCGCTCTGACTCGGAAGCTGCAGATTCAAAAAGTCCAAACTTGCTTATTAGCCCTCTGGGGATGATTCTCAATCGTGTTTTTGTGGTTGGAGTAATCACGGAACTTGACAACATTGGGACACAGAGTGAGATGTGGAAGGTGAGAATAGTCGATCCAACCGGAGCCTTTACAGTATATGCAGGTCAGTACCAGCCTGAAGCTTCAATTTTCTTTTCAACAGTACAGGTTCCTGCTTTTATTGCCCTTACAGGAAAAGCCAGGATCTACGAACCCGAACCTGGATCAGTTTTTGTTTCTATTCGGGCTGAAGAGGTAAATGTAGTGGACGAGGAAATCCGCAACAGATGGGTTGTGGATACCGCAGAACAGACAATTGAGAGACTTGAAGCCTTTTCAGATGCTCTGACCAGTGGATATTGTGGGGAGAAACTTCGGGAATACCTTCTAGAAAAAAGTGTTTCTTCTGAGCTTGCAGAAGGGATTGCCATTGCATTTGAACGGGAACATTCTCCTGGGGAGTTTGCAAAACTACTTCGGATTTCTATAAGGGAGAGCCTCAAAACCCTGAATTTAGATTCAGAAGGTAATACAGAGGCAAAGACTGACCAGAAGGAGTTTGTGCTAGAATTACTTAGGGAAATGGGTGGAAGCAAAGGAGTGGATTATGCAGCTTTTGTGGATGCTGCAACCTCTAAAGGCATTCCTGAGCATGTTGTAGAGGAAGCTATTCGTTCTCTACTTGCAGGCGGTCAGTGTTATGAACCAAAGATCGGGATAATAAGGCTTGTAGGGTAACACCGCATAAGGAAAAAACATGCAAGAAAGAGAAAAATGAGAAAAGTTTACTTCTGAATATGTGTGATAACGCTTAAGTGCAATTAGATTAATTGGTATTCTCTGTTAAAATTTAATGTCTCATATTTATCTTATTGATCTGGAGAAATTGACATGAAAGTATTGGTCAGCGACTCACTCTCCAATGAAGGTTTGGAGATTTTAAAAGAACACTTTACGGTTGACGTTTCCACCGGGCTTTCCGAAGACGAGCTGGTGAAAAAAATCAAAGATTACGATGCTCTTGTAATACGCAGCGGCACCCAGGTCACCCAGAAGATTATCGAGGCTGCCGACAACCTGAAAATTATCGGGAGAGCCGGAGTCGGAATTGACAATGTTGATGTGGATGCAGCTACAAAGAAAGGCATCATTGTGGCTAACTCTCCCGAAGGCAATATGATTTCGGCAGCAGAGCACACAATTGCCATGATGATGTCAATGTCCAGGAACATCCCTCAAGCAAATGCTTCCTTGAAAGCCAGGGAATGGAAACGCAATAAATTCACGGGCGTTGAGGTCAAAGGCAAGACCTTGGGAATCATAGGTCTCGGAAGAATCGGTTCCGAAGTCGCAAAAAGGGCTTCAGGACTTGAGATGAACCTTATGGCGTATGATCCTTTTATTTCCGAAAAGCGAGCTGTTGAACTTGGAGTTAAACTGGGGACAGTTAATGAAATTGCAAAAGCAGCCGACTATATAACAGTGCACACACCTCTTATCAAAGAAACGAGAAACATTCTCGATGAAGAGCAGTTTGCCCTGATGAAACCTGGCGTTAGAATTCTCAATTGTGCCCGTGGCGGCATCATCAATGAAGAAGCCCTCGCAAAAGCCCTTGAAAGTGGAAAAGTTGGTGGCGCAGCAATAGACGTTTTCGTAGAAGAACCTCCATTTAATAGCCCTCTTCTGAATTTTGACAATGTTGTAGTAACTCCCCATCTTGGAGCCTCCACACAGGAAGCTCAGGTCAATGTGGCAGTAGACATTGCAAAGGAAGTAACATCCGTTCTTACAGGCGGACAGGCAAAGAATGCAATCAATATTCCTTCGGTGAAACCAGAAGCTATGGCAGTCCTTGCTCCTTACATCAGGCTTTCTGAGATTATGGGCAAGATTGCAGGGCAACTCGTAGACGGAAATTACGAAAAAGTAGAAATCGGGTACAATGGAGAGATTTCCGGAAAAGATACTAGACCTCTTACAGTTTCTGCTCTCAAAGGACTTCTTGAAATGGCTCTCGGTGCTGGGGTTAACTATGTCAATGCTCCAATCCTTGCAAAGTCAAGACAGATTGCAGTTGTGGAGAGCAAATCTGAGTCTTCTGAGGAATATTCTTCTACCATTAGTATCAAGCTTAGCAGCAACGGACAGACAAAACTGGTTGCAGGTACCGTCGTTGGAGACGAGCCAAAGATCGTTGCAGTTGATAACGATAGAGTGGATATCTTCCCAGCAGGTCGGATGATTTTTGCCAAACACATCAACAGACCTAATGTCATCGGACCATGCTGCCTGGTTCTCGGTCAAAACAACATCAATATCTCAGGTATGCAGGTTGGTAGGGGAGAAATCGGAGGTGTGACTCTGATGGTTCTTAACGTAGACTCTGAAGTTCCCAATCCAATGCTTGAAGAGGTCAGGAAAGTCGATGGAATACTTGACGCCAAACTTGTGACACTCTAAACTTTCCGTTTCAGGAAGACATTACTCCGGCAAAAGTTCAGGATAAGGAATCCTGAGCTAGAGCCTTTAAATTTTGTAAGCTTGTATTTTAAACTTCTTTACCTTAGACTCCATAATTTTATAGTTAATAATATTAGACTTAAAATATTATTAGACTCTATATAGTATTATAAACTCTTTTCACCAGTACCAATTTTTAAGGGTGCAGTTAATGGAAGAACTTAAATGCGTAGTTTCCGTTCCTTTTAAAAAAACTCTTGCAGCTTCTCTTTCGGAAAAAGATTTTGAGTATTCCCTGGCTTTTGACCTGAAATGGTTTCCCCCAAAAACCGCCTCAAAAGTAAAGGAAAAAGCCCTTGAAGCAGGCCTTCTTATACTTAAAACCGGGGTTCTTGTGCCCGGATTTGATGTGGAAAGTGTAAGAATTCCACATGCTTTTAAGCCATCGGAGAATTTTCTTGAAAATCAGAAAGGCTCCGGAGGAAAAGCATCGAAAAAAGAAGAAATATCCTTTGAACAGGTTCTGGAATTTATCTCCGCAGATACTGGAGTAAACCGGCAGAAACTTGTTTCCGAAATTAATTCCATGCAGGATCGACTTTCCTACCTTGTGGACATCCGGGTAGTAGCACTTATTGTAGCAAAAAACTTCGGATGCAACATTGAAGCAATTTTCGGGAAGGTTGCCGGATCTGTACTTGGAATTTCTGCTTAATATTCACTACTAGCTGCTCAAAATAGAATGAGAAGTTGCAATTATAACTTCTCAAACAATTTAAATAAAAAAATCCGCAAGTCAAAACATATCTTGTGAACAAATCCTTAATAAGTTTAGTTTTAGCGTTTACAAATTTTTGTGAATTGTTTCCATGAGTGGAGGAGCCGACAGCTTTGGAGTATCTATTTCTATATACGCACCTGTTTTAGCGTTGTTTAGTTCTTCCATGATCTTACCTAGCTCACCACAAGTAGTGACCTTCCTCATAATCCAGTCATTGCAACCAAGTGCCTCTGGTAACTTATGATACTGCCATTGTGGCAGCTCGTTATAACAGTAATCTAATTTTTTAGATAGCATTTTTTCTATCAGGTAGCCTTGATTATTTAGTACGAAGATAATGGGTTTTAAACCATAGCGATAAAATTGGCTAATCTCCTGAACCGTCATCTGGTGTGATCCCTCTCCTGTTATAAGAATTACTCGATGGTCAGGTGCAGCCAGTGCAGTGCCAAAAGAAGCCGGAGTAGCCCATCCTATTGCCCCCCAGAGCATCTGGCTCTCGAACTTAGTTCCTTTAGGTAAAAAAAGAGGTAGCAACCCATAAAAGGATGAACTGGAGTCAGCTATAATTATGTCATCAGGCTTAAAAAATTCGGCGTACTTTGTATATAAGTAGTCAGCAGTTATTGGACTTTCAGTGTTTACCTCTGGAACTGCTGGAGGATTAGCCACAGGTCCCCTGATATCAGTACGCTTGTTAAGTCTTCTGGCAAGTTCCTCCAGTACATCAACCATCTTTACATTGATGTAATCAGTTTGCCCTATATGGACACTGGAAGGCATGATATTGACAATTTGGGACTTATCCAGCTTTGCCGTGAACATACCCAAGTTAATATCAGACAGGATAGTGCCTATAGCAAGTATGCAGTCGCATGATTCCACAAAATCCCTAATTTCAGGATTGATAAGCTGTCCCATGTATAATCCTAAGTAGGAAGGATTAGTTTCATCAAGAACTGATTTATCTAGTGCCATAGTAACATAAGGCAATCCTGAAGCATTAATAACAGCCATAGTCAGATCCTTGAAACCAAAACGGTCAACAAGAAAGCCCGGCATAATACAGGCTTGCTTTGCATTCGAGAGTTTATTTTCAATAATCGAGACCACTTTTTCGAGAGTTTCAGGGTCACTTTTTACAGGTTTTCTTGCAGGTGCTGTAAAAGATGAGATGTTTTCATTCACATAGTCGTGAGGTATTGCAACGTAAACAGGACGGCGATTCTCCAGAGCTGCTTCAATAATACGCTCGACTTCTTGTACACAGTTTTCTGGAGTGAGAATTGTATTCGCACATACTACTGGCGTAGCCATTTCCATAAACGCACTGAACTCTCCGTCACCCAGCGAATGGTGAACTATGGCATGTCTCTTCTGTACCTGCATTTTTGGCATTCCAACGATATGGAATACTAAATTGTGTTCCGTGTAAGAACCTGCTATACCACATAGCGCAGAAAGTTCACCTACACCAAAGGTGGTAGACAGCGCTGACATACCTTTAATACGAGCATAACCGTCAGCAGCATAAGCAGCATTGAGTTCATTGCAGCAGCCTATCCAGCGAAAGTCCTTGTCATCACAGATAGCATCGTCTATAGGAAACGCAAAGTCCCCTGGCACACCGAAAATCTCCCTAATTCCCAGTTGCTTCAATCTATCCAGAAGATATTCAATAACTGTCGGCATAATAGTATTACCCACTTCCCATTAGTTTGTTTCATATTTTGGGTCAGTCCAGTATAATCAATCCACTTAAGTTTGATTATTATGTTTATCAGTTCAGGTTTTGAGTGCAGCCATTAAGAAATATTTGCAGAATATGCACTGTGCCTGCAAGCTCCCCTAATAGTAGACCCTACACTTTACGTAAAACGGAAATCTAGTACAATTGTATGACTTCTTCGCTCTGCAGTTCGATCAATATTCAGGTTCCATTGACATTCATAAGGAAATCTAATGTTTGTTTGACTTCTGCTCACAGACCAGATACTAGCCCGACGTGATATTGTCAGCTTCCTCACATCGATTATTCCCCAAACATTATAATTCGTGTAATATTATAAAAACAAGACTTCTTTTCAATACATATTGGCTATAATAATTAGATATGAGAGCAGACTTTCTAATTAATAAGAAAACAAAGATGCTTGTTTTTGAATGGGTGAATTATACAGGAATAAATTGTGCTAACACCTATCTGTTTGCAACGAGACGCGAGCCAGAATAGTTTTGATTCAGTAGTCTAAGATTATGAAAAGATTGGGACAAAGATGAAAAATTTTTGTCATCTGGAGTTCCAGTAAATAGGAACTAACGATGCACATAATCTTTATGTACTAGAAATGTTATTCACATCATACCAATTCCGACTAATCGCTTGTTCTTTAATTTGCAATTTCCGGACTTAAAATCCCGGAGAGGCAGCTATAGCGATGTTCGAACGCGATAGGGAATTTTTTCCGCGTGAGTGAGATATAATAAATCTTGCGGAGGAACATACATTGGGTAAAAAATCACTGGTAAAACTGACAAGAAAAACAAATCCAAGAATCGTTTCCCTGATTCTTACCCTGAAAGAGAGGGCAAATGCAAATACTGCCCCCATCTGGAAGGATATCGCGAGACGTCTTGAGATGCCGTCCAGGAACTACGCGGCTGTGAATTTAAGTAAGATCAACAGGCACACTGCAGAGGACGATGTTCTGCTTATTCCAGGAAAAGTTCTGGGTGCAGGTCTCCTTGACCACCCTGTAACTGTTGCAGCTTTGACCTTCAGTGGATCCGCAGTTGAGAAGATCACTGAAGCCGGCGGTAAGTGCCTGAGTCTCGAAGAAATAATGGAAGCAAATCCTAAAGGGTCCGGTATCCGGATTTTCCGCTGAGGTGTAGAAGATGACGGTTATCGATGCAAATGGACTTATTCTGGGGCGTCTTGCAAGTACAGTTGCAAAACAGCTGCTTTCAGGAGACGAAGAGATATATATTGTGAATGCTGAAAAAGCCATCATTTCTGGCTCAAGAGCTACCACCCTCAAAGATTACCGGCAAACCCGGGAAAGAGGTGCTACGGAATTCGGGCCTTACTTCCCGAAACGTCCAGACCGCATCCTTAAGAGGACTATCCGTGGCATGTTGCCCTATAAGAGAGCAAGAGGCAGGGATGCAATGTCTAGGCTCAAAGTCTATGTAGGTGTTCCCACTGAACTCAAGGGTACTGAAACAATCACCATTGCACATGCCGATATGAAGCTTTTGAGCTCCAGTAAATATATTGAGCTTGGTGAAGTAAGCCAGAAAATGGGTTCAAAGTTCTAAAGGGTGAGTCCTCATGGTCAAAGTAGTTAATTCATCTGGAAAGCACAAGACTGCAACTGCACGTGCAACAGTCACTAAAGGAAACGGTAAGGTCAGGATCAACAAAATTCCGCTTGAGCTATATACTCCAGAGCTTGTGAAGATGAAAATCTCAGAGCCTCTGCTGATTGCAGGAGATGAAGTGATCTCTGAACTTGACATTAATGTCGATGTTAAGGGTGGCGGAATTATCGGGCAGGCTAATGCGATAAGGACCGCAGTTGCCAGAGGCATTGTGGAATGGACCAATGACACGATCATAAGAGATAACTTCGCAAGCTATGATCGCAATTTGCTTGTAAGTGATTCCAGGCAGAAAGAATCTAAGAACTTTGGTGGGCCTGGAGCAAGGGCTAAATACCAGAAATCTTACAGGTAAGAACTATGATCCCAGTCCGATGTTTCTCATGTGGAAAAGTAATCTCAAACTATTGGGATGAGTACAAAAGACGTGTTAATGATGGCGAAGACGCTGCCGTAGTGCTGGATGATCTTGGGATCACCCGCTACTGCTGCCGCAGAATGTTGCTAAGCCATGTTGAACTCGTTGATGTACTTTCGCCATACCAGTAAGGGACCGTAGGGTAGCTTGGTCCATCCTTCGGCGTTCGGGACGCCGGAACCTGAGTTCGAATCTCAGCGGTCCCACTTCCCGTATTAAGGGTGCTGGTTTTAAGGCATGTACTGTAAAATATCAAACTTATCATGATTATTAATTATTGGAATTCATCGGAGCGTTTTTAAGTTTCAGGGTGATCAGTTGGTCAAGGAAAAATATACCCGGTTCGAGCGTGCACGGATTGTAGGTGCAAGAGCATTGCAAATTGCAATGGGAGCTCCTGTCCTTGTTGAAGATGACGGGCGGCTGGACCCTCTTAGTCTTGCTATTGAAGAGTTGAAGGCCGGAGTTATTCCTATCACGGTCAAACGTAAAAGCAGTTAAAAACGCAGTGGGATACGTTCTCAAAATATCAAATGATTTTATTGTTGATCTATATTATGAGGTGACTTTATGGAGGAAATTGAGCAGACAGGGCAGGAGGAAAACGAAGCACAGCCTTTGCCTGAAGAAAATGTCGTGGCTGAAGCAAAACCTGCACCTGAAAAGGAAGCCGCAGCAAAAGCCGGATCTGTGCCTGTAGAAACAGAAGAGGAAGAAGAGCCTTCTGCTAAAGAAGGTTCTACATCTCTTGTTTCCATTGATGAATATCTAGCAGCAGGTGTTCACATAGGTACTCAGCAAAAGACCCAAGATATGATGCGCTTCGTGTACAGGGTCAGAACTGACGGATTGTATGTGCTTGACATCCAGTCAACAGACGAAAGAATAAGAGTTGCAGCAAAATTGCTGTCTCACTATGATCCTTCAAGGATTCTTGTGGTATCTTCAAGGCAGTATGGGCAGCATCCCGCAAGGATGTTTTCCAGATCACTAAGCACAAAAGCAATGTTAGGAAGGTTTATTCCAGGCTTGCTTACAAACCCTCAGATTCACGGTTTCTTTGAGCCTGATGTTGTGATTGTAACCGATCCTGCAGGCGATGCCCAGGTTCTGAAGGAAGCTTCAAGCATAGGAGTACCTGTTATAGCCCTTTGTGATACTAATAACCTGATTTCAAACGTGGACCTTGTAATTCCCACAAACAACAAAGGTAGGAAAGCTCTTTCCCTTGTCTACTGGCTGCTTGCAAGGGAAGTATCTAGGCTTAATGGTACTCCCTTCAATTACGAATTGACCGACTTCGAAACACCTCTCTGATCCCATAAAAGGCAGTCCTGCATACTGCAAGGATATATAAAAATTACCCATATCTTATATGGGTGATTAAAAATGAGACAACCAGCAGTTGCAGGGCAATTCTATCCCCTGCGTTCTGAGAATCTTGAGGAAGAACTCAAGAAATGTTTTGAAGGTTTGGAGATTCGGGAAAGAAATATCCTTGGGGCTGTTTGCCCGCATGCAGGATATGTTTATTCAGGGAAGATTGCTGCACATGTCTATGCAGTCCTCCCAAAAGCCGATACATATGTTCTTTTCGGTCCCAACCATACGGGATACGGCTCACCTGTATCAGTATCTATGGAGACCTGGAAAACTCCTCTGGGAACTCTCGAAGTTGATCGCGAACTTGCCGAGGGGCTATTAGGAAGTATTATTGATGCCGATGAACTCGGGCACCGATATGAGCATTCTATCGAAGTTCAACTTCCTTTCCTTCAATACCGCTTTGATCAAGATTTCAAGATTCTTCCTATCTGCTTGGGCATGCAGGATGAAGAAACCGCAATTGAGGTGGGAAATCTTATTGCCAACCTTGTTTTGGAGAGCGGGAAAAAAGTAACCTTCATTGCATCCAGCGATTTTACTCATTATCAACCTGCAAACCTTGCAAGGGAAATAGACAATGAAATCATAGAGTCTATTCTTGATCTGGATATTTCAGGAATATATGAAAGACTTTATAGGAGAAACGCATCCGTGTGCGGATATGGGCCTATTTCTGCGATGTTAATAGCCTCACAGAAGCTTGGTGCAAATCGGGCTGAACTGCTTAACTACTCAAACAGTGGGGATGTTTCCGGAGATATGAACGCAGTTGTAGGTTATGCCGCGATTATCGTGGAATAAGAGAGATTCCGTGGAAAAACGGAGTATATCTATTTTTAATTAAAGGATACAGAGATACTACTTGTACCCGAATAAATTTTTATGGATTTTAGACATTATTAACCTAACACAGGTCTGTAAAAGAAATAAAACATTAATAAATAAATTGAATAATTCATTAAATAAACTTATTACTGAATTAAAAGGCAATTCGCTTTCATTTCGAACGTAAATTCATTGCTTTATATGCTTCAATCAGATTTATGACTTTCAGAGGAATAGTATGGTTTCGTGTTCTGCCCCCGGGAAAATTTATCTTTTCGGAGAACATGCGGTTGTCTATGGAGAAACCGCAATAGGTTGTGCAGTTGAATTAAGAACCCGTGTGCGAGCGGAATTAAGCGACTCTATAATAATTCAGTCGGGGATTGGCCAAACGGGAATTGATTTTGAAAAACATCCTTATATATCCGCGGCCGTCGAGAAAATAAAGAAAATAGTACCAATAGGTGGTGTTCATCTGAAAGTTGATTCTGAGATTCCTGTAGGCTCGGGACTCAGTTCATCTGCTGCTGTTACGATTGCAAGTCTAGGTGCTCTCAATGAACTGTTTGGCTGCGACCTCTCTCTCGATGAGATTGCTAAAATGGGGCATGAAATTGAAATTCAAGTACAAGGAGCCGCAAGTCCTACTGATACCTATGTCTCTACATTTGGAGGGGTTGTGACCATTCCCGATAGGAAGAAACTCAAGACGCCTGATTGCGGGATTGTGGTCGGAGATACAGGAGTTTTCTCTTCTACAAAGGAGCTTGTAGCAAATGTTAGAAAGCTCCGTGAAAGCTATCCCCAACTTATAGAACCTCTAATGGTTGTTATTGGAAGAATTTCCAAGACCGCAGAACCCCTTTTCCAGACAGGAGATTACTCTTCAATTGGCAAGCTTATGAATGTTAATCAGGGCCTTCTGGATGCACTTGGAGTAAATACTTTTGAATTATCTAAACTAATTTACTCTTCAAGGGGAGCTGGAGCTTTCGGAGCAAAGAGTACAGGAGGCGGAGGGGGGGGATGTATGGTTGCCCTTACAACAACTGACAAATGTGTACAGGTTGCTGAAGCCATTGCAGGTGCTGGGGGTAAAGCAATCATAACAAAACCCACGGAACAGGGCTTAAAGTTAGAATGAGCAACTCAAATTTTGATCTCATTGGAGCCTTGTTTCACGTTGTTTAGAGAGAAAATTGGAAGTTGCATAAGAAGGTATCAAGTGATATAGCATGAAAGTCTCAAACGAACCTGTTATTCTGAAACTCGGAGGCAGCGTCATTACGGACAAAAACGCAGATGAAGGAGTCATAAGAGAGGCTGATCTCCTAAGGATTGCAAAGGAAGTTTCCGAATTTCAGGGAAAACTGATTATTGTGCATGGTGCAGGTTCCTTTGGACATACCTACGCCAAAAAATATGGACTTGATAGAGGTTTTGATCCCGAAGGGGCGATTATAACCCATGAATCCGTCAAGAAGCTTGCCTCAACTGTAGTAAGTGCCCTAAACCATTTCGGAGTCAGGGCTGTAGCTGTGCATCCAATGTGCTGTACGGTTTGCAGAAATAGACGGATAGAAAGCATGTACCTTGACAACATAAAGCTCATGATAGATAAAGGCTTTATCCCTGTACTTCATGGGGATGTTGTTATGGATCTCGAACTCGGAGCCTGTGTGCTCTCTGGAGATCAGATAGTCCCTTATCTTGCAAAAGAACTCGGGATTACCAGACTCGGGTTAGGATCGGCAGAAAACGGAGTACTTGATAAAGATGGAAATACCGTACCTGAAATAACTCCGGAAAAATTTGAAAATTTCAAACATTACATAACAGGTTCAGAAAGTACCGATGTTACAGGTGGCATGTTAGGCAAGGTACAAGAACTTCTAGAACTTAGCAAAACGTCTTGTATCACATCATATATATTCAATGCTGGGAAAAAGGATAACATATATCGGTTCTTAAATGGGGAATCCATAGGAACCAAAATTAGTCCGAATAAAAGGTTATGAAGTATGGTTAATAATACCTCAAAGCGAAAGATCGAACACCTAAATTTATGTGCTGAAAGCCCGGTTGAATCCCGAAAAGTCAGTGCTGGCTTTGAGGATGTGACCCTTATCCACAGAGCGCTTCCTGAACTCGATATGGATAAAATAGATCTGTCTGTAGACCTCCTTGGGAAGCGCCTACAAGCTCCTTTTCTGATCGCTTCGATCACTGGAGGCCATCCTGATACTACTCCCGTAAATGCTGCTCTTGCTGCTGCAGCTGAAGAATTGGGAGTAGGAATAGGAGTTGGCAGCCAAAGGGCTGCAGTTGATGACCCTGCCCAGGAAGAATCTTTTAAGGTTGTAAGAGAAAAAGCTCCAAATGCTTTTGTATACGGAAATGTAGGCGCTGCTCAGATCCGCGAGTATGGAATTGACGGAGTTGTAAAACTTATAGAAATGATCGATGCCGATGCTCTTGCTATTCATCTAAACTTCTTACAGGAAGCTATCCAGCCAGAAGGGGATAGAGATGCTACTGGCTGTCTTGATATGATAAAAGAAATTTGCTCCGTACTGAGTACGCCAGTGATTATTAAAGAAACAGGAGCCGGAATCTCAAGGGAAGATGCCCTTCTCCTTCAGAAGGCAGGTGTGTCCGCAATTGATGTAGGAGGTGCAGGAGGCACAAGCTGGGCAGGCGTTGAGGTATACAGAGCTAGGGAAAGTGGAGATTTGGCCTCTGAACACCTTGGGGAACTTTTCTGGGATTTTGGGATTCCCACCGTTGCTAGTATTATAGAGTCCAGAGTTTCTCTTCCAATTATTGCAACAGGCGGGATCAGGACAGGAGTCGATGTCGCTAAATCCATTGCGCTTGGAGCCAGTGCGGCAAGTGCAGCCCTGCCTTTTGTAGGTCCTGCCCTTAAAGGAAAAGAATCGGTTGTCAAGATCCTTTCTCGCGTGCTGGAGGAACTCAAAATTGCAATGTTTCTCTGCGGCTGTGCAAATATACAGGATCTACGTAATGCACCTGTGGTTGTTACTGGCTGGACCCTTGAATATCTAGGGCAACGCGGCTTTAACGTAAAAGACTATGCCGTAGCAGGAGACGCTTTTTAACTCTTAGCATAGCCGGCTATTTTTACAATAACCTGTATAAAAATTTGGATTATATCGGTAAAATATAATAGCTTATATACTCATTAAAGGTTCGTTACATAACAGTATCTGTACGTTATATAACAATATCTATACATAATATGAAAGTAATGTTCGAGAATAAATTGTTAATATATGGATAATGATCCGCGTTTCACAATCTTGAAAAACTTATTCAGGACTATTGTGGACAATCAATAAGTTCTATCCAAATTATCTGGGTAGTAACAGTTACACTAGAACTTGTTTCATGATTCACAAGCTACAAAAATTGTTCTATATAGGATCAATTAAAATAAAAAATCAATTTCATAGAATCATAAATCGATTAAATTAGGAGTAAGTTTCACAGTTATTCAGGCTGAAATTACTTAATATGAAGTTGTTTCATTATTAGAATAGAAAAAATAACCTAGAATAATTGTCAATTCAGGAATTGCCTGATAAAGTTACCATGATAAGAATAATCCAAAAATGGGTTAGTAAGAATCGGCAGGAATAAAACCAAGAATGAGAATAAGACTTAATTATAAAAAAGCAGGTTGCTGGAGAAACTCTCGAAAAATCAGCTGAATAGAAGACTGTACGTTTTCAAATCACTTTAAAGGCTGAAATCTTACTTTCCAGGATTGGTTAGAAAGAAGGCTCTTAAGAAATACTAATCAGTATGAGAAAGAGTATGTAAAAGCTCCTGTTCATTTACTTCATCGCCAAAATTCGTTTAATTTGGCAGGGTAGAATCCTTTGAGTGGATATATCTAAAAAGGATATGGAGATAGTTCCGAAAGCATTTAACAGGCGTTTAAGTGCTTGTATACAAACAAACATGGATCTAAAGTAGAGTTCTTCTGCAAGAAATGTAACCTATGAGATATAGTCTTATTTGTCTCATTTGGGGGTAAAGTTCCTCTTGCGAACAAGATCTGAATAGTTACTACTCTAAGGCTGATTCTGTGTTAGACTAGAAATTATATGCTGTCACATCATGGTCATAATTTTAAGGTCATCACCTGATCCGTTTTCTGAGGATTGGGGTTCACAAGGATAAAAAAATAAATAAGAGGTAAAAATATGACTGAAATAGGAATTGTTGCAGTCGGCGGTTACAATGAGATGGGTCGTAACATGACTGCGATTATTGTAGGTGAAGATATTATCATTCTGGACATGGGGCTTCGGCTTGATAGGGTTCAGATCCATGAAGATGTAGAAATTGACAAAATGCACTCTCTCGAACTTATCGAAATGGGAGCAATTCCTGATGATACTATTATGAAAGAAATTAATGGAACTGTTCGGGCAATTGTCTGCACTCATGGGCATCTTGACCATATAGGTGCGATTCCGAAACTTGCCCACAGGTATAACGCCCCAATAATTTCAACACCATATACAACGGCCCTTATCAAACAACAGATCGAGGCCGAGCGCAAGTTTGAGGTTTGCAACAGGGTAATTCCGTTGAATGCAGGTGGAACTTATCAGGTTACGGAAGATATTTCCATTGAGTTCATCAATGTCCAGCACAGCATTATCGACTGTGTGCTTGCAGTTATTCACACTCCTGTTGGAGCGGTCCTTTATGCCTGTGATTTTAAGCTTGACCGAACTCCAACAATGGGTAAAGCCCCAGACTTCGAGCGCCTCAAAGCTCTCGGGAGGGAAGGAGTTATCGCAATGATTGTAGAGAGCACGAACGCCGGGCGTTCTGGAAAGGCTCCTTCAGAACAGATTGCAAAAGATATGGTAAGGGATGTACTACTAGGAACAGAAGAGTCCGAAGTCGGGATGATCATTACCACCTTTGCTTCCCACATTCCCAGACTAAAAGCAATTATTGAGGCAGCTGGGGAAATGGGCAGGATTCCTGTGCTTATGGGGCGTTCAATGGAACGCTATGTAGGGGCAGCTAGAGACCTTGGCTATCTGGAACTACCTTCCAATGTCGAGATGTACGGCCAGAGAAAAGAAGTCGATAGAGCCTTCAAACGCATTATACAGGAAGGGAAAAATAAGTATCTCCCAATTGTTACCGGACATCAGGGCGAACCAGGTTCCATACTTGTGCGCGTTGCAAACGGGGAAACTCCATATACAATTGATCCAGGAGATAAAGTTATTTTCTCTGCAAATGTGATCCCGAGTCCCATGACTCAGGCTAATCGCTATGCTCTTGAAACCAAGCTCAAAATGCGAGGAGCCAGGATTTATGATGGTGTGCATGTATCAGGGCATGCATACAGAGAAGACCATTGGGAACTTCTGCGCATGGTGAATCCTGAACATGTGATCCCCGCCCATGGGGATATGGAAATGCATGGACACTACATAGAGATGGCGGAAGATGCCGGGTATGTACTCGGAGATACAGTACACCTTCTCAGAAATGGTGAAGTGTTATATATAGAAGAATAATTAATAGGAAAACTATCCGTATCTCGTGATATTTATGATGTTAACTGATGAGATCAAAAAAAGAAGTGTCCATGTTGACGCCGCAATCAGTGAGCTGCTTCCGGTAGCCCATCCTGAGGAGCTATACAAAGCTTCTCGCTATTTGGTAGATGCAGGAGGAAAACGCCTCCGCCCAGCAGTTCTTATTCTGGCAGCTGAAGCTACAGGCTCGAATCTCAAATCGGTCTTGCCTGCAGCAGTGGCCGTGGAACTTGTACATAATTTCACCCTGATCCATGATGATATAATGGATAGGGATGATATTCGCAGAGGAAGACCTGCAGTCCATATGATATGGGGTGAAGCAGGAGCAATTCTTGCAGGTGACACGCTTTATTCCAAAGCTTTTGAAATCCTTTCTAAAGTTGAAAACGAGCCTGCAAGGATTTTAAAATGTATGGACGTCCTCTCAAAAACCTGTACCGAAATCTGTGAAGGCCAGTGGCTTGATATGGATTTTGAGAAAAGGGAAAAGGTCAGTAAAGCTGAATATATTGAAATGGTGGAAAAAAAGACCTCGGTTCTTTATGCAGCTGCAGCCAAGATAGGGGGTCTTCTTGGAGGAGCTTCTGATGAAATTGCTGAAGCCTTATCCGAGTATGGGCGCCTTATAGGAATTGGCTTCCAGATGTATGACGATGTTCTGGATATGGTTACCCCGGAGGAAGTGCTCGGTAAAGTAAGAGGCAGCGACCTTAGGGAAGGGAAACACACCCTCATTGTAATTGACGCTTTCGAAAAAGGTGTGAAACTGGATATTTTCGGAAAAGGGGAAGCTACTCAGGAAGAAACCGATGAAGCCGTCCGGATTTTAACCGAATGTGGATCAATTGATTATGTAAAAAACCTTGCGATTTCATATATCAACGAAGGCAAAGCAAAACTGGACGCCCTGCGGGACTGCCCGGAAAAAGAGCTTCTCCTTCAGATTGCCGATTATATGATATCAAGAAAATACTGAACTAGTTGAACGAACGAAGACTTCAGGAAAATTGCGGCTAATTGGGGCCGTAATAACCTGTATTTTCGATATCTTTTTTTATTGACGAGTCACCCCAAAACCAATTTTACTTTCAAAATCAATAAAATTTCAGAATTGTCTTCTGTGATCTAAAACTTGGTTAATTATTTGGAATACGTAACTCAGATAAGCAACATTGAGTTTTGGAACAATTTTGTTTAGAAGTGAAACTTTAAAGTTAAACTTTTTAGACATATTACGGCTTAATGTTAATGTTTTTCAGTTCAAGTACATAAGTTCTACTTAGAAAAGATTTCATTTTTAGTACGTGAGTTCTATTTAGAAAATAGCTATAATGGTCTTGAAATTTTTTATGTCAAACGATTTTATTTTTGGATACAATTTTTGATATAATTTATTTAATATAATTTATGCAATTACTATGTGTTGGAGTTGAGGAATAGAACTGGGGTATCATCAAAAAGAAGAGAATTTCCAGAGGGTTGCTGATTCGCCTTCGAATCAATGTTCTTGGGGGAACATAAATTCGGAGAGACTATATTGGGGGATATAATAGATATAAACCTCTGGATTTCTTCTTGCTTATATATTCAAAAGATTTTTTATCAAATTAAAGGAGAATTTTTATCGAAAATTTTCTTATCTTAGAGAACCTTTACATAGCCCTTTTTTTGGAACTTTAATAGCTAATCTTATACTACGTGGGATTTTCATTTAATACACATGCGTATCTTAGGCGCAAGTTATTTATAAAATAAAAGGGAAATAGGATTCCGTATTCCTTTACAAAGAAAGAAGAAATAAAAACTAGAATAAAGGAGAACCAGTTAATGAATAAAATGACAGAGAAGAAGCTTTCAAAGCAAATTTCACAAGGATCTTTGTTTGGAAATGGGATGCTTTTAACCTCTGAAGAAATTTACACAACAGGGTGGGGCCATTCATGCAACATTAATCTAAACATAAAAACAAATTGGAAAAAGGGCACATGTTAAAAATTTGTTAATGAATAACCTTTAAACAGCCTCCAGAAATTTATCTGCATATTAATAAAAATCAACTTGAAAACAGCAAAACCACAAAATGGGGGATAAAATGGAATACGAACTTGAAGAAGTAGAGAGAGATTACATCATGTTTAGAAAAGAAATGGGAGAAGAATAAGCATAAAAAGAACAAACTAACCCCTCATTAGTCTACCAACATATCAGACAACCTCCAAAGATCTCTAAAAAATTAAAAAACGCTTGAGTTCATTACAAAACTTGATTGATCGTTCAAAATTCAAGGCTTAGAGAACCAATTTTGAGTTTTGTAATGGACTCAACATTAAAATAAATTTAATGTGTGATAATTATGAAACATTTAAAAATATGTCCAAAATGCCACTCTCACTTGAAATTGCACTCCGACGGCGAGATCCAGTACTGTAGTATTTGCAAGTACTGGACAAAAGCAGGTACCGCGAGACTCGATTCAATAATGATCTACGGTTGAGGAATCTGCATGAAGCTCGACGTAAAATGATAGCATTAACCCTCGAAAAAGGGTTATATCATTATACTTTTTATGAAAATATATTAAAAATCAGGATTGCCAGACAAGAATTTTTAGATTTACCAGAATTTTCAGAACTGCAAAACCTAGTTAAAATTTCCAAAAAAAGGTTTACAAAAAAGAATGATATGAGCAGGATAAATCCTGCCTCTTTTTGAATAAATCTTTAACTTTAAGGACTTACTTTCTGGACTCAATTGTGCTCTGAGCAGCTACGAGCCTTGCAATCGGAACTCTGTAGGGAGAGCAGCTTACATAGTTAAGGCCTATTTCATGAGCGAAGTGAATGGATTTTGGCTCTCCGCCATGTTCTCCGCAGATTCCCATTTTGAGGTCGGGTTTGACGGAGCGGCCTTTTCCTATACCGATTTTCATGATCTCTCCAACGCCTTCCTGGTCAAGAACTGCAAATGGATCGTGCTCAAGAATTCCTGCCTTCTGGTAGATGGGCACGAATTTGGACACGTCATCGCGGCTGAACCCGAAAGTTGTCTGGGTTAGGTCATTTGTCCCGAAGGAGAAGAAATCAGCTTCCTGTGCAATCTGGTCTGCGACAATTGCGGCTCTGGGCAGCTCGATCATTGTTCCTACTTTGTAGTCGATCTTTACACCTTTTTCAGCCATGACAATTTCTGCCATCTTGCAAACTTCTTCCCTGGTAACGGAAAGCTCCTTTACAAGGCCGACGAGTGGGATCATGATTTCAGGAACGATCTGCATGCCCTCGTTTGCAAGTTCACAGGCTGCTTCCATGATTGCACGAACCTGCATATCATAGATTTCTGGATAGGTAATTCCAAGCCTGCATCCTCTGTGACCAAGCATAGGATTGAGTTCTGTGAGAGAAACCACACGCTTGATGACCTTCTTTACCTCATCAATCTTTTCGGTATTTCCTGAGGCTTCGAACTCCCTGAGCTTTGCGTCAAGCTCTTCCTTGTCAGGAAGGAACTCATGGAGAGGCGGATCAAGCAGTCTGATAGTAACAGGCAGACCTTCCATGCTGCGGAAGATTCCAAGGAAGTCTTCTTTCTGCATAGGGAGTAATTTTTTGAGGGCTTTCTTCCTGGACTTTTCGTCTTCGGCCATGATCATTTCCCTTACAGCAGGAATCCTATCTTCTCCGAAAAACATATGCTCAGTTCTACAAAGGCCTATACCTTCAGCCCCGAGTTCGCGAGCTAACCCTGCGTCTGTTGGATTATCTGCGTTTGTTCTCACTCCGAGAGTCCTAATTTCGTCAGCCCAGGAGAGAATCTTCTTCAGATCATCACTAATTTCGGCATCAATCAGCTCTACTTTTCCGATAATTACGCTGCCTGCGCTTCCATCAATTGTGATATAGTCGTTCTCTTTGACAGTGTGACCATTTACCATGAAGAGACGGCTTTTTATATCGATTGAGATATCTCCACAGCCTACAACGCAGGGCCTACCCATACCCCTTCCTACGACTGCAGCATGAGAGGTCATTCCCCCGCGCACTGTAAGGACACCCTGGGCAGCTGCCATTCCGCCTATATCTTCAGGAGAAGTTTCAGTTCGGACTAGAATTGTCTTTTCCCCTTTCTCAGCCATTTCCTCGGCCACTTCGGCAGTAAATACGACTTTTCCAACAGCTGCACCTGGTGATGCTGGAAGTCCCTTTGCAACCACTTCAAGTCTTGCGTTGGGGTCAATTCTTGGGTGCAGGAGCAAGTCAATGTGTTCGGCTTTAACCCTTGTAACTGCGGTTTCTTTATCAATCAACCCTTCTGCTACCATGTCTGTTGCGATCTTCACGGCTGCGGCAGCTGTGCGCTTTCCTGTCCTTGTCTGTAGCATGTAGAGCTTTCCTTCCTGGATAGTAAACTCTATATCCTGCATATCTTTGAAGTGAGCTTCAAGTCTCTGACAGATGTCAACAAGCTGGTTGTAGGCATCGGGGATCTTGTTTCCAAGAGTGTCAATGAAGTCAGGAGTCCGGATACCTGCAACAACATCTTCGCCCTGTGCGTTGATAAGGTATTCTCCAAAAAACTTCTTATCTCCTGTAGACGGGTTTCTTGTAAAAGCAACTCCTGTGCCTGAGGTGTTTCCTCTGTTCCCGTAAACCATGGTCTGTACATTGACGGCTGTGCCCCAGCTGTCATCAATTTCGTTAAGTTTTCTGTAAGTGATGGCTCTCGGATTATTCCAGGAATCAAAAACAGCGTCAATTGCCATCTGAAGCTGAACTTTTGGATCCTGAGGGAAATCAAAACCTTTTTCAAGCTTGATTACTCCTTTGAATCTTTCAGCCAGCCCTTTCAAAGCTTTTACATCAAGA
>DASXVB010000034.1:0-5875 GCA_036504475.1 Methanosarcina sp.
GGTGACTTCTTTGACATTATATAAATATCCATATACGAAATCAAACGCAACTTGGGAATCGAACCACGTGCTTAAAATTTTAGCAGCTGAACGAGCAGAACCTGTTTATAAAGTTTTGGACGATGTTCTAAAATCACAATTCCCTGAATATTTTCAAAAATAAGATGTTGAACATGCCAGTCATTAATAAAACAAAAAATTAGAAATAAACGCTAACGATAAAACCCAAGAGGGCTACTACCTCCTCAAGGGTTTTAATATCGTTAAAGATTATTATTTAATCTTTTGACTAAATTAGAGTACATAATAATCTTTTCTTAAACGATATAAAGTTTGCCCCTCTAAGGGCAAGGCATACGTTAGCGTTTCCTCAACAATATAAATTCCTATGGAGGAAACCAAAATGAAAAAACAGATTTACAATAATGTATCATCTGAAACTTCTTTTCCATATAATAAGTACTACTCTTGCAATCCAAGGCGTGCATATAATCTTCACTCAGATCCTTTCAATTGTTGGAAAACTCCACTAGATCAGACCATGGATACTCGAAAAAGTATCAAGAGTTCCTGCAGGCTGGGGCGGTGGTATTAATGGTTTCCATCGACTGGCTGGACTCGTTTTATGACTCAAAGGGAGAACACCTTCCCCCAAAGTCAGATTTTAGATATCTTGCAGATGCTTGGAAAGAGATCCGTGAGCAGAGCGAATGCAACAGCAGGAGGGCGTAAAATGCCCTCGAATTCTCTTTTTTCTTGCGGTTACCCATATGGCAGTCCATTTTGTGAGTCATGCCCAATTGATGGGGAGTTTTGTTCTAATAAGGGACTCAGTAGTAAACCTATTGAGCACCGTCCTTGCTGTGTGTGGGAGGCTGTAAGATGATCCTACCTGAAAAAACGCTTGAGACTTTGAGGTCCGCGTTTGCGTTCATGCTCAGTATGGATTCTGACAGGTCACTACAAAGAAACGGCGTAGGGTTCAATAAATACGACTCCGAGAAAGTACACGAAGACTACGACAAAAGCCATGAGATTACTGACGAATTTATAAATAAGCATGCTAGAAAGCTGATTAAGTATGAGAAGCAATTGGTTGAAAAAGCTGGGATGAATCTGGAAGATCTTCAAAATGCCTTAGCTGCCTTCAAATCCAACAATTATCCAAAAGTTCATTCTGATAATGCCCCTCAACCTCTTAAGGATCGTCGTATAATTGATACGGAAAAAATCCAAGTTTCTATTTATCCAGCTGTAACTCCTGAAAACGTTACAACTCTGACAGCCGACTATAAAGTCAAATCATCTGGTCTACCAAAAGCCATTAAGGGACTTCACCGGTTTGCTGCCTGGAAACCTGTATATGATGAGAACAATAATATTAAAAAAGTACCGTATGCGATCAATGGCTACCTGTGCAAATGGAAAGACCCTACTAACCTTATGAGCTTCGATAAAGCTGTAAATCTCTTGAGCACTAGCTCAGATTATGGAGGCTTACAATTTGTATTACTGAAACAAGATAGTATCGTAGCAATTGATTATGATCATGTTATCGATGAATTTGGAACTATTAGCAACAGTACCCTAAAAGATCTTGAAACTTTAGGTTTTCCATATACAGAAGTTTCGCCTTCCGGCACAGGATTAAGAGTGCTCTTCTATGGCCAATTACCAAAAGCACAATACCACAAAGAGGGCCTGCCCGAATTCTATGCTGATAACAAACTCATGACTATTACAGGGCATCATTTAGATGGCACAAGCACAGACATTGCTTCCGTATTGCCTACAACCCTGCTGGATATTCTCAGGTCCTATTACCCCACAGATTATAATTCCGAGAAGGGACCCGAAGATATACCAAGAACTTCTGAAATCTTTACCGATCAGGGACTTATCAACCAGATCCTGAGATCTAAAATAGGTCCAGACTTCAAGAAAGCTTACATCAACGGAGAAGACATCAAAGACAATGCCAGCGACACTGATTTTTATGTCCTTATACACCTTGGATTTTACACTCAAGATGTGGCCCAAATATTCAGAGTAATGCAGAATTCAGGTCTTATAAGACAAAAATGGTCTGCTCACAACAGCATAGAGGAACCCTGGGGTAGCTATATTGATAGTTTGGACCTTCCTAGAACCTACCACCTGACCCTCTCTATAGTAAATGCTCTTAAAGGGCTTGATACAGTCTATAAACAAGAAGGAAAAATAACCCTGTATAAAAAATGTGGTGAATTTTTCTGTAATTCTACTGGAGTTTTCATCAAACAATACAAGAAAAAACCCGTATTTGATGAGAATTCTGAAAAGTCATCCTATGAAATAGTTCTGGAAGATCATCTCATATGTGCCACACCTGCATACATAAGTTCCACCGGTTATAACCAGAAAACTGGCAAGTTCTATGTAAAACTTACATATTTTAATTACGCTGGAGACGAAAAAACACAATGGGTACAACCTGAAGCCCTCACACTAAAAACTAAGCTCTTGGCTTTTGCAAATGAGTTAGCCATTACGGATGATAAAGACTCATCCGGCCTGCTTGCAAAGTATTTTCAAGCCGCAATCTTAGAAGCCCGCAATGAACCAATGGAACCTGTATATTCTTCGATAGGCTACCAGGATGATTATTCTTGCTATATTCTCGGAGATCGAAAGATAACAGCTGAGGGTATAGAAACAATAGTGCCTCTTGAAATGAAATTAGCTGAAAAACTCACTAAAAAAGGGACTCTTGAAGGGTATGTTAAAGCAGGAATATCATTAATGCAATTTCCTGTACTAAGAGTTAAATTCTATTTCATGATGAGTTCACTTATTTTAGACCTAATTTACGGTAAAAATATTACCGCTACACACATAGCCACATCAGGAAATTTAAAAGGTGACTCTTCTTACTGGATTATGGGTGCTTTCGGCCATCCGGTCTTATTTCAATTAAACCCCTCTTCTACTAACCTTGGCTTTCAAGGTCATATGGAATCTATGGAAGGATTACCTACTTCAGTAGAAGAATTAACCGGAAACAGTAAAATGTTGAAAGATCTCCAGTATTTCACAACCACTGGAGTAACCAGGACTACTAAAACCAGAGCACAGGAACTTAAAGGCGGTAGACTCATTAAAGGCGTTGTCTGCGTGAACTCTGAAACCCCAATATTTTCCAGTAAAGATCGGCTAGGAAACGTTGTTAGAAACCTAAACTTAGATGATAAAATAAATACCTGCCTTTCAAATAAAGACATTATGGAGCTGGAAGAACTAATAAATAATAATTACGGGTGGGCGGGTGAATTATTAATCCAAATAATTCTGCAAGAAAAAGAAAATCTTCAAGCTATAATGACCAGTTATGAAGAAAACCTTCCTGAAGTCGAAGGCATACCTGAAAACAGGTTCAAAATAATGTGCGCCTTCATATCCCTTTCTGGATTTCTGTGTGAAAAACTGTTCACTCAAATAGGCATTCCAAATGAAGACCCTTTAGAGCTTGTAAAACATTTCATGGAGAAAAACCTAGAAACCGGTATCACCGAACCCCTATATTCTAAAGCCTTAAAAGTTGTAGCGGAATATTTCTCAATCTACAAGCATGACTTTGCTAAAACTGAGGAAGGTGAGAGTGAACCCAGCCATCGAAGAGGATTCATTGAGAGGAATTCACTAGCTGTTATTCCTGGAGACATTGATAAATATATAGATCAAGAACTAGGGGCAGGTCAAACAAAGTCTGCACTGGTCGAACTTGAATTCAATGGCTTAATGATCACAAAAAGAAAAGGTCAGCTTAAATCAGATCATAACGGAATACCAGTGTACAAATTAAAAAAAGATGCCCTTAAAAAATATGCTCAATTGGATTTAGATAATCTTGACTCCATGACCGAAGAGGAAGAAGAACAAGAAGAAGACATACTCCCAAAATTAGAAGATAAACTTCCTCACTGCGAGGAAGTAAAATCAATTTTACAGCAAGATCTTGATATCAAAAATGGATCTGAACCTTTATTCGTAGGTGAAGATTTCGATAGTTCAGCTTACTTCCAAGGTGATGGTCCCAATGATTAACTTTTATCTCGATATTGAAACTGATAACAGTAAGGGGTATGGTTTAGACCCCTTCTTAACTAAAGTTGTAACTATTCAGATACTCCTTCCTGATGGTAAAGTATACTTAAAAAAGGACCCCCAAGATATAGAGGACATTAAACCAATCCTTGAAAAAGGTCAGGTAGTTGGAGCCAATATCAAATTTGATGCCAAGGTACTAGAGGCCCAATTCGGAGTCCAAGTTAAGCACCTATATGACGTTCAAATAGCTGAACTTGTAATCTCTGGTGGCGATAAAACCAGAAAAAAAGGAGCTACTACATACAAAGCTCTTGTAAAGCAATACTGCAACGTAAACATTAGTAAAGATGAACAAACTGGTTTTAGGTACGGAGTACCTTTAACGAAAGCACAGAAGGAATATGCTTTCCACGATATTAAGTATCTTCCTGAGATCTTCGATAAGCAACAGGCATCAATAAAAGCTCTGAAACTTGAAGATATCATAAAAACAGAAATGGATTGTTTACCTGTTATAGTATGGCTGGAACTTTCTGGCCTATTCATGGATGTAACAAGGCTTCAAACATTGGAGACTGAACTTTACACTAAAAGAGCCGAATCTCTCAGAGAAATAGCCGAGATAATAGGGCATGAAATAAACCTTAATAGTCCTAAACAGGTTAAAGAAGCTCTTAATAGTCTAGGTATTCCTGCTGAAAATACGAATAAAAAATACCTAATTCAGTTCATTCAATACCCTATAGTAAGGGCAATAATTAATTTCAAAATGACGGAAAAATTGTTCAACTCTTTCATTAACAAACTACCTAAAAAAATACATCCGATGACAGGCAGGCTTCATGCTGACTTTAGGCAATTTGGGGCTAGATCTGGTCGAATGTCGTGTACTAATCCTAATCTACAGCAGCAACCTAACAACATCGAGATAAGAAATAAGTCAGGCGAAGTAGTAAAAAAATTAGCTTGGAGAGAAATATACAAGGCTAGACCGGGATATAAGATTGTGGCGGCAGATTATAATCAAATGGAGCTTAGAATTTTAGCTCAGGCCTCTAAAGATCCAACGCTTATTAAAGCCTTTAATGAAGGTCTTGATCTCCACACTCTTACAGCTGAAATGATTTATCATGAAAAAATTGATAAGGAAACAGAAGAAGGAGCAAAGAAAAGGAAAGCTGCAAAGAAGGTAAACTTTGGAATTCCTTACGGTGTTACCAAATATGGACTTTATAATCAGCTTGTTTCTGACGGAATACCTGCAACCGTAAATGAAGCTGAAGAAATGATCCAAATTCACAGAAAAGGATATCCAGATCTTCACAAATACCTAGATACAATGCAGGCGCAGGCTAAGCATACTCTGCAAGTTAGAAACATTGCAGGCAGATTGATAAAATATACTGATCCTAAAGAAGCTGTTAGAAAAGAATATCTGCGAAGGCAGGAGCTCAAGAATAAACCTATAAAAACAAATGCTAAACCCCCTATGCCTCTCGATAAATATAGAAAAAGGCTCTATCAAAGTATAGGTAACAATGGTAAAAACAATCCAATACAGTCGCTAGGAGCAGATATAATTAAAATTGCGCTTCGTGGTGTATACAATAAGCTGAAAGATGGTCCCTGTGACCATACCTCTGGACGAAAACAATGCTATCTTGTAAATGTAGTTCATGATGAGATTGTAATGGAAGTACCGAATGAGTTAGCGGAATATACAGCACAAGTACTTCAAGCCGAGATGGTAACAGCAGGTAAACGGTTTATTAACGTCATTGACTGCCCG
>DASXVB010000035.1:0-7389 GCA_036504475.1 Methanosarcina sp.
ACAATCATCCAAAAATTTCATGTCCGTTTCGAAGACCTTTCTCTCTTCACCGACATAATCGTTGGCTTCTGCGATGAAACCGATGCAGATTTCAAAGAGACTGTGGAGTGGGTAAAGAAATACCGCCCTGAAAAAATCAATATTTCAAGATATTCTCCCCGCCCGCACACGAAAGCCTTTTCCTTCCGAAATCTTGACTCTCGAATTCCCGCACAGCGTTCCCACGAGCTGCATAAAGTTTGTGAGCAAATCAAGCTTGGGTCCAAGCAGGCGATGATCGGCTGGAAAGGTCGGGCCTTTGTCTCAAAATATACCGAAATGGGAGACGTTCTCACCCGCACGGACGCTTATCGCCCGGTTGTCATAAGCGGCTCGAATCTGAAGCCTGGCCAGTATGCAGATGTAGAAATCGTTGCCGCAAAGCCTGGATATTTCTTGGGAAAACTTATCAAATGAGAGGATAGATTTTTATTTTTTAACTGGCTTTTCCTTTTTCAACTGCACTTTTTCTAACTCTGCTTTTTATTACTGAAAGGTCAGAGTCTCAGTATATCTTTTTTAGGAACTATGTATTTATATAATACAATTTTTATATAAATTATAAAGACTAATTTCAAACCTTAGTTTTTGATAACCATTGGGCTTTTGCCTGTACTTCTTTGATCGAAGTCGATTTCTAAATACGAGGGGGTTTAGTGCTGAAAGATATTGCTGTTGGAACCTGTGTACACCTGTTATCCCGGATAGATAACAAAGCTCTTGACGAGTTTTGGAAAGAAATCTCTGCCGGAAAATCTCCAATAATCGATTCTCAGGGCAATCTGGGTTATTCCCTGTTGAGCGAGGAAGAAATATTATTTATCAGAAATGATTTTACTTCTCAGAATGAGCAGTTTGAGCTGGTTTTTGGGGACATTTTTTTGCCAGATACGGTCCAAGAGCTACTTTTTAATAACAAAGTGATGCTTTTGATGGTCTACAGGAAAGGCATACAGGACCTTTTACTTTCCGAGGTTCGTATGGATGTAAAATTCATGCTTGACCTGCCGCGTGGGCAATACTTCTTTTTTATATTTCTTCTGGACGCGGGAGCTAAATCCCTTTTAAGTTCCACAGTCTATGCCATAGGTTTTCCATCCCGGATGCATTTGAACAGCCCGGAGCTTGAGACTTTTTATCTCAAACACCCCGTTGATATCTGGGAATTCGTAGACCCTTCACCTATAGAAATTAAACGTGGAGGGCCTTTCTATATCAATATGATTATGGTAAACATCGAACAGATTCCAGGCTGTTCCCTGCTATTTTCCGAACTTCTGCAGGAAGATGAGTACACGCCTCCTCTTTGAAATCTTCTCTCTTAAATGAGCTCTGCATCTAAAGTTCTATTTTCTCTCTACTTCAGGTGCAGATGGACTTTAGGTGCAAGTGTAAAATTAGTATAATTTTTCAGATTTCAAAAGTTCAAAATAGTAAAATTGAGATGAAAATCTATTATAGTGATATCTGATAAGAAACTCAATTTCTTACAGTCATTATTTGATGAGCTGCAAGAATATCAAATAATGTAATTACTCCAGCCACGAAGAAAATTACTGAAGGTATTGTGCTATAAATAATCGAACCTCCTGTAGCTAATGAGTATAAAAAATAAAGCGCGTATAATGGACTTATAATTAAAATAACCCATGTAACGTATGTGAACGCATCCTTACTCATATTTTCGCTACTGATCTCTGGTTTTTTATTTAGTTTGATATTTTCGCTATTGATCTCTGGTTTTTTATTTGGTTTGATATTTTCGCTATTGGTGTCTGGTTTTTTATTCGGTTTCATATTTTCATACTCCGAGTGTCATTATTCACCAAGTAGTCTCTTAATATTAATTAATAATGTACTACATATATAATAATTTGAGCCTGGGTGGCTTTTCAAGAAAAGTTCCAGATAAGAAAGTTAGGTGCAAAGCCTCGTAAATGAAAAAATAGTTATAATTGTGGTTTCCAGTAATTTACAATGAAGCTCTTTACCAGATACGAAGAAGTAGAACCTTATATCACGAAAGACGGTTCAATTATCCGCGAACTCATGCATCCGTCGGTCCACGGCAATTCAAACCAGAGCCTTGCCGAAGCTACCGTGCCAGCCGGCGGAAAAACTCTTCTTCACAAACACCACCTGACCGAAGAAATCTATCATATTACAGACGGCAGCGGGATAATGACTCTTGGCTCTGAAGAATTCGAGGTCAAAAAAGGAGATACGGTTTGTATTTCTCCCGACACTCCGCACAGAATTCAAAACACAGGAAATACGCCGCTGAAAATTCTCTGCTGTTGTGCGCCGGCTTATTCGCATGAGGACACGGAATTGGTGGAATGAGTGAATAAAGTTAGAATATCAGGTTTTTAGGAATTTGTCTTCATCCCGAAGCAGTTTTTTCAGAGATTCATTAACTTCATTTTTGAGCTCAATGACGTTCTTGAATCTCTTATACTTGAAGTCGTCAGAATCAATCTCTCTGAGTAAGGCTTGAGTTCCCGGTTCACGTTCTGTGTTTCTGTCGCCTTTAATGAAAACAAGAATTGGAAGGTTTTTCTCTTTTGCATAGCGGTACTCTCTGTGAGTGATCGAAATTTCTCCTACAAGAGTGCCGTATTTTACCCCGACGATAAGCAGATATATCTGACAACTATTTAGGGTGCTTAAACAGCCTCCCAGTGTTTTTTCTGGATAAGCAGGTTCATACTCGTAAAGTAAAGAGGTATAATGTGCAGAAAGGAAAGGATCATTATCCACAAAATCTTGAATGGTTACACGCTCGTTTTCAAGCTCTTTCTGAACCGAACTGACAAATATACCGTATTTTGTAGTTATTTCGCTTCTTTTCTTGAGTTCTTTAAACAAAATGAGTTTTGATTTTTCTTCTTTTTCAATTTCATTAAGAATTTCAAATGCAGTATTTCTCACAAATTTGTTTTCTGATTTTAGTAGTTTGTCTAGCTGTTTTTTATTTTGAAGATTACAGCAATTTCTCAGTGATCTCGATGCTGCTGTTCTAACATAATAATTTTCATCATACAATGTTTTTATTAATGGTTCAAATGCTCTTTCGGACTTAGTATGCCCTAGAGAGTAAGCAGCTTGTCTTCGTACTAGATGTTCTTTATCATTCAGTGCTTCTATTAACGGTCCGACTGTTTTATTAGATCTAATATTTCCGAGTGCACGAGCAGCCACGAATCGTTTATCAGTCACTTTATTTTTTAAAGCTTTTATTAACGGTTCTAATGCTTCTTCTGACGTTATTTGACCCAAGTTTTTTATATCTTTCCATAACAATTTAAACTTGTCATCGTTTAATGATTCAGCTAATAACTTTAATTCTTTTTGGGACTTTATTTTCTTCAGTGAATTCTCAGGTTTCTTTTGTACCTTCGAATTTTGATCCTCTAAACCTGTCTTCAACTTCTCGTCTACAATTTCTGGCTTAATTTTTCTCAGAGCTTCTGCTGCTTCTTCCCTAATCTCAGAATCATCGTCATTGATCATCTTTTTTAGTACTTTTTCCGCTTCTTCAGATCTAACCTCTCCCAAAATATATATTATTGCACTTCGTAGCCCAGAATCCTTACTATCTAGTGCTTTTATTAATAGCTCAATCTTTTTTGCATAGTTTGTCTCAATCAGAACTTCTACTATTATACATTGTACGTAGGGACATTCAACTGCAAAAGCATTTATTAACAATTCTAATGCTCTTTCATCTTTAAGATGTCCCAATAAATTTGCCACTTCACCTCTAACGCTGGAATTTTCATCTTTAAATAACACTGCCAGCAGTTCAAATGTTTTTTCGGTTCCAATTTGTGTCAATGATTTTACTGTTTCTTTTCTCACCTTAGGATCTTCGTCAGCTAAAGTCTCAATCAGCAAATTAATTCCTATGTAACCCACATTGCCCAAACTTTGAATTGAGTGTATCTTTTCTAATGTAAACTTACTATCGAGTTTATCAGCTAGTAGAGCACACAGTTTCTCCTTTGTGTTATCACTTGCTTTATTTACACACTTTGAAGCCAGGAAAAGCTCGCCTTTTAAAAGCATTGAGCCAATAAATTCATCAGTAAAATCCGAATCTATCATTTCGGAAGTGAATATCACAACTTCTTCCCATTTTGGATGACTGAAAGCTTCTGATATGTCAGATCCACTTTCAAAAATCTCTTTTAGCTTTATAGCTGCAAAATATTCCTGAAAAGACTGGTGGATTCCATATTCAACTTCCGCATCCTTTCTTTTCAATAATCCAAGTTCACTGCAGTCTTTAATAATATCCTGAGAAGTTGTCTTTCTAAATATAGGATCATCAGCGTGTTTTTTTACTATTTGCAGCGCTTCCTTATACTGAATATGTTTCTTGCATTGAAGTTCAAAAAATAAATCTGTGAGGGCATTTTCTATCTGTACACTGTCAGTATGTAGTGGTTTTCTGCTTTTTTCATTATACTTGAATAAATCAGAAACAAATATCTTATAGATCTCTGAACGATTTTGGGGCAATGAGTCCTCAATATTGGACGAATTTTCACTACAGCTTCTTTTTCTCTCCACCACAACTCTGATAACAAGATAAAGCATCATAGGGTTTGTTAAAATAGATTTTAATTCAGGATTGTTAAGAATTTTATTCGTTAGAGCTTCTGCAAGTTCTTTTTCCTCAATATATCTCTTGATAAAGATCTGGATTCTCTTATCTGTAAGTTTTTCGAGTTCCCAAACTTTGAAATCATTTATAATTCTCCCAAAAAAGCCGGGTCTAGAAGAAACAATGAATCTGCAGTTACTGTACTCAGCGATGAAATTTTTAATTTCTTCATGAGGAGAAAAGTTCTCAGTCGATGAAAGAAGATCAAAACCATCAAGAAAAATAATTGCCTCTTCTTCAAGAAGAGCTTTGAGAGCGACTTCAGGTAAACCTTTTTTCTTTATTTGATTTTTAAAATAATTGTAAAATGGACCTCTTATGTATGAATTAAGTTCAACATATAGAGGAATACTTCCTTCTTTATTTTCAAGGTACTTTGTGGCAAAGATAAAGTTTAGCCATTTGAGTGTAATTGTTTTTCCAGAGCCAGATTCTCCGGAAATAATAAGATGTTCTTCTTTTTCAATAAGTTCAATCTCGTGTTCTTGTGTTTTATCGCTGTCCTTATAATGGAGTTTAAGAGTTTCTGGCAAGATTTCTTTGGCTGAGAGTTCTGTATAGACTTGACTAATTTTAGTTTTTCCATCTTCATCTATTATTTTGTTCAAGTATTTTTCTAATGATTTTTCAAAGTCTAGGTCTAATTCTTTTTTATCTTGATTTTCTCTTCCACCGTTGATTGCTTCAAGTATTTCCTGAATTTTATGAGATATTTTTTTGATTTCTTTGATGTCTTGATGGTCAAGATATTTTATAAGTTCAGGTTCTTTTTCTATTTCGGCATCTATTATCTCAAAAAAGGAATTTAAGATTAAATCTGCGTCTTCGCGGGAGAAATCTTCCTCACTGAATAATTCAAAAAACTCGTTGATCAAAATGTTTGAGCAATCAAGCTTATTTGGATTTTTTAGATATTTTTCGATTGCTTTTTTCACTTCATCTTGATGAAAAAATGTCTCAATTTGTATTTCAGTCAAGTTATATTTCTTATTAGAAAATTCTTTGATTGCTTTATTATAAACTTTTGAATAAGTATTAAAAATGTGTCCAGGGATCTTCTTGGAAGAATCATATAAGAAATTAGTAAGAAAACCTAAAGCTAATTCTGAAATAACCATCGTATCCCTGTTGATATGAAAATCTCTTTTTTACTTCTCAATCAACTTCTTTATAAAATCATCTATATTAATTCTTTCTATTTTTTCAGGAAAGGCCGCTCTCCTACGTCGAGCGTGACAAAAAAGACCCAGCGTGGCGAATAAGGTTGTACGGGTTAGAGTGATCTAGAATTTAGTTTTCTTGACCAAAATAACTGCTATAGTCTATAAATTAGTCCTCTTGAGCGAAGCGATTCGAATGAGTTCTTTTATAGCCAAAAAAGAACAGAAGCTCAGAGTGTCGGATCTTATTTATGTTTTAAGTAAATTTAGTTACTCCCACATGGATCGACACGATCTGAACTTTCATTACCTTATTCTTTAATATGTCACGAGATTATCTCTGCTTTTCTTATATGGGTAATGTAATTACTTCTTATACTTTATCGAAACTTTTACTTGGCTCGAGGTAACTGTCTTAGTTCCAAATTTACCTGTTGCATATGCAGAATTGGTTAATGTACCTGCACTGATGTCAGCTTTGGTTATAGTATATGTGGCCTTACCTTTTACACTTGAACCAGACGCAAGAGTACCACTGCTTATTTTTACAGTGGCTTTGTTGTCTTTAACTGCAATACCACTAACTGGCACATTTCCAGAGTTGGTAACAGTGTATGTATATGTAATCTTCTGGCCTACAGCTTTGTAAGTTGTTGGAGTAGCTGTCTTTGTTATTTTTAGGGCTGGCTTCTGCACAACTTTTGCTGTTGCAGTTACTTTATTCGAAGTAATGGCCTTGGTTCCAGATTTACCTGTTGCATATGCAGAATTAGTTACTGAACCTGCATTCACGTTAGCTTTGGTTATAGTATATGTGGCCGTACCTTTGACACTTGAACCAGGTGCAAGAGTACCACTGCTTATTTTCACAGTAGTTTTGTTGTCTTTAACTGCAATACCACTAACTGGCACACTTCCGGAGTTGGTAACAGTGTATGTGTATGTAATCTTCTGTCCCACAGTATTGTAAGTTGTCGGCGTAGCTGCCTTTGTTATTTTCAGAACTGGGTTCTGATTATTAGTATTGGTGAAAGCCTTGATACATACATCTGTATTTGATGCTATTGAGGTCATATCATACCATGTATTACCATCACAGCTGACAAAACTCTCGCTGGAATTTGCTATTGCTTTGCTACTATAACCATCGTATGGCTGTTCTATAGCAACTGGAGAATTCCAATTTGGTGTAGTAAACTTTATAACTACAGAGAACTTTTGTCCGGCTTTTAATGGGATTCCGGTATTCAAGTGGACTGTATGGTAGCCTGCAGTTGAGCTTGTCCCGCTCTGAGTAAGAACTGAACCAGTTCCACTAATCGGGCCAGAAATTGGATTAGTATATATATAAATTTCATAGTTACAATCTGAATCTGTTGCATAGAAACTTACTGCTTTGAGGATTTCGTTAGATTTTGCGGTAAAGACGTTTGCACCCCAGCAAGTGGGACTATTGCATCCAATAGTATTAGTCCATCCAAGAGGATCATATTGGTAGACAGAGTTATAATTATTAGTGTT
>DASXVB010000036.1:0-8738 GCA_036504475.1 Methanosarcina sp.
AGTGACTTATTTCGTCTCAACACCACCAGCACAAGGGCTACAATCACCGATGCAAATATCCAAAATATAACGGTGAATGGATTTACTGCTTTTTTGAGCTTGTCAACTTTCTTTTTTAGCCGTAGCATGTTCATTTAGTCCAGCTCCACGAAATATTTGGCTATATTATATACCTTAACTATTATTGAATATTAGCACTATTAGAGAGAGTAATAGATATTGAAAATCGCCTGTGATCTTCTGTTTTCATGAAATTCTTGGACTTTATGTAAATATTAACCAAGATTTCCCTTTACTTAGTATGCCATTTGTGTGGTATAACACTACACATACTTCTTAGCGAAAGATAATTCAAATTGGAAATAACTTACTAATTAAAAGATCAATTTAATATAAATATAATATCATTTGAAATGACAATGATTAACGTTGCTCTATAGAATAGTAAGCTGCTAATAAATTGTGATGGAACTCCAGCAATAAATATTCGGGAGAGCCTTCTCTTATTTTTGAGTATTTTCTATCTCTGATTTTTTAACTCAATTTTCTGTAACAGGTAAAAATTGAATCTCTGAGAAAACAGATAAACTGAATCAGAGATTAGTTAAGCCGGAAGGCTGATTAGATAAGCCAATTTAACAACGTTATACAAGAGCAAGCTGTCCACGTTCAAAGCTGAGTTTAGGAGTTATCGACCATCTTTTCAAGTTTATCTCTATCAACTAAGTCAATAAAGTTCGCTTTAGCTAATTCTTTGGCAGAGTTGGTAAAATAACTGTTTGTGACTACTATACCTTCGGTGCATTTGTAAAAACCTTTTGCAGCTACAACTTCCTGTACTGCACTATTTGAAACTTTACCCGAGTATCGTTTGACCTGAACAGCGATTCTTGTTCTTTTTTTTGATGTTAGAATAAGATCTGCACCCTGATCACCTGATAATGGAGTTTGACAAACTGAATATCCTAACTGTTCATAAACCCGTTTCATAAATTCTTCAAATTTGTATCCATCCATTTCGTCTATTTCGGCTAATGTGCATAGTGCTGAGTTTGCTGTATTTTTCTTAAGGAGTTGTTTTGTAAACCTATACAGTAAGTGCATTGAGAAACTAAACAGCCGCCATATTGCTTTTAATAGGTGAACTGAAATACTAAGCAGTAACCGCATTGATTTTACAAAAAGATGCAGCACAATATTGAATACTCCAGTACGAAAGCGATGTTGTTTTCTTCTCTTTCCTCTCCTTCTTGTTTTCATCAATGTACTTCCTTCTGTTTTTAAAATCTACCAACTATTCCGTAATGAATGTTAGAAAGTTACAATAGTTTTATGGTATTTTATAGTATTAGAGTATCCGTTCCGGTTTTACACATTACGTATTGTAAAAGTTACAGTAGATATACACTTTTCGGATATACTCTAAATCGAGAGGCGAGTTTCTATTTTTCATGAAAATTTTAAACTTTAGAGAAAATTTCGGATGAAATTTGTCTTTGCGCAATGCGACATTTTCATGGTGTAGTTCCACAAACATCTATCTATAGGCAAACACTCCAAATATGATAGCAGCTTACTAATTAAAAGAATAATTTACTATACATATACTATTCTTTGAAATAATCGACTTGATATGTTAGTATCAGTAAGATATAAATAATATGTAGACCAGTCATTATAACTATTAGAAAATAATTTGGTCATGTCCGTGAGTTACCGATCAATTCCAAAAAAAAGAATACGTTCCCCATGTTTGGAAAAAAATGGAAAATATTTTTGTACTTACATTTTTCAATAACTCACGCCCATTACCAATAATTCTATGGGATGTTGTATGGAACCCACAATAACTATAGAGAATGTAGTATCATCTACTAAATTGGCAGAAGACTTCGACCTGCAAAAATTAATGGAGACTGGGCTTGAAGGCGCAGAATATAACAAAACGAAGTTTCCCGGCCTCGTATATAGAATTAAGAATCCTAATGTTGCCTTTCTAATTTTCACCTCTGGAAAAGTGGTATGCACTGGAGCTAAGAATATTGAAGATTCTCATATAGCTATAATTAATCTGGCTAACAAGCTCAATTCCATCGGCTGCAAGGAAATAGATCTAGAGCCTGAGATTCATGTTCAGAATGTAGTAGCCACAGCCAACTTAAAGACGAATTTGAACCTGAACGCCATTGTTATAGCCTTTGGTATGGAAAATGTCGAGTACGAGCCAGAGGTATTTCCTGGGCTTGTTTGTAGGCTTGAGACTCCCAAGGTGGTAGTTCTTGTATTCAGCACTGGCAAGCTGGTAATCACAGGTGGAAAATGCCCGGAGGATTGTGAAGAGGGCTTGCGGATCATCAATACACAATTCAACAATTTAGGACTTCTTTATTAAATAGACCCTCAAAAATGATCTATTTTTAAAGATTATTGTGTATTATTTCCCAGATTAAATATGGTGTTATTGCTTTAAATCTAAAAAATTAACTGAAGTACGTTTGGGTAACAGAGACCTTGAAACAACATATAATGATTATTGCCTACAGGTTTAAATATTTAAAATTAAGATTATTTACCCTGACTTAGAGCTCGTGACTCTTTGAGTCTTTATTTCTGTCAAGTTTTCGGTTGATAGAACAAAATCCGATGAGTTAGATCTGTTTCTCCATAAATAGAACACCTACTGATCGCATTTATTTTAAGTAGTTGTCCCATATTCTTGAATAATATATCATCAATCGAAGATTTGACAGAATCTTTTCTCATTGCTTTATTGATTAGCCCCCTCAAAAAATGATTAGTTTTTTAAGGGTTATTGAGCCTTATTTTCCCAATTAAATATATTTCCATTCCTTCCCCAATTAAGGTACAGCCATTAAATGGTTTATTTACTATTTAGATATCTTAAATGCTTCAATTAATTGATTAAATATTGTTCGTTCCTCGAATTTATCATTGAAGTTTAGATGGATAAAAATGACACCAGACGCCTTAGTTACAAATAAAAAGAAATTGTGAACAAACAAAGGTATTATATTAATTATTTACTGATTTTAAAGAGGATTATAAATTATTTCTCTAAAAAAATGGTTATTAGAGTGTACCTTGAATGGGGGAGTTCTAACTGCAGATATATTGTCAAAAATAAGCCTTCTATATCTTTAGTTTTAATGATGATTTGGAAGGACCCTATTTATTGATACAAAGGATATTTCTGCCAAAAAAGGAAATATCGGGTACGATGGGCACAAGCTGGAAAGATTTATGTAAAAAAGTATTTCCAAGATATGAGATCAAAAAAAATCACACGTTGGAGCTGCAAATATTAGCAGCAATAATAAGGTTAGATGATTGGGATGAACCCTTACACTAACATCATCTAACGATTTAGCAAATTATTGATTTGACAACGATATTTTTGCTTCTTTTATGTGTTTGTCGCCTGAGTTTTCAAAAAAATTCTTCATTAAATATGTAATCAAAGCAATAAGCAACCCAAAGGAACCTGATACTATAAAGACCGTGTTAAGATCAAAATGTAACAGGACTATACCAAGTACTATGGGAGCAAGACTCTGACCTACATTTCTCATAGCGTTGTGAATAGATAACACACCACCTGTAGATTCTGAAGGAGCTACATGAATTATTTGTGTGTCTATTAAAGGTTGAGCAAGCCCGTAACCAGCCCCGAACAGCAATATCAAGAAGATAATTGTGTAAATTGAATACGCAAATGAGATAGATATTATTGCCAGTCCGACAATTGCAAAACCGGTAGCAATAATCATCATGGGTGAGTGCTTACTAACTAAGTCCTTTACGTATGATATAGTAAGGATTACAGCTATTCCCTCTAAAGCTAATATAAGTCCTGATTCTTTTGCAGTATAGCCAAATACACCCTCAAGCATAAAGGGCAAGTAAACAACTATTGATAATAATAAAAAGTAAATAGTAAAACTCAGGAATACGGTATACATTACTCGCAAGTCCTTAAGTGCTGTAAAAGCATTAAGTATTCCGTTGTGCTCATCATTGTCTTTCTTAACAACTCTTGTTTCTGGAAAGAAAAACATCACAACTAAAGCAAATGGTAGAGCTAGTGCATAGAAAAGGAATGGGTAGTTCCAGTCTAAACTTGCCAGTCCTCCACCTATAAGAGGTCCAGATATCGAGCCAATAGCAAGAGCTGTACTAATCGTGCTCGTGGCACTTAATCTTTCATGACCTTTGTACACATCCCTTATGACCAACATAGTCAAAGATAGCATCCCTGCTGCTCCAATGCCCTGTATTAATCTCAAAATAAGAAGTAACTGCAGACTAGATGTAAAATAACTTACAAGTCCCATTAGACCGTAAATCACAAGACAGGGAATAAGTAGCTTCTTGCGGTTCATACGGTCGATGAAATTTCCAATCACCAGCGTAAAAACAGCCGTTGAGATTGTATACCCCGATATCAATAATCCTACTTCCTGAGATGTTGTCTGCAGAGGTTTCACCATATCTGGTAACGCTGGTGCTAGAATGGCACCTCCAGCCATTGCAAAAAATGCAGTAATACAAAGCATTAGTAAGTGAATTTTTTTAAATTGCATAATCTTATCTCTTTATTTTACATTATTTGGGCTACATTCTCAAACATAATTCTAAGTAAATTCATAATCTCTCTTTTTTGACTGTCATCAAAACTGGAGAAGAGAATTTCCTCCCATTCTGAAGCTATTTTTTTCATTTCGAGTTCGAGCTTTTTCCCTTTATCAGTAAGAAAAATCCTGTATGATCGCCTGTCCTTCTCATCTTTCTGTCGGAAAACATAACCCTCATCAACAAGTTTCTGTATAGCCCTTGCAGTAGTGCCCTTATCAATGTTTAGATAGTCAGAAAGACTCTCCTGATTGATCCCATCCTCAAGATACAGTCTCATCAGAAAAGGAAACTGCCCGCTTCCAATACCATATGGCTCAATTTTTTTTCCAATAAAAATTTGTTCATATCTGTAGAGAAATGAGATGAACTTTCCAATGAATTCCTCGTGGTATATTTCTTTGGTATGTAAGTTCTCATTGGATTCTACTGTATTCATTTTAATTATCCCACCAGATTGTCTGATCATAATAGTTGCAATAACAACTATACTAGTTGCGTATACAAGCAATTCATAGAATATATAGTTGTTGATGCAACCAGTTGCTCGCAAAACTTTGATAATATATCTAGATTTAAAAGCTTCACTAAAGACCTTGGAACTGTTTAATGTATTCAATAACAGACACTTTCAGTTTAACCGCGTAAGTCTTAATATATTTGATAAATATAATTTGGAATAATGTTCATAAACTGCTGTCATAAAAGTCAAGGCAATGGACTAAAAACCCAATTATTAACCTGCAATATGAAGGAAAAATCAGAAGCCAGGTCAGATAATCTAATAGTTTTGGGAAAAATAAAAGTAAACGTTGCTATTTTTAATAAGCTAAATAAAGCCTTATGGAGATTCCTTGAACTTATCAATTTAATAACTGATATACACAGTAAGATGATGAATTCTTTTTGGCTCTTCACTGTTTTATATGGATTAAAAGTAATTATTCAGTTCAAAAGTTATCGAATGAAGTCGGTAACCACTGAACATGATTTTGACTCTTTGTTCAACTATTTAACTTTTATAATAATCAAATCATTGAGACATTGAGAAGAAAAAATCGGCTTAAAATGCTAATGTCAGTAAGATATAAATAATATGTAGACCAGTCATTATAATTAATATTGTACCGATTACAAAGTAAATACATTAATAAAGTAAGAACTTATTGATTAAGGAACAAATTCAAAAGTGTCGATTGTTAGCAGATTCTGGAATCAAAACACTAGATAAATAATTTGATGGAATTTAAAATGAATACACGTGAAAAAATCCTTACTACGGCTGCTTTTTTATTCCAAAAAAAAGGTTATCATGCTACGGGATTAAATGAAATTATTAAAGAAAGTGGAACGCCGAAAGGATCATTGTATTATTATTTTCCAAATGGAAAAGAGGAATTAGCGGGAGCTACTATAAAATTGATGGGAGATAAAATTCAGCACCAAATAGAAGAAGAATTAGCAAAGAATAGTGATCCAGTTCAAGCTATCAAGGAATTTATTCTGGATTTAGCAAGGAACTTCAATGAAAAAAATCAAGAGAATTGTTTTTCCATCAGTTTGCTGGCCTTAGAAACGGTTCCAATAAGCGAATCTTTACAAAAAACTTGTATTGAAGTCTATGATCTGTGGACGGATACATATTATCAGAAATTAGTTAGCGGTGGATTCTCATCAGAAAAGGCGATAGAACTAAGCTTAATTCTTCAATTAATTATCGAAGGTGCGATAACGATCTCTTTAATTCGTAATGATACTACCATGCTGGTAGCTGCTGCTGAAAAAATTCCTATTTTATTAACAAACTAAATTACTTAAATTTTTATATATCTTTTACTTAATGACATATAGGCCGGTCTATAAAATACAAGAGGCTGAAATTTATGACGACTCATATCGAGATCAATGGAATCGTTGTACAAGTCTATGAATCAGTATATGACTATGCATCTCGAAACGCGAGCTTTTCTGAATATGCAGATGAGAAAGTGGACATGTCGTATTTTTCAGGTAAAGACGAGGAATCAAAACTTCCAAAAGTTTTTGTTCGAACAATATTGCTGTATAAAGACCTGAATTTCTCAGTTGGAAAACAGGTACTTGATGGTGTCGAATTTCCTGAAACAATAGAAATAGATGATTTAGAGTATACACTGGTAAATTGGGGTGAACATGAAGTTAGCTACCTGAAAGCAGATGCTATAGACACACCTGTGTACACTCTTATGTACAGAACTTTGCAGGTTATGAATGGAGCACATCTATATTGTTATCCTTTAGAAACCGAGATATTCGAAACAGAAGCAGCAGCGCAGGCAAAGGCCGACAAGCTGAACAATACATAAGACAATATAACGAGACATCATTTATAGTATGTGTCAGGTTAAAAAGCAAAAAATCGAACCCATTATTTTAATTATTTTATACACTAAGTGCATATGAAATTCTTCAAATAATAGATACTAAAAAACGAAAATATTCTACTTTAGCTTTTTTTAATTATCTATCTTCTTTGTGTATTTTTTGATTCTATACTTTCTAAACTAAATATATATGGAAATATAGACATTTGGCACATTAATACAATCAAGGCGAATATTAAAAACTCAAAGGCTAGCCTGTAAAACTATCCTTTAAGAAAAAGTAATTAGTCTTCTTTTTTCTGGTCTTCAAATTTCACCCAATTATAAACTCATTAGAGAAGCCTTTCTAAGCATGTCAATATAATAAAAATCCTTTCCTAAAAACCTAATAGAGAGCCAGAAAATAAGCCAGTTAAAACAATACAGTGCAACATACAAACATTTAAAATTAATAGGTTACTAGAAAATGTAATGGAAAAAATAAAGAGGAATGAGAAATGAAAGCTATTCATAGGATAGCAATTGCGCTGAGTTTTTCCCTAGCAATTATTTTTTTAATTGTAGGAACAACCACCGCGAGTTGTGTTAGTCCTGAACACCCGGTGATAGATACCGGGTTAAAGCAAGTACCATATAATATCAGCGGCGTTTTTACAACCGTGTCAGGTATCACCTACGACTCCGCATCCGGAGGATTTGCCACAAACAACTCAGGAAAAGTTTACACCGTCACTCAGTATGACCGACTGTTTAAGATCGTGGAGGATAACTCCTGCTCTCCTTCGTTCTTTGCTATTGACGATAAACAAGGTACGCACTTCTTCAGCCATAGAAAGAATGGGAATACCACATTGTTCCGAAGCGGTATCATCGAGTCGGACGATGTTTTCTCAACTGGCATTATCTCCAGTTCAGGTGGGGTTGTCAAGGTCCAGACGACTCTCGCAGTTCGTAACGGAACGACAGTTCTCAATGACAGTATGGTGAACCCTAACCTAACAGGCAATTGGACAACTGCCCAGCGCAGTGTTTACCAGATAAACAGTCAGGAAGGAAATGCGTTTTCCGGTAAAATTTTCGCAAATGGGAAAACAACATCCACGCAGTTTGCCGGATACATCGACGAGGTTGATGAGGATGGTACAGCCGAGATTGTTATGCTCTGTGTGAGAGGCAACTTTATCTTAGGCGATGTCAACGTAAGCACGCATAATATAACTATTCCCTATGTTCTCTATGCTGATGGTAGAGTTTCATCCTCACCTCATGAGGCTGAGTGGCCGGGAACTAATATGTCGTACAACGTAACTCAGGAATATGCCACCATTCTGGATAATGACAGGATTACCGAAAATACCTCTAAACAGACTCGGTTGCTATCGGTCTCTGATGAGAATACAGGCCGGTATAATCTGACCTCTGCTTCCGACAACATCACAATCATAGGCATTGCCCAGGGAGACAATTCATTTATCGAGTATTCTCCAGAGGCGGGACTCATCCGCGGTTTCGTTAAAGGTAATACAAAATATAATTTCCAGGGAGAACCTGACTTAGCAGAAGCCTCGGTCCATAATTTGAAGCAAAAGGAAGGATAAGAATCAGGGGAACTCTAGATTAAACACCAAATCTGGAAAATTAATTTTAAGAAATTCCCTTGAAAAAGGGATTTTTTTTAGATTTAACTCTTTAAAGCCAGAAGAAAAATATAGTTTAAGAACTAAA
>DASXVB010000037.1:0-9231 GCA_036504475.1 Methanosarcina sp.
CACAGAGAAAAAGAAGATATTCAAGCGTGGAAGAATAACCAAGTTCTTTAAGCCATTTCCTGTACTCCGGCACTTCTTCGGCGTACTCCCCATAAGTGAAAAGCGCTTCAGTACATCCCGCCTTTACCCCATTTTCAAGTATAGGAATAATTTCTCCGGGCTTCATGAGCCTGGCACCTGGTTGTCCAGGTTCCCGCCGAAAACCGCAGTACCCGCAGCGGTTCCTGCAAATATTGGTTACAGGAACGAATACGTTTTTTGAGTAGGTCACAAAATTGGAATTTTTTGGTGGAATGATAAAACACCTACTGGGTTTGTTTTCTGGAATTTCAGCCTAGAATTTTCTTCATGGTAGTGGCTACACCGAGAGCTACGCCTTCGACTTCAATGCCACCTTTTCCTTTAGCTCCGTCCCCTACGATGTAAAGTCCAGGAATAGGAGTCTCATTACCAAGGTCTGTACCTGAGGCTGCCCTGTTTACTGGCCAATTGTCATGGTAGGACTGGATGAGCAGGACTTCATATTTTTTGTTGGGAAATATTTCTTTAAGATCCTGAAGTCCCAGTTCAATTTCAGCCTCGAGATTTTTCACATTCTCGGGGGCTACATACTGATGGGACATTGTAAGATGCTTGCCAGGTGGAGCAAGTCTCGGATCAACCTGCGTAACTTCATCTATCCCATTTACTCTTTTTGCATATGGGGTTAGAAGGACACCCGAATTTCCTACAAGCGGCTCGTCTGCAGCAAGACAAATCTTTATGCCAGCAGAAGGCTTCAGGGTCTCAAGTCTTCTGAGGTACTCTGAAGCTTTCTCACCTAATAGAGCTTCTTCGCAAAGATAAACAGTTGCGGTATGCCCTAAATTACTAATTACCAGGTCTGCTTTATAAGCTTCCTCGCCAATAAGTACACCTGCGGCTTTTCCGTTTTCCACTAGGATTTTTGAAACTTCGGTTTCAGTATGAATCTTTCCACCATGTGCAGCAATCACACTTTCCAGAGAATCAATTATTCCTTTGCATCCACCCATAGGAACACCTGGACCGCCGAATCTGTACATGTTTTCAATAATCTCGAAAATCTCTTCCACAGGAACTTCGTCACTTTTAAGACTCAATGCCCAGCCACAGAAAGAATCGGCAAATTTCACAAGCCACTCATCTTTAAACTGGGATCTTATCCATGCCTGCAAAGTACTTCCTGTTGGACGGTTCTTTCGCGTACTGACTATTAAAAGAGCGATCTTCAGGCGATCTTTGTGTGAGAGAAGTGAAGAAAAATCAGTAAAAGGAACATCTTTGAAGCCTTTCCCATAATCCGGGCTGCCCTTTTTAAGAGGTAAACGCAAGATTGTCACGTCTGACCTTATAATCTCTACATCAGCGTCAATTTCTTTGAGAAATTGGGCTAAAGGACCTGAGGGTCCATGAGGCAGGATATGAAACGCTCCGCTCGAAAGCTGGAACCCTTTGTAAGGGAGATTTGTAAACCTTCCTCCTGTGATAGGAAGCCTTTCAAAAATTTCTACCTGATATCCTGCCTTTGAAAGCCTGGCTGCACTTAAGAGCCCTCCAAGACCCGCGCCAATTACAATCGCTTTCACGCCGGCACCTCTATGGCCTTAACAGGGCAGTAGATAACACATATCCCACAGTCTATGCAGGCGTCGGTAGCTCGTGCCTTTCCTTTTACCTCAATTGCTCCTTTCTTACAAAAAGAGGCACATTGGCCACACCCTACACAGTTATCATTAGTCTTCATGCGATTCCACCAGTTTTCCTATGATGAAAAGACTTATTATAATGTATTGGTACAGTTCATTTTCAGGATATTAGGAAATATGATTTTTTTGCCTTGAATGCGAGAATTATATGCTGTAACTGATAGATATATCGTTTATTTATTACTTATTAACTATTTTATTTTTTATCATTAAAGGATTTTATTTTTAATTTATTCAGTTCTGTATTATTTTTAGCTTTTAAGCTAACTGAAAAACTTTTGATTTTTGGTATTTATCACGATCATTTATATTCTATATACACACTTTTTATTAAATCTGAAATAATTAAACTATATATATAATTATCCATACTTTTGAAAAGTACTTATATAAACTATGGATTATATTATTAACATATCAGGTAATTCTAGGGTAATAACATATCCATGTATCATATCAATTTCGTAAATGAGCTAAGGATTTTTCCTAATATTTTTTGGACATATATATTTTAAGAAAATGTTTTTTTAATAATTTACACTTAATATTTATATAATATTAAATATCTAGCAAATAACTATAAATAGCTCTTCGTTAATTCGCAGGGCTAATTAATTGTAACTATTGATTATATTAGTTTCACTCACTTTAATCTAGCTGTCTAGAGCAGGAAATATCCTTATCTTCTGACTATTTAGTGTACAGTTTTGGGGGAAAGAGAACCTAAATTTTCAGAATCCGGGAGCAGATGCCTGTATACAGAAACCCTTTTACTAAAATTAAGTACTTGTGGACTCAGGCATTTAGAAAAGAACCATGTCTAGGCCGAAAATGATTTTCCTAACCCGAGTGTTTGGACGCAGATTTTTTTTGTCCAAAACCTACAATCCATGTCACATAATGTTGCAATTCAGGTCGCTGTACTTGATAGGTGATATTAATGTCTGGAATTATTGATAGCTACATACCAGTTGCAATATTCCTTGTCGTGGCACTTGTTATGCCTCCAATGACAATGTTTATGGTAAAACAACTGAGCCCGAGGAGCAAAGCAACCGGCAAATACGCAACATATGAATCGGGGTCGGTTCCCACAGGAACCGCAAGGATCCAGTTTAATGTTGAGTATTATCTTTATGCGATCGCTTTTGTGCTCTTTGATATAGAGGTGCTCTTCCTTTACCCATGGGTTACAGTCTATAAGGGACACGGAATCACCTCAATCGCAGTAGTTGAGATGTTTGCCTTTATTTTTATACTACTTTTCGGATACATTTATCTCTGGAAGAAGGGGGCCCTTACATGGGTGAAGTGAAGGAGAAAAAAACGAGTAAATCCGATGAAACCACTGAAGAAGAAATTCCTGGAATTATCACGACAACATCCAGCGCAATAAGCAACTTCCTTAAGAAAACTAAGGCTCAGGATCTGATCAATTGGGGAAGGAAAAACTCTCTGTGGTTTATGGTTCAGCCAATGGGTTGTTGCGGAGTCGAGATGATTTCCATGGGATGTGCTCACTATGATACGGACCGCTTCGGGATCATTCCAAGAAACTCTCCCAGACAAGCTGATGTCATGCTGATCAGCGGCTATGTGACAAAGAAATACCTGCCAGCTTTGAAGAGGCTATGGGAACAAATGCCTTCTCCCAAATGGGTCATTGCTATTGGGGACTGTTCAATTAGTGGGGGTCCGTTTTATGAATCGTACAGTACGGTTCAGAACATTGATAAGATATTTCCAATCGATGTTTTCGTTCCGGGATGTCCTCCCAGGCCCGAAGCAATGCTTCAGGGATTTGTGGAACTGCAGGACAAAATCAAGGCTAAAAAAGACATTGGCACGGAATATTAAGGTTACCGAGGTTTCAAGATTACTGAGTTTAAGGTTACCGAAGTTTCAAGATTACTGAGTTTTTTCTGATATTTCAGATTTATTCGGGGGGAATATTATGGATGTTACAGAAATTCTCAAGTCATTAACAGATACATTTCCTGAGGCAATTTTCGAAGCAGTTACCGAATCCGAAATCAGGGCTAGGGCATATGTGGATAAGAAGAAGGCAAAAGAAGTTTGCCAGTATCTTAAGGATTCCCTTCAATTCGATCACCTCTGCTCAGTCTGTGGAGTGGACTACATAAAAAGGAATGAGTTTGAGGTAGTCTATCATATAGCATCATATAATCATCCTGTGGTTCTGACGCTTAAAGCCAAACTTCTGAGAGAAAATCCGGAAATCGAATCCATCGTATCGGTTTACTGGAACGCAAACTGGTATGAAAGGGAAACTTACGAGCTTTTCGGGATTCTATTTAAAAACCACCCTAACCTGAAGCCACTTGTACTTCCTGAAGATATGCTTGGAGAATGGCCCCTCAGGAAAGATTACGAGGGCTTTCCGAATAAAACGGCCAGAAATCTGGTGTGAGGGGTAAAAACGTAAAAACGGTCTGGGGGATAAAAATGGAAGAAAAGCTTGAACCAGATGAGATGATCATACACCTTGGCCCTCAGCATCCCATGCAGCCAGGTCCCTTCAGGCTAAACCTGAGGTTAAAAGGGGAAACAGTTGTGGATGCTGACATAGAACTGGGTTTCATTCATAAAGGTATTGAAAAGATTCTGGAGAATAAGACTTACCTCCAGGGAATCACAATTGTGGACAGGATCTGCTATCTTGTAGCCCTTGTAAACGAAGAATGTTTTGTAGGCTGTACCGAGAAATTGCTAGGCATAGAACCACCTGAGAGGTCTCAATATATTAGGGTTATTCTTGACGAGCTTACAAGAATTCAGAGTCATTTGCTGGGTATGGGTGAGTTTGGGGAATTCATTGGTTTCGTCTCCATGTTCATGTACACAATCCGGGAAAGAGAAGAAGTCCTGAGTCTAATTGATATGATCACAGGAGCCAGAGTTACTCACAGCTATCTTAAGTTCGGAGGAGTACGCGACGATCTTCCTGATGGGTTTAAGGAAATAGCAATCCCTGTCCTCAACAACCTCAAAAAATCAGTTGACGATTTTGAAGAAATTTTCCATACGGACAGGATTTTCAGGGAAAGGACGGTCGGAGTTGGCGTCCTGACTGCTGATGTCGCAAAGAACCTTGGGGTATCAGGGCCTGTTTTACGTGCAACCGGTGTGCCTTTCGATATCAGAAAAAATGAGCCTTATCTGGTTTATAAAGATCTTGACTTCAAAGTCTGCACTGAAACCGCAGGAGACTGTTTTGCAAGAGTTCAGGTCAGGATTAACGAGATCAGGGAAAGTGTCTATATTCTGGAACAGTGCTTCGATCAGCTTCCAGGCGGCCCACTCTTCCCTGAAGGTACCCTGTACGGCAGGAGAACCCCTGTAATGAGAGTTCCTGCTGGTGAGGTATTCTACAGGGTGGAAGACCCAAGGGGGGAAATGGGAATGTACATGATTTCTGACGGTTCGGACAAACCGTACAGAGTAAAGATTAGGGGCCCTCACTATCCTACCCTGCAAGCTCTACCTCCCCTTATCATAGGCACGACTGTTGCAGATGTCGCAGCAATCTCCGGCAGCATGGATGGCTGTACCAGTGAAGCGGACAGGTGATTCTGATGGCAATAATGATTCCTGAATCTATAATTCCTTTAATTCCCTGGATCCGAGGAATAGTTGGCCTTCTTCTGATTGGAGTTATTTTCGTCGGAGCAATGGGAGCTGTCTGGCTTGAGCGGAAGCTTTCTGCTGACATTCAGACCAGAATGGGGCCCTGCCGCGTAGGAAAATATGGGCTTCTGCAGCTTGTAGCCGATGCAATCAAACTTTTTACCAAAGAAGACTTAAAACCGCTAAATGCTGACAGTTTACTTTTTAATAATGCTAATATTCTCATGCTTGGTTCTGTTTTTCTTATGCTTGTTGCCCTTCCTGTAGGCGCGGTCTTTATTAATGGGGTCGAATACCCGCTTGTGGTCACCCAGATGGATATCAGCGTGCTTTACATCGAAGCAGTATCCGCATTATCCATTTTCGGGATTTTCATGGTGGCTTATGGCTCAAACAATAAATATTCCCTGCTTGGGGCTTTTCGAAACTTTGCCCGAATGGTGGGATATGAAGTACCTCTCGGAATAACTGTCATAAGTGTAGCTGCTATGACAGGTTCTCTGAGTATTGTAGATATTTCCAGATCACAGGGACTGCTCTGGAATATTTTCCTGCAGCCCCTCGGATGTTTTGTATTCTTTGTATCACTTATGGCTGACATGGGAAGACTTCCGTTTGACCAGAATGAGTCTGAAGAAGAATTGATAGCAGGGTGGATTACGGAATACTGTGGAATGCGTTTCGGACTAGGTTTCTTTTCCGAGTACATCCACATGATCCTTGGTTCTTTCCTTGTAGCCCTTCTCTTCCTCGGCGGCTGGAACGTACCAGATTTTGTTGCAAACAATGTTGTGCTGGGCCTAATTGCTCCAACAGGCTTTCTGATTGTAAAAGTTGTCTTTGTACTTATGGTAATTATAGGGCTCAGATGGGCTGTTCCAAGGTTCAGGATTGATCAGGTTGTTGATCTGAGCTGGAAAAAATTGCTTCCTCTTGCTCTTTTAAATCTTGTCTGGGCTGTGGGACTCGGACTCTACTTGGGGGAGTGAAGAAATTATGGTCCTTAAAAACATTAAATACGCAATCAGAAACATTTCAAAGCCTCCCGTAACCAGGATGTACCCGGAAAAACCCAGTGAGCTTTCCGATAGGTTCAGGGGACTTCAGATACTTGACAAAAGTAAATGCATAGGCTGTGGTATCTGTGCCAATACCTGCCCCAATGCCGCAATCAAGATCGTAAAAGCTCCAATTGCGCCAGGTAGCACAAAACAGCGCTGGTTTCCCCAGATCGACATTGGTCACTGCCTTTTCTGCGGGCTCTGTATCGACCAGTGCCCAAAAGACGCGCTTTCAAGCGGCAAGGAATACGCTAAAGGTCTTGTTAAATGGCATCACAAAGACCTGCTTATGACCCCTGAAAAACTTGCAAGGGAAGTTGATCTTGAGAAAGGTGACGAAAGATGATCGGATTCGAAACGATCGGATCAGCTCTGGAAATGGCTGTCTTCGGGCTTCTTTCTATTGCTACAGTATTCTTTTCAATCTTCGTGGTAACTGCAAAGGATATTGTCCGGGCCGGGCTTGCCCTGATCATGTGCATGTTTGGAATTGCAGCGCTCTACATCTTCTTGAATGCTCAGTTCCTGGGAGTTATTCAGGTACTCGTTTACATCGGAGCAATCGGAGTTCTTATTCTCTTTGCGGTTATGTTGACAAAGCACGAGATCGGAGGTGAACCCGGTGAGGATTAATCGCCCTTTAGCCTTTCTCGTAGCTTTGCTCTTTACAGCGGTTGTGGTAGTGGGGGTTTTTGGAACCTCTTGGAACACAGTTTCCGAACTCCCCCAAAATCCGGCTGACCAGAGTAATATAGAGGGCATAGGCGTGCTGATCTTTATTCACTACGTAGCGCCTTTTGAGGTCCTTTCAATTGTCCTGCTTGCCTCTCTCATAGGAGCGATTTACATGGCAAAAGGGGAGGACAACCGATGATTCCTTTAACCTTTTACCTGGGGCTTGCAGCCCTGCTTTTTTCAATAGGACTCTATGGCGTGATGACACATAAAAACGGTATCAGGATGATTATGTGCATCGAGCTCATGCTCAACTCCGCAAACCTGAATCTGGTAGCTTTCTCAAGTTATACTAACACCCTGAACGGGCAGGTTTTCGCCATATTCTCAATTGCCCTTGCAGCTGCCGAAGCAGCGGTCGGGTTTGCAATCCTCATGGCAATCTACAGAATGCACGATAAGATCAACCTTGATGAGCTCAATATCCTGAGGTGGTAAAAACGGCTCTGGAAGAACTTGCATTTCTAATCCCTCTGCTTCCTGCGCTGGCTTTTGTGATCACCTTTTTCTTCGGCAAAAAAGTGCCATCAGGTGGGGCAATAATCCCTATACTGGCAATTGCTGCCTCTTTCGTAATCTCTTTAATGATTACACTCAGGCTGCTGGCAAACCCCAACGAAGTTATAAGCCAATCATATTCCTGGTTTGCAGGGCTCAATATTGGAATATTGATTGATCCTCTGGCCGCAGTAATGCTGTCAATGGTTTCCTTCGTGAGCCTGCTGATCCATATCTATGCAGTTAGCTATATGTCCGGTGATCTCGGAGAGTCCAGGTATTTTGCAGAAACTGCACTCTTTACCGCAGCAATGCTTTCCCTGGCGCTTTCGGACAACATCCTTCAGCTCTTTGTTTCTTGGGAACTTGTAGGGCTGTGTTCCTATCTCCTGATCGGTTTCTGGTACGAAAGACCTTCGGCTGCAGCGGCTGCCAAGAAAGCTTTCCTGACAACTAGGGTCGGAGATGTGATTTTCCTTACAGGAATAATTGTACTGACCTCCGATCTCCTGAAACTTGCAGGAGGATTCCATGATGGAACATACCTTCTTCGCTTTGACGAAATCTTCAGTTATATCCCGCAGCTGTCTGCGCTTCAGGCAAACATTTTCGGTTTTGAATTAAGCCACCTTACTATTATCACTCTGCTCTTCTTCGGAGGAGCCGTAGGAAAATCCGGACAGTTCCCCCTGCATGTCTGGCTGCCTGACGCAATGGAAGGCCCGACAACGGTTTCAGCCCTTATCCATGCCGCAACAATGGTTACTGCCGGGGTCTACCTAGTTGCAAGAACCTTCCCTATGTTTATTGCAGCCCCTGACTCCCTTATGGTCGTTGCCTATCTCGGAGGCTTTACCGCGCTCTTTGCAGGCACAATGGGCATTGTAATGAACGACCTCAAGCGTGTGCTTGCCTACTCAACCATAAGTCAGCTAGGATACATGATGCTTGGCCTTGGCCTCGGTTCGGCAATCGGGATTGAAGCAGTCGGCATTTCTCTCTTCCACCTTATCAACCATGCTTTCTTTAAAGCCCTCCTTTTCCTATGTGCAGGCAGCGTAATCCACGCAGTAGGCACCCAGGACATGAGGGAACTTGGAGGCGTAAGAAAGGTAATGCCAATTACAGCAGCTACTATGACAATTGCAGCCCTTGCCCTGGCAGGTTTTGGAATTCCAGGAACTTCGATAGGAACAAGCGGTTTCTTCTCAAAGGATGCAATTATTGAGGCTGCATACCTTTTCGGAGAACACAGCAATAACTGGATTCCCTATGCGTTCTCAATTGCAGCTGCCCTCCTTACTTCGATTTATATCTTCAGGCTGATCTTCATGACCTTTACAGGGAAGCCTAGAAGCAATTATCACGGGCACGAGTCCCCTGCCATTATGACAATTCCCCTTTCTATTCTGGCACTCTTTGCCCTTGTATTCGGTGGGTTGACAAAAACAGGATTTATGGATTTCCTTAAAGAAACATTTGCAAACAGTTTCGTGAATCTTGATATAAGAAGCCTTGCAGTCTTAGGTCGAAACGAGCTAGTAGAGGCAGCAGGTGAGTCT
>DASXVB010000038.1:0-8189 GCA_036504475.1 Methanosarcina sp.
TGTATTTTCCTTTATTCTTTGTTTATCTGGGACGCGCATAAATGCATCTGCCTGCAATAATTTCTTCTTTTGTATCGTCGGCTTTTCTTATTACTAGAGCCCCGTCAGGAGTTACCCCTATGGCTTTGCCTTCTATAATTCTTGAGGGCGTCGTGACCTTTACCTCTCTACCGATGGTATCGGAAAGAGCTAACCAGTCATTAAGAATGTGTGAAAAAGGCTGGGTCTTGAAATTTATGTACTGTTGCTCAAGCTCGAAAAGAAAATCTTGCAGGAATGAAACTCTTTTTATATGCCTTCCAAGCTCGACTTTCAAAGTCGTAGAGCCTGCGCGGAAAGACTCAGGGATATCTTTTAAATCCATGTTTACATTAATCCCTATTCCCAGCACAACATAGTCCACTCTATCCACTTCGGCTTTTGCCTCGGTAAGAATTCCGCAGACCTTCTTTCCACTAATGCGAACATCATTTGGCCATTTAATTCGGGCGTCAAGGCCCATACTGCGAATAACGTTTGCAACCGCAAGCCCTGCAACCAGGGTAAGCCTTGAGGCGTGCCTCAGAGGAATTCCGGGTTTTAGGATTACAGACATCCAGATTCCGCCGTGAGGAGAAACCCATTCCCTGCCCAATCGGCCTCGTCCTCCTTTCTGTACTTCAGCAATTACAAGCGTTCCTTCTTCTTCCGATGCTGCGATTTCTTTTGCAACACTATTTGTAGAAGCTACTTCTTCGAAATAGTGGATTTTTTTCCCCAGAAGAGTTGTTTTGAGACCCATCTGTATTTCTTCCGGGTACAGGAGTTGAGGTACGGATTTAAGGACATACCCCCTTTTCGGAGATGATTCTATCTCATAACCATCAGTCTGAAGGGATTTAATATACTTCCAGACCATTGTTCTTGAGATCCCTAACTTCAGTCCCAGTTCCTCTCCTGAAACAGGGCTTTTCTGTGCATCTTTCAATGCCTTGATTATTCGAGATCTTTTATCTCCCATCCGTGCACCCCATACAAATGTATACGTTCCACCGTATATAATTTTTTAGTTCAAATTGTTCCATATAAAACTGCCCAAAATCCTATTCCTGTTTCTCAGGAGGCACACATGTCACTGCTGCGTTTTTTGTGCCATGCTCACATAGGCGTGTACGGCAGCTGTAATAGCCGCAACTTTTTTGTCTTTTGATTGAAGAGCCGAAGCCAGAGTAGCCCCTTTTTCGGCGTCTGCTTTGACAACTTCTTCAACAGCTTCCAGAATATTATGGTCTTCGATAAAAGCCGTTGTAAGGTCGCCCCTGCGAAAAGCCGGATTGCGCATAACTGCCTTATGAAATGGTATGTTGGTCTTAACTCCAACGACCACATACTCATAAAGAGCTCTTTCCATCCTGGCAATTGCTACGTCTCTTGTTTTTGCCCAGACGCAAAGCTTCGAAATCATTGAATCGTAGTACGGAGAAATTGTGTAGCCTGTATGCACTCCACTATCCACCCTGACACCAGGACCGCCTGCAGATCGATATCCCCGGATCTTTCCTGGAGAAGGAGCAAAATCATTTAACGGATCTTCTGCGTTGATCCTGCACTCAATAGAGTGCCCGTCAATAACGATATCTTCCTGATTAAACTCAAGCTTTTCTCCCCAGGCTATCCTGAGCTGCTCTCTTACAATATCAACACCTGTGACCATCTCAGTTATCCCGTGTTCGACCTGCAAGCGAGTATTGACTTCAAGGAAGTAGAAGTTGCCCTTTGAATAAAGAAACTCCACTGTCCCTGCATTTACGTAACCAATTGTCTTTGCTACCCTGACTGCAGCTTCTCCCATCTGTGCCCTGAGTTCAGGGGTCATGATAGGGGACGGAGCTTCCTCAATAAGTTTCTGATGTCTTCTCTGGATGGAACATTCCCTATCTGAGAGATAAATCGTGTTTCCATATCCATCTGCCAGGATCTGTATCTCTATGTGCCTGGGCTCCTCGACATATTTTTCAATGAAAACCGAAGAATCTCCAAAAGCTGAGCCAGCCATTTGCCTGGTAGAACTGAGTGCAGTGGCGAGTTCATCGCTGGAATTAACTATTTTCATTCCAATTCCGCCACCTCCTGCCGAGGCTTTAATCAAAACAGGATAGCCAATTTCTTCTGCAATTTTTACAGCCTCGACAGGATCCTCAACTGCATCTTTTGTTCCGGGTACAACAGGCACACCAGCCTTCATCATAAGGTTTCTAGCCCTTATTTTGCTACCCATTTCGGCGATTACATGGCTGGGAGGGCCTATAAAGACGATTCCTTCTTCTTCACAGCGCTTTGCAAAGACAGGGTTTTCAGAAAGGAAGCCGTATCCCGGATGAATTGCTTCAGCTCCTGTACTTTTTGCAACTGCAAGGATAGCTTCCATATTCAGGTAGCTCTGACTGGAAGGGGCCGGGCCTATAAGGAAGGCTTCATCTGCATATTTGGCAAAAAGGGCATTTTTATCAGCCTCTGAACAGACCGCAACCGTGGAAATTCCAAGTTCTCGGCAGGCACGCATGACCCTGATTGCAATCTCACCACGATTTGCAACGAGTACTTTTTTGAACATAATACCTTCAACCTCGTTACATTTATTCTATTGACATTATTATGTCGCCAGGAGCTACAGTGTCCCCTTCAGAAACAAAAATCTCTCTTACAATACCTGAATGGGAAGCATGGACAGCATTTTCCATTTTCATAGCTTCAATTACAGCAACTGTGTCGCCTTCTGCAACCATGTCCTCGATCTTGACATTAAGAGAAAGGACCATGCCCTGCATTGAGCTGCTAACAGCTCCTTTAACAGACCTAGTACTTGGCTTTTTTGGAGAAGCTTCAGATACGGAAATTCCCCCGCCGAGAGGTTCAATCTTGACCTCGTAGATTTCGTCGTCCACTTCAACCTTGAAATGAGTTGGGACCGCACATTCCTTCTGCACTGTAGGGGCAGGGGCAACTACTGCGAGAGCTTCTTCTTCCATTTCTCCTTTCAAGAACTTAGGGGCGATAGCTGGATAGAGAATATAGGTAAGGATGTCTTCTTCAGATTTAGCAATGCCCATTTCCTCGGCCTCCTTTTTCCTTTTCTCATATTCAGGCTTAAGGAGATCAGCAGGACGGCAATGAATAGGTTCTTCGTCTCCAATCACCTTGCCTATAATTTCTGGGCTTATAGGAGCAGGAGACCGCCCGTAAAGGCCGCGTACATAATCCTTTACCTCTTTAGGAATAACCTTGTAACGCTCGCCCATAAGCACATTTAGCACCGCCTGGGTACCTACTATCTGGCTTGTAGGGGTTACAAGAGGCGGATATCCAAGCTCCTCTCTAACCCTAGGCATTTCACTGAGTACAGCATCATACTTGTCAAGGGCATTCTGTTCCTTTAGTTGAGAGACAAGGTTTGAGATCATTCCACCCGGGATCTGGTAGATAAGGACATTTGTATCGATCTGCTCTAACATAGGGTCAAGTATGCCCCGATATTTGTCTTTAAGCTCTTTGAAATATGTGACGACCTCTTCAAAAGCTTCAAGATCGAGACCTGTATCGTAAGGAGTACCTTTAAGCGCAGCTACAACTGTTTCGGTTGGAGGCTGAGATGTTCCCCAGGCAAGGGGAGAAAGTGCAGTATCGAGAATATCGACTCCTGCTTCACAGGCTGCCATATAGCTCATAGGAGCCATTCCAGAGGTACAGTGACAATGTAAAGAAATCGGAATGGAAATTTCTTTTTTCATGGCACTTATTATACGGGTGGCATCATTGGGGGAAAGAAGGCCTGCCATATCTTTGATACAAATAGAATCGCAGTCAAGTTCTTCAAGTTGTGTTGCGAGTTCAATATATTTTTCAACAGTGTGCACCGGGCTTATTGTGTAGCAAACTGTGCCCTGCACGTGGGCACCCAGTCTTTTTGCCACTTTGATAGAGAATTCCATATTCCGGACATCATTGACCGCATCAAAAATTCGGAAAATGTCAATTCCATTCTGGTAGGACTTGGTAACGAATTTTTCGACCACGTCATCTGAATAATGCCTGTACCCCACAAGGTTCTGGCCCCTAAGCAGCATCTGAGCATCAGTATTATGCATTTCTTTCTTGATATCCCTCAAGCGCTGCCAGGGATCTTCATTAAGGTAGCGGATACAGCTGTCAAAGGTGGCACCTCCCCATATTTCAAGGGAGAAATACCCGATCTGGTCCAGTTGTTCAACCACTTCGAGCATATCTCTTGTCCGCATTCTGGTTGCTAGGAGAGATTGATGTGCATCCCGGAGGATGGTTTCGGTAATTTTTACACTCATGGATGAACCTCTTAAAATCGAATCAAAATAACCGGTTTAATTATTTATGACAATAACTCTTGAACGGTTTTTCCGGGAGGTTTCATTTGATATTCCGGAACTATCCGAGTGAAATTTTGATTCGGGTTGAATAAAGTGTGTAAATCCTCAGATTGCTATTTTAATGCAATTTCCTGCGGCCTTTTTCGAAAAAAGTTTTTTTTCGGGAAAATTTTTCCAACTTTCCAGAACCGCAACCAGAGGAAATCAAATTTATAAAGCTAAACACAGTGTTTGACAAATCTGCGTTGATAAGAATTCTTTAATATACAATTGTTAACAAGTATATACTTTTCGCCTGTTAACATTAAAAAAGGCCTTTAGGAAAAGTTTCGAATACAACTTAACAGCCATTTAAGAAATTAAAGATTAGGAAACTGAAATTTTTAGAAAAATGATAACAAAAAAATAGAATTGTTTTAACCGGAAAATATAAACTTTTTTAAATATTTGTATTTTTGTGAATGTATATATTTAATTAAATTTACAGGCTGTAAATTAAGCTTTTTGTTTTTTTCCTACAAAGAACCACTGATCGTAAGTCCCTTCAGAGTCAGTGTTATCCACAATCTCACCTTTAACTCCTGCCCTGAGTAGGGCACCGGCAAGAATTTCAGCCTCAGGCTTGCTGCTAACTGTAAAAAGCATGAGAGCGCCTTCATTTGCAACTGATACTACCTCTCTCATAATATTTACCCAGAGCCCTTTATTGAATTCGTAGACAAGCCCCAGCATAAATCCCATTACTGCATCAAAGCTTCCTGGCTCGAAATATCTGGAAAGAGCTGTTGCATCCATTACAACCGTTCTTTGAGGATTCAAAACTCCCTGCTCAAGCCCCTGGCAAACCGTACATTTGTTAATTTCTATAGCCAGCGGGTTAAGCCCAAGCCTGTAGAGGGCAAGCGTGGACATCCCGTTTCCACAGCAGACTTCAAGAAGCCTGCCTTCAGGGTAAAGCCCCTTTTTTTGAAGAATGTTAAAGATCTCCGTAACCCGTTTCACACGATTTTCTGAAAAAATACTCCCATAAGACTCGGGCTTGACAGTGCAGCCTTGGCAAAGATTCCGATTTACGAGCATGAGCGAATAGTATTCATTTATAGCATCTCGCCAGCTTTCCAAAGAAACTTCAATTTCCTTTTCAGGTAGATTAAAAGTAAGAAGAGAATCTGTAAGAGCTTCAAAATCCTTTTTTGAATGAGTTACCGCAAGAGCGCCCGTAAAAATCGACCAGAAATCTACAGGAACTTTTTCATCTGCCGAATTGAAAACTAACAACCCAAGCGTATGCTCTCCTTCCCGAACCCTCAAAAGCCGCATTCGTTGTTCCTCTGCAAACCTCCGCACTCCGCTAAGATAGTCAAGCGTACGCTCAATAGTTCTCTGGGCGAGGTAGCTTTCCTCTACAAAATAGATCTCTTCATCAATACCAAGGAGTTCCTGTAAAAGCATATCTGTTTAGATTCGGATAATCTCATATCAAGATTTCGAAAAAAGGACATACGCCTGACTCGCCCCCAGCTTAAATAACTGTGAAAATTCCGTATCTGCCATAAAAACTCACTTGATTATTATAACCAAGCCCACTGGAAAAACTAATATAGATAGCGCAAATCTTGGAACCAGCTCTTGCAATCCGGAAAAAACCAAAAATTTGCAGAAAAGCTGAATAGGAAGTAAAAAACCCCGATAGAAGCAAAGTTATTTATAGAATCTGATTACAAAATCAGGGATTAGAAGGATATTTATTAGCAAAAAAAAGTAGATTGGAGGATAATATGGCAAAAGTAATACCATTCGCACCAATAGAGCGCCTAATAAGGACTGCAGGTGCTCATAGAGTAAGTGAAAGTGCAGGAATGGCTCTTACGGAAATTCTAGAAGAATATGGACTTCAGATTTCTAGAGAAGCAATAAAACTTGCAGAACATGCAGGTAGAAAAACCGTAAAAGCAGAAGACATAAAATTAGCAAAAGAGATGCTGTAAGTTAAAACCAAATATCCCTTAAAATCTGTTTACCACTGTATCTTTTTTAGGGGATGAAATTGAAAATAAAATGCTGATTTTCAGCATTTTCCTATTTTATTAATTAAGATTCATAATCAAAGCTTCAAATTAATAAGGAACAGATCCCAACATTTCTACTAATGATATTTCATCAGAAGTGTTAATCAGTATTTGTTAATCCCATATGTGCCTGTTTTAAGAGAAGGTCAGATTCAAGCTCTTTCAGCCTCATTTGAGAGATCTGGAGTTATAGAAGCTCTATTCCATTTATCAAACTTTAATTTGAGTTCGAAAGCGCAAAATGTGCGAGTAAAGCTTCGAGCTGGATCTTTTCAGTGGCTCCTTCAGTTAGTCTGAAGTCGATCTCACCTATTATGTCTACGAGTTCAACGATGCGCTTTTCAGAAAGCCCCAGATCCAGAATCATCTGGTTATCCATTCCAGAGATTGCTCTATAAATCTGTCCAATAATATCTTCCCCAGAAAGCCCCTCTTCGTAGAGTAATCTGTTCAATTCCTTTCGCGCAACTCTGAAATTTCCAAGCAGGGCAGTTTCGATAAGGTTTCTGATATCTTCGGGATTTGCGGTTGCAGTAGTCCTGTAAATAGTTTCCCTGGATATGGGTTTTTCAGGGTCTATGAAAGCAGCGGCCTGGAGAGAATTCACGGCTTTCCTCATATCTCCTTGGGCTACGTAAATAAGAGCTTCATATCCATCTTCAGTGATAGACAACCTCTGATCTTTAGATATATATTCAAGGCGTTTCCTGATGGCCTCATCTGAAAGGCGTCTGAACCTGAAAACTGCACAGCGGGACTGGATAGGCTCTATAATCTTGGAAGAATAATTGCAGGATAGAATAAACCGGCAGTTATTGCTGAATCGCTCCATCGTTCTTCGGAGTGCAGATTGGGCATCTGAGGTCAGTGCATCAGCTTCATCCAAGAAGATGATCTTGAATCCGGCTCCTCCTATAGGGGCAGTTTTTGCGAAGTTTTTGATCTTTGTCCTGACAACGTCAATACCTCTTTCATCCGAAGCATTGAGTTCGGTAAAGTTTTCACGCCAGAGGTCTTCTCCAAAGATCTCTCTTGCAATCGAGACTGCAGAAGCCGTCTTTCCGACCCCAGGAGGCCCAGAAAACAGGAGATGAGGAAGATTTTTCGTTGCAACATAGGATTTCAGACGTTCTATTGTTTCTTCCTGTCCTGTCACTTGATCCAACCTGATAGGCCTATATTTTTCTATCCAGATCTCTTCTTTAATCGTAGAGTCCTCCATTAATGCTTGCACCGTATTTGGAAAAGATAATATTTAAACTTTTGAATGTTTGCGCTTTCTAATACATAGAAGGTTATTCAACTATACTTTTAATGAACTGGTACATCCGGACGCCGATAAAATATATAATAATTCTCTTACATAAATTAGTTTAAAATCCTCAGATTGGAATTGTCCTAAGTACAGGATGGACACAGAAAACTAGTTACGTGCGATGAATCTCCAAAATAAGATACGCTTATACATATAGAATAAAATATAGCAAAGAGGAAATATTAGTAGAGGCTAAATATATTACAAAAAATTTAATCCATGTATATAGTATGTAGCGTTTCATAGATCGGCCCTTTAGGGGTTAGTGTGCTTTTCTTTAAAAGTACTCTATTTACCCATATGTTACCAATTTCGATGTCCTTTAACTCATTTACATTGTTTATAAATTCGTTTTTCTGCTCTTTCTTGAGGAATTTTACCCTGGCAAGAGTAGCATGGGCAGTAAACTCCCTTTCGTCTTTTTCA
>DASXVB010000039.1:0-41713 GCA_036504475.1 Methanosarcina sp.
TATCATTAGAAACGAAGGCAAGAGGATACTTACTGTGGCTATAACAGCGCCGAGAGGGCCGTAAAGTATGTAGCCCACGAATGTCGCCGTGATAACAATTGGCCCTGGGGTAATCTGGCCCAATGCAATCCCATTCATGAACGTAGAGCTATCCATCCAGGACCGCACTTCAACGAACTCGTGGAGCATCAGAGGAACAGAGGCAAACCCTCCCCCAAAAGCAAAAAGATCTATCCGGAGCATCATCACGGCCATATCGAAAATATTTCGCTGCAGAATTAATAGCAAAACAAACCCGGTTGCAGCGGCGGATAAAATGAAAATAAATGGTCTGATAGTTTTGGGCGTCTCTACTAGGGATATTGATTTTTGTTGGAAATGTTGATCCCTATAAGCTATGAGCCCTATGAGAGCAGCCAATAAAATTACCAGAATTGGATTTACTTTAAGGATAAACATGCCTGCTGCAAAAGCAGCAATCATCATATCTCTCCTGACTTTCAGGTAATTCCTGCCAAAGGAAACAGTAGCGTTGGCGATTATAGCGACTATAATAGCCTGAAGCCCGCTGAACAGTGAGACCACAATAGGCAGGTTGTGCGTCCTCACATATAGAGCTGAAAGTGATATCATTATCAGAAATGCTGGTAGACCAAAGCCGATGTAGGTAGCAGCAGATCCAGCTACCCCACGTGTTCTCAAGCCCACATATGCCGCCACCTGCATGGCAGTTGCCCCAGGTATTGCTTGGCACAGGGCTACACCAGAAAGAAACGTTGGATCATCAAGCCATTTCTTCTGTTCTACAACCATCCTGCGGATATAAACAGTCATAGCAGGTCCGCCAAAAGATGTCATGCCCAACTCAAAAAAAGATGTGAACAGCAAAGCTAAAGAAGGATGCTGGGAAGGGCTTATGGCTATCTCATTATTGTTATTCTTGATATAACATTCCTCACCGTAAATCCGTGACTCTGCGGAATTTTGGAAGGACCTAAAACTTTAAATTTGTTATTTGTTAATCACTATAGCCTTTATATTCATAAATTCCTTGAGTCCGTAGTGGGAAAGTTCTCTCCCGATTCCGGACTTTTTGACCCCACCAAAAGGCAACCTTGGGTCAGACCTGACAGTTCCATTTACTGCTACAAATCCTGATTTTATCCTTTTTGCCAACTTTTCAGCTCTTTCCAGGTTTCCAGACCACACTTCGGCTCCAAGCCCGAAATCTGTGGAGTTTGCGATTTCGACTGCTTCATCTTCATCTTTTACCGTGATCAACGGCGCAATAGGTCCGAAAACTTCCACACTACAGGCTTCCATTTCAAGATTGGCTGCGGGGATAATGGTAGGCCTGAAGAAAAATCCTTTTTTACACTCTTCTCCACAAGCAAGAGGTTCTGCTCCTTTCATTTTTGCGTCCTGAAGTATCTTCTCGAGATCCTCAACAAATTCCTTCTTTGCAACAGGCCCTATATCGGTTTCTTCATTCATAGGGTCCCCTATTTTCAGTTTATTTATTTCGAGTTCAAATGCCTTCATAAAATCTGCAATAACATTCTCTAGGACAATGAATCGCTTGGCAGCAATACATCCCTGTCCTGTGTTGAGGAAACGGGACTTTGCTGCAGCCTGGGCAGCCTTCTCGATATCGGCATCTTCAAGCACTACAAAAGGATCTGATCCTCCCAGCTCAAGTACAAAAGGCTTGATAGTTTTCCCGGCAAGGCCTCCTATTTCAGAGCCTGCATTTATGCTGCCAGTAAGTGAAACCCCATCTACCAGATCTTCTTCAAGTATTTTCATGGCAGTCTTCGAGTCAATTAACAGGGTCTTAAAAACATGCTCTGGAAATCCGGCTTCCAAAAAGACTTTCTCAACCTCAAGTGCTGACCTGGGCACATTTGAAGCATGTTTAAGCACACAGACATTTCCTGCGCAGATTGCAGGTATTGCAAATTTGAACACCTGCCAGAAAGGAAAGTTCCAGGGCATAATTCCGAGAATTATTCCCATAGGCTCAAAAGTCACATAACTTTTCTCAGCCCCGGTATCAACAAATTCATCTTTCAGAAACTCAGCCGCATTTTTAATATAATAATCACATATAAAGGCGCACTTCTGGACTTCGGCTCTCGACTGCTTGATAGGTTTTCCCATCTCTTTCGTGATAATCTCTGCGTAGATATCTGTATTCTGCCGAAGCACCTCTGCAGCCCTTGCAAGATACTTTGTCCTTTCGTCGATAGACAAAGAACTCCACATAGAAAAAGCAGCTCTCGATTTTTTAATATATGCCTCACATTCCTCAAAAGAAAAAGAATCATATGTCCAGTTTATTTCTTCAGTATAGGGATTAATAGATTTTAATTTCATGCTTTCACCTCGAACATATCCCGTTTGTTTCTTAAGTATGAGGTTTAACTGATTTGGGATTCATGGCCTTACCCCCAGGAAAACCATATAATAATAGGGAAGTTCTTTATAATAAACCTTGAGGAGAGGAATTAAGCAGAAAAAAGATACTGGGTTTTATGCCTATTCATAAAACCCGAAGAGAAATATATCTGATTCAATGGATTAGCTTTAATAAATTTAGTTTCGTGTTCTTAATTTTTAGGACTTACGCAATTGGGCTGAGAAATCAATAATAGTAAGCCTTTAACTACCTACTAAGAATTTAATCACAAAGCTTGTTGTACTTGATTTTGCGCCTCAATTACGTATAATCTTATAGTAAACCTATCTTTTATTGAGATTTAACAACAAAACCATATTCTTTCAATATTGCCTGTCCTTCTTCCCCTGTAACAAAGTCGATGAATTTCTGGGCGGTTTCTTTATGTTCTGAGGAAGAAACCGTAGCTATAGGATATGTAACAGGAGTACTAACGGACACGTTTGCAACGGCTTTGATAGTTCCTGGCTCTGCAGTTTTTACGTCGGTTGCATATACAAATCCTGCATCTGCTTCTCCTCTTTCAACGTATGTAAGTACTTGTTTGACGTCTCCACCGAATACCATCTTATTTTCAAGCTGACTCCACAAACCCGATTCATTCAGTGCAGTACGTGTATATGTTCCGACAGGTACTTTAGCATTAGGATCTCCAACACTGATTTTCTGGACTTTGGAATCTGTCAAATCTTTGACGCTAGTAATATTAAGGGTACTGTCTGCAGGAACGATGAGCACAAGTGAATTGTTAGCAAAGTCTTTTCTTGATGTATTATCGATAAGTGATTCATTGGCAAGCGTGTTCATTTGACTCTCGTCAGCTGAGGCAAAAACATCGATGAGATGCGTATTGTCGTTTTCTATTTGCATACGTAGATTACCTGAGCTTCCAAAATTAAAGCTTACATTCGCTCCAGGATTTTCCTTCTCAAACTGGGAGGCAATATCTTTAAAAGCATCAGTAAGGCTTGCAGCCGCCGAAACTGTTATAGTTTCAGTTCCTACTGCACTTGAAGTTACCGTTGCATTTGGAGTTACCGTTGCATTTGGGGCTACTGTTGCGTTTGGGGCTACTGTTGCGTTTGGGGCTTCACTTTTATTACCAGCGCATCCCATTGCAAGGAATACACTTAGCAACACTAACAGAACTACTATCTCTTTTCTCATTATTTCACCAAATATAATACAAATTTGAATATTATAGAGTATTTATATAAATATAGAACTTAGCGGTTGAACTGAGAAATCAATAACATTAAACCTTCAGCTGTTTAAAACGCTAAACCAGTCACAGCACCAAATGTATTTGATTCTGTATTTAACACGCAAAATTCGATTCCTTTTCATTTGAAGCGTCGGCGTCTAATTCGCAAGCTTGTAGACGGTCAACTTACTTTCATGAAGAAGGATATGTTATTGTTAACAGGTACTTGAGGAAGCGACCGACATCTTTGGGTATAAATTTTGATGAAAAGGAAGGCAGACTTTACGATTTTATATATTTTTTATTCGTTTTGCTTGAGAGAAACTATTCTCAATCGATAATTTTATAAGATACATATTATATAATTATAAACGCAAATTTTATAAAATATCTGTATATATAATTATGGACGCAATAATCGTGTTCCATATTTATATATATATTAAGCTTTACATATCTGGAAGCGATTGAGTTCTGGCTGATGTTTGTTTTCTGTGTCTGGCCAATTACGAGGGTTCCATCCCTGATATTGAAATTTTGCCCGTACCATATTACAGTCAATAAGTGCCTGTAATAAAAGTTACCTATAAATACAGTGTATCCTTCTGCGTTATGTTGGTATTTAAATAATTAGGGCTTATACACTTGAGATACACGGCTAAATACAATAGACGTTGTAGTTCAATATGCGTCTTGGACAATCAAAGATCTAGCACTATTGATCTACTATTAATCTCACGTGTCAACCGCGTAAATCCTAGTTATATAATTCCTCCTAATAACCCGGCTGTATTAAATTCATTCAGCATGTATTCAGTATCTTTAGCGTTGTGTTTATTTAAACATAACGGTGAAACCCACGGTGGTGTACACATTGCTTAAAAATTCAGATGAAGAAAAATATCAGATGGAGACAATTCTAAAGCAAGTAAAGGATCCCGAGCTGCTTTCACAGATTGAAAAAGTTGTCCCCTTTCACGGCTTCCTTACATCTGGGGCATTAATCGGCATTCAGATGCTCAATATTGCAAAGAGAGTGCTCGATGTCAAGGAGGGGGAGCGCATATATGTGACCTGCGAAACGAAAAGCTGTATGCCTGACCCATTCCAGATCCTTGCAGCCGCTACCATCGGAAACAATGGGCTGAAAATTATAGACCTGGGGAAAATGGCGGTCACGATAAACAAACAGGCACCGGAAGGGGCTAACAGCATAAAAGGTGTTCGAATCCTCCTCGATCCTGAGAAAACGAAGAATTATCCCAAACTCCACGCCTGGTTCCTGAACACTGAAAAGCTTCCTCACGTGGAGATTGTACCAATCCTCTTGGATGCAGGAGAAAAAGTGTATTCCTGGAAACTTGTGGACATTGAAGTTCCGGTTCGAAGGAAAAAGCGAATACAGTGCTGTAAAAAATGCGGTGAAATGTTCATTCAACATGATAACGAGCTGCTGTGCGGCGGTTGCACAGAATAACGTTAAGAGGTAAGCAAAATGCAAGAAGATATGCGATTGTCTGTCTTTGCCGAAAAAAAAGACAAGCAGCTGATCTATTCTCCCGAAAAATGCATTGGTTGCGGGACCTGCGTACAGGCATGCCCCAAAGGTAACCTTGCAATTGGAGCTGTCGGCGCTGTAGCAAGAGGGTTGCTGGATGCGGATTTTCTGGAAATGAAGGAAAGTGAAGCCTGCCTTGTTTGTGGAATTTGTGCGAAAGTTTGTCCCACAGGTGCTCTTGAGGTGAAGCAGGAAGGAAAAACCCTCGCTGACATGTCCTATCTTTTCAGAGCCATGAAACCGACGTCAGTAAATGAAAGCTGCGTCCGCTGCGGGCTTTGCGAGGATATATGTCCCAGAGGCTGTATTGAGGTAACCCGTGAAATTTCAGCGGATGGACGCCTGAAGCTGGTCGGAAAGACCCAAATAGATTCAGAGTGCTGTGTCCACTGTGGCTGGTGTGCCGCAGTTTGTCCGGTGAATGCTATTTCTGTAGAAAAACCTTTCGAGGGGCGCTGGACCAGAGATGAGGATGTCTGTCAGACCTGCCATACCTGTGTAGAAGTCTGTCCTGCAAATGCTATTTTCAATAAAAAAGCTAAACCTGGGGAAAGAGTCGAAAAGATAAGTCACCGCCCTGATGCCTGCATTTACTGTGGAGCCTGTGCAGTTGCCTGCCCAGTTAACGCTATTGATGTCAGAAAGACTTCAATTCTCCCGAATGTGGAGAAAAAAGGCGTTCTTGAGAAAAAGTTGCTTGAAACCCCTGTTCCGGAAACTAAACTCCGTACTTGTCTGGAAACTGATGAAGCTGCATGCTTGGGCTGCGGAAACTGTGTGATTGTCTGTCCGGTGAATGCCCTTTCTGACCTTGAACTTGCAGCCGGACACCTGAACAACATGGACGAAAAAGCTCTTCTTGGGGTTAAAAATGGGAGAATCTCAGTCATAGACCAGGACCGCTGTGGAGCAGATGGAGCCTGTGCCATGATCTGTCCGGTTGATGCCATTAGGCTTGTAAAAAGAGAGGTGGAATAAATGGCAGGAACAATTGCAATTAAGAACGGATACGTCTTTGATCCCCTAAATGAGATGAATGGGGAAATTATGGATATCTTCATCAAAGATGGAAAAGTTGTAAGAGAGCTTTCTGCGGCCGAACTAAAAGACGCAAAGGTTATTGATGTCTCTGGTATGACGGTAATGCCTGGAGGAGTTGACTCTCATTCTCATGTTGCAGGGGCAAAAGTTAACGCCGGCAGGTCAATGCGTCCCGAAGACCATTACAAAGCAAATATTCAGAAGACCTCACTTACCCATTCAGGCTCAGGTTATACAGTCCCCTCAGTCTACAAACAGGGGTACGATTATGCAGCAATGGGTTATACAACTGTTTTTGAAGCTGCAATTCCCCCTCTTGAAGCTCGCCACACCCACGAAGAAATGCGAGCAACCCCACTTCTTGACATGGGCGGGTATCTGATACTTGGAAACAACTTCTTTTTGATGCGCTATCTCCATAATGGGGACATCGAAAAGGCTGCGGCTTATGTGGCCTGGATGATGAAAACCCACAAAGCTTATGGAATTAAATGTGTCAATCCCGCAGGAGTCGAAAACTGGGGCTGGGGTAAAAACATACACTCTCTTGATGAAACCAACATCCATTTCGAAATTACCCCAAGAGAGACTATAAAAGGGCTTAGTGAGATCAATGAAAGCCTCGGCATGCCTATACCTCTTCACCTGCATGCAAATAACCTTGGACATCCTGGCTGCTATGGAATTACTAAAGATTCCCTCAAAATTCTCGATGGTATAAAGCCCAAGCAGAACATGGATGTGGAATGGGCTGAAACCAAAATGGATCCTGCAAGGGATCGTTCCGTATACCTTGCCCATATGATGTTCAACAGTTTTGCGGGCACTACCTGGGGAGACTGTGAATCCGGAGTAAAAGATATTGCAGAATACATTAACAACAAAGACCATGTAGTAATCGACAGTGGATGCACGCCTTTCGGAGAAGCCACGGTTATGACAGGAGATGGACCTGCCATTCACGATATGTACCAGCTTACAGGAAACAAGTGGTCGAATACTGACGTTGAGATGGAGGGTGGGTCAGGTGTCATCCCCTTCACGTACCTCAAGTCCAACCCGGTACACAGTTTGCAGTGGGCAATGGGGCTTGAATGTCTCTTGCTTATCAATGACCCCTGGAAGACGATTATGACCACGGACAGTCCAAATGGTGGGCCGTTTACAAAATATCCGGAGGTTATGACCTGGATCATGTCCGAGTCTTTCAGGAAACAGACCTTTAGTGAATGCCACAAGTGGGCAAACGATAGAAGCGAGCTTGGAGGTATAAACCGGGAGCTTTCTCTCTATGATCTTGCGATCTTGACCAGAGCCAACCCTGCCAGAACAATTGGTATGGCTCACAGGAAAGGTTCTCTTGGTGTAGGCGCTGATGGAGATGTTACAGTATATAATATAAATCCGCAGCAGCTTGACACGAACAACTATGAAGCTCTACTTCAGGCTTTCAGGAAGGCAGAATACACCGTAAAGGGTGGAGAAATCGTGTCTGTTCAAGGAGAAATCGTTTCCTTACCTGGAAAGCGGACTTACTATTCTGAAGTACATGTAGAAGACGAGCGGGAAAAGGAAATGCTGGCTGATGTGAAAGAGTGGTTCAGGTACTATACCCTGGGCTTTGCCAACTATCCAACTCCAGAAAAGTATCTGGAAAATCCGACTCCCATACAGGTTAATGTTGTGAGGTGAAATAATGACAGAGGGAGTTCTTATTGATAAAAACAAGAGCGACAGTAAGCTCGAAGCAGTTATAAAACCTGAACCCGTTACTGGCAAAGTTTCTGATGAAATGGCAGAAGTAACGCTCATTATTAAAAAAGAGATTGACATTAAATTGGAAGCAGACGTTATAACCCCGGATTCTTTTGCAGGCAAAAGTGCACAAGAAATAGGAAATCTGTCCATCTGGCAGGGACCAAAGACCTATCCTCTCTCCGACTTTTTTGAAGTACTAGGTAATGGAGGCAGTTCTGCAGCTGAGACCTTGATCCACATAAAAGGTGACGCAATGAGGATTAAAAGGATCGGTGAAGGCATGAGTGCAGGAAAGATTGAAATTGAAGGTTCTGCTGGCATGCACGTAGGTACCGGTATGAAAGGAGGAGAGCTCGTCGTTTATGGAAATGCAGATTCCTGGGCAGGTATGGAAATGACAGGCGGACTTCTGCACATTAAAGGTAATGCTGGGGACCACGTGGGCTGTGCTTATAGGGGTAAATGGCACGGTATGAAAGGTGGACGCATAGTTATCGAAGGTTCGGTACGTCACCAGCTCGGAGGCGGCATGGACGGTGGTGAAATTCTTGTAGAAGGCAATGTTGAAAGCTTCTGTGGAATTCGCCAGAACGGTGGACTCATCTTTGTAAAAGGCAATGCTCTTCGTGGACTAGGCGCTGAAATGGCAGGAGGTACCATAGTTGTTGGGGGCAAAATTGAGCGCTTCTCCCCGGGTTTCGAATTTACATCTATGGAAAATAGCGTCAAATTTGGTGAGACTGAGTTTATAGGCGAATTCAAGAAATTCACAGGGGATTATGCAATCAGCAAGCGAGCAAAAGGAGCGCTTTACGTAGCTGTAGACACAAACCCGGAACTCTGAGGTGAGAAGTATGGAAGTAACACTCATTACCGGAAGTACGATTGATGAAGGTAGGCTTGCTAAAGGAGGGGACAAATTTACAGATGACTACACTATGGAGTGTGCATCGTGCTGGATTTCTCCTGTGGATTTTGCCTCACTCTGTTCCCCTAGTAAAGTAAAAGTAACAAGTCGGAACGGAAAACATTCAATTGTGGTTTATACAAAGTGTACGGATTCAGTCCAGCCAGGGCATGTGTTTATGCCAAGGGCCATCTGGTCGAATGTTATCATCGATCCTGATACCCTTTCGACAGGTTCTCCCCTCTATAAGGGTGCTCCAGTAACAATTGAGCCCGCTGAAGAAGAGGTTCTTAGTGCCGAAGATGTAGTGTTGAGAGTTTATATCGGAGGGCAGTAAGCATGATTTACAAAAACATAGTCTGTCCTGTCTGCGGGGCAGCCTGTGATGACATCCAGGTTGAATTCGGAGACGGAAAGATTGAAGCTAAAAACGCATGTAAGATGGGAAATGCAAAATTTAAGGAAGTTGTAAGTTCCCATAGACTCAGACAGCCTCTGATCAAGGGCAATGGAAAACTAACCCCTGCAGCCTGGGATGAAGCTCTTGAAAGAGCTGCTGATATCCTTGTTTCGGCAAAGCGTCCCCTGCTTTTCATGGGTAGTGAAACCTCCTGTGAAGCACATGAAGTAGGGCTCAAGATAGGAGAATATCTTGGTGCAATTGTTGATTCCAATGCTACTATCTGCCACGGGCCAACTGCTATGGGAATCCAGGAATCTGGAAAGGTTGGTGCAACCGAGGGACAGAAGAAAAACAGAGCCGACCTCTTAATTTATTGGGGAACCAATCCTCTTGAGTCCATGCCAAGGCAGATGTCAAGGTACGCTGTTTTCCCGAGAGGTTACTGGACAAAACGTGGACGTTTCGACAGGATAGTTATCACTGTAGACCCGAGAAAAACTCCAACCGCTGAAGCTTCCGACCTTCACGTACAGCTCAAACCCGGTTCGGATTACGAACTGATTAGTGCACTTATGACTCTGCTTCACGGAAAGGCACCCCATCCATCAGTGGAAGAGATCACAGGAGTTCCTATCCCTGTTATGGAAGAGATGCTTGATATGATGAAGAACTGCACCTTCGGAGCGATCTCAGTGGGACTCGGGCTTTCCTCATCCATAGGAAAACACCGGAATGCCGAAATTGCTATGAACTTCGTAAAGGAAATGAACAATTACGCCAAGTTCACCCTCGGAGCTCTCCGTGGTCACTGCAATGTGGCAGGTTTTAACCAGGTAGCTTCTTACATGTACGGCTACCCCTTCGGGCTTGACTTCACACGCGGACACCCGCGTTACAATCCAGGAGAATTTACAACTGTGGATGTGCTTAGAGAGAAAGACGTAGATGCAGCTTTTGTAATGTGTGCTGACCTCGTCTGCCATATCCCTGCGGATTGTGCCTCTTACCTCGCCAAAATCCCCATGGTCTGTCTGGATATTGCTCCCTGCCCGACCACAGCTGCTTCGGATATAGTGCTTCCAGGTGTCATTGATGCCATGGAATGCGACGGAACTTTCTACAGGCTTGATGATGTGGCAGTGCACGTTGAACCTTTCACGACTTCGCCTTTCGAGTTCACAAAGAGTAACGAAGATACCCTGAAGCAGCTCTTTGAGAAGATTAAAGTAAGGAAGTAATTTTTTCCGTTTTTCTTTCTGCGTATAAGCTGAAGGAAAAACAATGTTTAAGGGAGAGAGTAGTTTCTCTCTCACTCTTTTTCTCAAAATTTACAGTGGCATTTAGAGCCTATTCGAAAAATTGTTATAACCAGTAGTTTTTATTATTGGAAGCCCAAGACGTTCTCCTGTTGTGGTCGCTACTGCATAGAAAGCTCTATTATCAGTTTATTTTGCAATGGTGGTAGGTTTCCATTACCTCACTTTTTGAAGGTTCTGCAAGGGCCCACTATGCAGAAAAGAAGTTAGGCAAATAAGAACGAAAAGGATTTCAGGTTAACATCGAAATCCGCGATTATAGCGAAAGTAGAATATTTTTATGAGGACCGTATTTAATAAGGAACTATTATTCTATTACTATTATATAATTTATAATTATATTAGTAACTGTACTCATCATGTTGATGAAATTTAAACATTTTTCTCATGCTTGTTGAGAGAAAATGAATCATTTCTAACAACTATCATGAGTGCAATAATAAAATAAAAACGTCGTAAAAATATAGGAGGTAAATATTATGGGTGGAGGATTTGGATTATTTGGAAGAGGAAGAGGATTTGATGGTTGTGGCGGCTTTGGTGGCGGCTTTGGTGGCGGCTTTGGTGGCTGCGGCTTTGGTGGACGCTTTGACTGCGACGATGGATTCAGAGGTCGTGGTTGCGGCCGCAGACGGTCCTGTGACCGTGACTGGGACTGTTAAAGAACTATGACTGCAACGGATAATAGTAGTCACATATGAAAAAGTATTCCTTTGTGAGAGGCGGAGTCACAGGTTTGTGATATCTGCTTCTCTCTCCTCTTACGTCTTTTGCTTTCAAACTTGTTTATATATTTTGTCATTTCCTCACAAATAAGTGATTTGCTACATCATCAGAAACTATCTGAAAAATGAGGACCTGTTAGAACTTTTACAATCTAAAATATGAAAAACCTGAATGGATATTCTTATATTATAGACCTATTTTAACTTTTCAACATATGCTACTAACTTTTTGGATAGATTTTTAATTATTTTGATTCTTTTTTAAGACTTTTATCTTGAGGTTCCCGCATCCGTTAAGTCTTATCTATTATTGCATGATACTTGTATTCGTAATACATTGATTGTACAAAAATAGTTTCAAAGCCATATTTCTCTGCTATTTTTCTAACTGTATTGGGATTATGGGCAAACCCGACGATATCTCTGGGACGATTATTCAAGCTGGCCGATAATATAACCTTAAACTCAAAACCGATTTTGCGTAAAATTTTCCAGAGATTCGCATCTTGTGAGAACAATCCTATTTTCCATAATGGGTATACACGGGGGTCCAATATGTCGAACAACACTATTTTACCCCCTTTATTAAGGTAACTTGATGCATTAAAAATAAAGCTATCAATTTCTTGCGATGTTAAATACTGCATAACTCCTGCTGCGGTTATTCGATCAAAAGAGGATTCCAGTTTATTCCAGATGGTTTTGTCATCAGCCTGGATTAACGATATATTCTCACATTTTCTTTCTCCGATTCTTTTGCTTGCTTCATCAAGCATGGATGCGGAAAAATCAACTCCTACCATCTTTTCGTATTCCGGCGCGTAGTGAATAAGGAGTTCTCCTGCACCACATCCAAAATCAAGCAGTGTTTTGCCCCCATCCAGATGGAATAGTTTTTCCTTAGCTTCCATGGAAAGGAATTCTTCAGCTGAAGATCTGTGGCCACCGTCTCTCCTATTTGCGAAAAACTCTATCCAGAAATCTTTTTTATTAGATAACTTTTTTTCATTATCCCCAAACATGTTATTTATACTCCCAAATCTCCCTTTTTATAAATCTCCCCTTATAATATCCCAAGATGATTTATCATTTAAAGGCTTATAAAGCTTATTCCGTGGATTAAACAGAACATTATTTTTTCTTAATGAGAACAGTATTTTAATTATTTAGTAATTATATTAATAAAAAAAGAAAAACAATCTTCAGCTTAATGGTTAGTTTAAGCAAATTCCAGTTAAACCTAGATTACAAGGTTATGTTATTTTTTCAAAGTTCCAACAACAGGAAAACCCTTTATGATTTCAGGCCTGTGTGGCGACTTATTCATTTCTTCAGTGAGATCCTTCCCTGAATTGTGTCCATTATGAGTGCCATTTTTCCAAAGATCACTACCAGAGACATCATATACCTGTCCTTGATAGGCAACGTATGTCTTCCCATTTTTACCATTGTACTCTGCAAGCTCTTCAAGTGTATATTCTTTTATTTTCGACTTATCGGTCGCATTCTGAATTTCAGTTGTATTCTGTTCAGTTGCCTTTTCTCCAGTTGGAGTAACTGCGTCAGAAGGAGTTACAGCCTGTACTGGGATTCCTGTTTCATTTGGAGTTACCGATTTATTTCCCGTGCATCCTATTGCGAGGAATATACCGAACAGTACTATCAATATAATCAGTGCTTTTCTCACTATTTCACCCCTACAATATAGTGTATTGTATCCTGAAATTATTTCGCAGATTCAAAACCAGTTAAAAGTTCAATATACGATACAGCAGAAGGCGAAACAAAAGTTAAATATTGAGTTTATCCCAAAACCCATTTTTATTCTCAATTATCAGAATTACTCTTGATTGCTTTCACGACCTGAAGCTTAATTGGTCACTTAAAATGCGGGAACCGAAGGAGAAAATTCAAACTTGAAGTAAAATGATAGGTAATGTGCCAAAAATTTAGTAAAATATGATTTACTGTAACCCTCTTCTTCACCACAAAGTCTCCTAATGAGTCTGATTAGATCCTTTGTCTGTTCCAGAGCTTCTTCAGCACGCTCATTCCGTGTCGAGATTACATTATCATCGTTACGTGGCATATGTCCAGAATTGCGGATTTTTCCCCTCGTCTTTATTCCATCGATAACAAAAGCAAGATTGGAAGCTTGTCTAGTTGCTAAGCCTCCGAATAAATTTCTTTGACTTTTTGTCCCGTCTCTACATATTTTCACCCCCACAACTCACGTTCCTTTTCATGTTCATACACTATCTCGATCCATTTTTCACGAAGCATACTAATCCAGTCTGGATGTTCAACACCTTCATATTCGAATCCTAAAAATTTGTCTTCGCCAAAGTGACTAAACGAAAGTGAAGCGACTTGTTCGAGTGATAGGTCATCAAGAGGCATTAACCCAAAAATCCCATACGTTGGACGTGTAGCTGGTACAACACCAATTACAGTTTCCTCATTTCCGATGTGAGTATCCGCACCGTAAATACCACTACCTGAGCCATCTTGGTAAACTGGATTTGATTTAACAAAAGTCTTCGTGAATTCTTTGTTGTCTAACTCCTTTTCTTTTACTGTATACCGGACAACTGCATATCCAACTAAAACGCGCTTAGTAACGTACTCAGAAATTCCATCTATGTTCTCAAAGCCAATCTTCATCGGAATAGCGTTAACAGCTTCACTGACTTCATTATACAGTTGCTCATTCTTTACCATGCTAATCACTCCCCTAGATAAGCATTAATATTGTCTCTAATTCTTATATGGTCTTTTTTATTCATAATCGTGAGCATATACTCGTATTCTCTCATTATATCAGCCCTGCGGAGAACAACAGGTCAGAAAATGCTAGAGAGCAAGCCAGAAAATGCAGTAGTTTTCCTATAAAACTACTTGATAGGCTGTCTTGTCTGATGGTATCCGAGCTGGTAGTAATCAAGTAGCTCGGTTAAAATTAGTGAAAATTCGTTATTTAAGAGGATTTCTACAAACTTTATTTATCTTTATTTGTCATATAGATAGATATGGGACTAACAAATATGGATTATGGAGCTCAAATCCCTTCGGATATGGCGCTTTTGTACTTCTTATGTGCCGTGGTTATCACCCTTGCTTTGTTCGGTCTTTTGCTTCTAATTGCTCGTAGGTATGCTCGGGATAAAAATAGTTATTGCACAGAGGATCATTGTTAACCTAAACATTAGGATAGTTTTTTATCTATCGGAGTGCAGCCACAGACCTGTATGTCATTTTTTTGTTTTCCGGAATTACTTGAAGTCAGATTTAAAACTGAATTTTAGGTAATATTGAGTAATACTAGCATCCGTGTCATATACTGAAAAGAAAACAGCACAACTGGCTAATGCATATACTTAAACACCAGCCAGTTAGAATGTATTTTAGTTAGCTTTAATTTCAACTTGGGTTATACGTTTTTACTCCCAGGACCAGTAACCAGAAATCCAGTATCTTTCATAGCTATACCAGAAACATTTGTGGAATCTATCCTTGTAGTGCTTTACTTTTTTATGTCCCCAGTGCCCTGGATTAAAGTATTTGTGCTTCTTATCATCGTGGTTGTCAAACCTGTTCTTACCATCGTACTTATATCCATAAGGAGCTGCACTTACTGCTGTAGCTGTCACTGACAGTACAAAACAGACTGCCAGTAAAATACCCAATGTCTTTTTCATTTTCAACATGTACCTCACTACATATGTCTGCTGTTCGGATAGCCTTACTTTATTTTCTTAATTACCCCGCGGACTATTCGCAGCTTGACAATTCTAACAGAACCAGATAAAATATACGCATATTTATAAATAAAAATACATAAAAGTTAATTAATAAAATGATAGTTTTAAAAGGATTTAATTAATAAAATAATAAACAAAAATAGCTAATTATTAAAAGAAAGATTTCAAAACTTTTATTTTTATCCAGCTATTTACCCTATTAAACTCATTTACCTTCTTGCCTGCTTTTTGATAGCCTCTGATCTGATTTTCTACAGGAATTATTCTAGCAGAGAAATAGTTTCTCAGGCAAGATTTTAGCAAATCGTAGTTGAAGTAAGCAGAAATAAAAATATTTAGAGATTTTCATTTAAAGCGAATAAATATAAAATTAGAAAAGTTAAAAAGTATTATATGTTCTATCACCATCTTATCTAAAGAAATCACATAGTTGAGCTATGAAACCAGTAGCATAAAAGTCCTGCCTACTTATTTATATTTCATTTTGCACAGACTCTAAGCTGCTTGATTCTAAGATTAATTTAAGACAATAATAGAAGTTACAACTATTAAGTAACTGATAAGGCATGATTAAAATGCTCAAAAGAAAGAATGTTTGCAAATGGCTGATGCTTATCACTTTTGTTTCTCTTTTTTTACATGGTTCTGCAAGTGCAGATGATAGCGAATTGAATGATTCCGAATATAATGAAATCTCTGATTCCTCTATGCAAGAATTTGCAAATGATTCTTCTTTTATAGCGTACAGGGGAACCTTACCAGAAACAATTGATCAGAAGTGGGAAAACTCAATTGTAAATTGCTGGTTAAATCTTACCCGAATAGGGCCATCATATTCTGAATTTGACAGCTCTATAAAAAGCATTGGTTCCAATAATAAAATAATAATAATTAAATTAGAGTCTGCCTATAAAGGAAAAGTAAACGACTCCAGAATTAATGAAATCTATCAGAAAATTGATGATTACTGCGAGCGACAGGAAGGGATAAGTGAGATTCCTGTAGTTTTTATGTGGGCACACGATGAGGAAAATCTTCCGTTACCGGATTATGGCCCTCAGATCTTTGAAGAAGTAAAAAAGGAATCAGGATTCATAGCTACTAGAGGAAAAATGCCTGTAATTACAGATGCTAATGAAAAAGTTGAATGGACAGATTTACTTGTTAAGTATAGTCAGCCACTTTCTCGCCCTAATAGTGCCGTAGGAATTTACCCGTATTTTGTTAAATTCGGTGGTCCTGTTAATAGTTTTGGAGCCGACATTCATGGATATTTAATAGTAAGTTTTGAACCATCCGCTCCAGAAAAAGTAAATGAATCAATAATTGATAAAATATATCAAGTAATAGATGATCACTTTGAACAGGAAGGCATAAGTGATGTACCAGTTGTTTTTGCTTTTGTACAGATAACAGATGATTTAGCATCAGCTGATGAATCAGATGTGAATGAAAGTAATGATATCAATTTATCAAATAGTAAAGAAAAAATTGTTGGTAATGAAACAACCAATCAAACACCTGGCTTTACTTCAACAATGGCTATTTTAGAGCTTTTATCATTGCTAGTTTTCAAGCGTTTAATGTAAATGAGTAAAGTAGACGTTTATTACTATAGATTCCTTGGAATATAAGTACAGTAACCGAGGAATTGTGAAAAATTGGATAGTTCATAAAAAAAGTGTAGCCTTAAAAGGCTACAAGAATAGTTGTTTATTCAGGCATTACTGCGAACCTGTCACAGGAGTTAGCTGTCCTCCATCAGTCAGAGTGTAAGTTTTGCCTTCAAGCCAGCTGTTTGTACTGGAATTTGAGTCATAATATATGGTATTTCCATTGTCTTTGATATTAGACAATGTGGAATCTTCATCCGTGAAATTTGTCAGGTATGAAGTTCCTGTCACATTCCATGTACTGGTTGAATCCAGAGTCAGATTCATCGAGCTTGCCGTATTGTTTGCATTAATTGCTCCGGTCAAAGTAGTGTTGTTTTGCAGTGAAGTTGTAATAGAGCTGATATTATCACAGGTAATATTACCATTAAGAGTTTCATTTTCTGCTTTAAAGGTCACGACGCCTCCATTTGATCCCGTATTGCCCCAACTATCGGCACTGGCTGTCAAAAGCGTACCCGATGCCGCACTTAAATTCGCATCTTTTAGATCAATTATGGATTGAGTATTTGTAATGTAGAATAGAGGACCTACTGCTGCCTTGAGTGAACCACCGTTCATCGTAAAGCTGCTGGTGCCTACTTCGGCATCACCTGAGAAACTCTGGTAGAGCATGACTCCGCATTTTTTCTCGCCTGAAATGGTGACATTCGTCAAAGATATGGAGTTCTTTCCTTCTATTACAGCAGCCTCCGAGCCGGTTGCTGAAATCACGGAGTTGGAGGCCGTAATATTACCTGTGGAATATATTCCTGGGGAGCCTTCTCCAGCTGTGTTCATGGTCCCGCCTACAACAGTAATATTTCCATTTCCACGGTCCGTTGCAATGGCTGCACAGTGCTGTCCGGCGGTGGTGATATTTACATTCGTACAGGTTATATTGCCTGTCTGAGTTGCATCCACACCACGGGAACCATCGGCAGAAGTCTTGATCGTTACATTGGATAGAGTTACCGAAGAACCCGAACCCGTAGCAAAGACACCGTTAGCGCCATTGGCGTTTGTAGTTACTGTACAGTTGGTGAGCTCTATTGCACTTCCGGATTCTGCCAACACACCAGCATTGAGACCATAAAAGTCGCTGTTGTCATTTGAAGATGTATTTCCTGTCTTTGTTACAGTTGAATCCGAGATAGTTAAGGTACCGCCATTAGTAACTTTGATTCCGTTTTCGTCGGTATTAGTTGCAGTAAAATCTTGATTTGATCTGATCCCAGTTCCTCCGTTCTGTGTGTACGCTGCGCTTGCCGTAGAAGTAGTATTAGTCATATTTGTGGTCGTATTTGTCGTATCTTTGCTAGAAGTTTCCGACCCGGATACGCACCCACAAATTGCCAAAGTAATCAAACTGGCTACCAGTACCAGTGTGACTATACTTTGAGATTTAAAACGTCTGTTCATTTTTATCTCCTTTATTCCAGTCTGTCGCTGTGTACTTTTAATTGCCAGAAAAAGAAATAAAGATACTTGCAGATTAGGGGTTAAAAAACATAGTCATTTTAATTTTAAAGGTTAATCAAAGAATTTTATATAAAATAAAGCTTAATTTCAAGATTTAAACCTTAACCTGTTCTTTTAAAGCTTTATTTTGCTCAATGCAGTCAAAAACTTGATTCATTATTCGAAATTTAGGAGTCAATAAGCAATTTCAAATTTCAGGATTAGTTCAAAGCCCGAGTTTTGATTCGAGATTGGAGGAAATCTCTGATTTCCTGGAATTTGTATTTCAAGTGCAACAGAACGATATCTGTTCGCCCAGCTCAAGCGGATTTACTTATATTTATTTGTTCGTATCACTTATTTCTGAATGCAATCTTCTCCCCGCAGTACTTGTGAAGTTTTTTCGTTCCTCCTGCTTCGCTGACAATTGTGAGCATTGTCAATGGATCAACAACTCGGGTTCCCATTATTGCAGTGATACCTCTCTCAAAAAACGGGGCAGGATAAAGAGGGGAGCTTGGACCGAGCAGGACAACTTCTTTTGCTGTCCCCCGGAGAGAAAGGAGTTCATCAAAAGTCCGGTTGGCAAGAGTACTTGCACTTAGGATAATCACATCTGCTGCAAGAAGTACTTCTCTGGCTTTTTCTGATGGGAGTGTCCTGGTTTGAGGAGCTTCGATTTCACGCTTTTCAAGAACTGTGAGTTTATTAGTTATTTTCAAGATTTTCGGGACTAGAGGACCGAAATAACCTACCATTGCAACCCGATCTTCAGATTTTATAAGGTCAAGGACATCTATGTTTGAAACAGGAAATTTCTCAGGTTCAAGGTCCCGCAGCATTTGGGAAAGTGCATTTGCAGTTGCAATCCCTATTGCAGCTTCAAGAGGATTTTCTGACAGGGCAAGTTCAAGCACTTTATCCGCAGTTTTGCCTTTTAATATCTTAGTAAAACCAAGGGCAGGGCAACAGGAAAACTCGTAGAGTGGAGTGCAGGCAACACCTCCATAGCCGTCTGAGAGTAGAATTCCGGTATAGGCAAGCCCTATCCTGACATCTTTTATTTCTATTTCCTCAAGAGCAGAGCCAAATTTGCGCTTGAGCTCATATACAAGGGCAGGCAAAATCCCTCTTTCTTTTCTTTTTTCCTGATTTTCTTTCTCAGACTTTTTTATCTTTCCGGGTTTTTTAGTTTCTTGCATTTAGCCACCCTTTAACCTATAATTTTCTTAATATCCTTTAATATCTGGTCGTAAAATCAAGAATTTTACATAAAATAGATAATAACTCTGTGCTCTTAGTATGAGTCTGGCTAATATGTTTGAAATAAATAACGTGTAATAAAGGTTTTTATAAAACCAGTATATAAAAAATTATAAAAATTATTGTAACTACTCATGGCTGTTTCAAGCTTTGTATTCCGGAAAAAAGAAATTTAAAAATTAATTCGTTGGTTAAAGGTCAAACAATGCTTTTCTATACATTTCCAGCTCTTTAGTTCCTCTTTCCTTTGACATGTTGCTTGCTTCGTAAATGATGTGAGACGGAAGCACTTCCATTCCCATATATTCAAAAATACAATGGGTTATCGATTCTAGGTGCTTATTCAGGTCTCCATGTGCTCCCCCCTCAGAATACATCTCTTTCGGAGCTCCAGTCGTTGTAACAAGCATTGCAGACTTTCCTTTGAAGAGTCCGGTATCGTAGGCACTGTTGGTAACCGGATTAAACCCAAAGCCCGGAGCTAGTACACGGTCTATCCAGCCTTTCATGATAGCAGGCATAAAAGTGAAAAAAATCGGGAACTGAAAAATGAGAAGGTCAGCCCATTTTACTTTTTCCATCTCATCTTTGATATCAAACGCAAAAGCCCCTGTTTTGGAAGCCTGGATCGCTTCAAAGAAAGGCTTGAAAACATCCAGCTTTTTTCTTTCAGTGAAATCTCCCGCACTGAGAACAGGATTGAAATTCATTGCATAAAGATCGGAGAGCTTTACTTCATGCCCTTTCTCTTTCAGGGCAGCAAGAGCTGTATCTTTTAAAGCGCCGTTAAAAGATTTCGGTTCCGGGTGTGCGTAAACATAAAGAACTTTCATTTTATTCCCCCAAATTATATCTATAAGATACAATTACCGGAATAAAAAAGTAAGGTTGCCTCCTTTTGAGACAGCAGCAAAAGAAAAATTATGCATCTAAAGCTAGAAATCAGCTAAATTGCGCATTGAATCAAATAACAAGTCTCGTCCTCCCTCTGCGAAATTTGGATGGAAAAAAGGGAAATGAAAAACTTACTATAGACTTGATAGCGACAGATAGCATGAAAAAATGAAAAGCTTCTGTACCATGATCAGCCCTCTTGAGCGAGCGAAGTGAGCGAAAAGGGCCCCGTCCTCTCGAGACGGGACTCGGGCGAGACGGAAATCGGGTGTTAGAGAAGCCCTTTAGTACTCTTTATCTCTTTACCTTCAATTTTTACAGCCCTTTTCATAGCATAGGCAAAAGCCTTGAAAAGAGCTTCAATCTTGTGATGATCATTATCACCATAAACGCTGGCGTGAATGGTAATTTTTGCATTTGAGGCCAGTGTTTCGAAGAAATGTTTTACAAGCTGGGTACTGAATTGTCCCACTTGAGGAGATGCAAACTCAGCTTTCAGGACAAGATAGCTGCGTCCGCCTATATCCAGGGCAACCTCGGCAAGGGATTCGTCCATTGGAATTCTTGCTTCCCCAAAACGGGCAATTCCTGCCATATCTCCTAGCGCATCTGCAAGAACTTTTCCGAGAACTATCCCTGTATCTTCCACAAGGTGATGCTCGTCCACATACAGGTCACCGTTTGCACTTACCTTAAGGTCAAATTCTGCATGTCTTGCAAAAGAAGTAAGCATATGGTCAAAAAACCCTACTCCTGTATTGACATCAGCAATTCCTGTACCATCAAGGTTCAGTTCAAGCTGGATATCAGTCTCTTTTGTCTTGCGGGACATTTTGCCTGTTCTCATAGAGCATCACATTCTCTTTAAATTTATAAATATTTTCTATCTGGCTGCCTGCTAACTCCTTCCCCATTTTTCAGGAAGATTGAAGAAGTAGAATTATGTTGAAGTTCTCTGCCAAAAGACAAAAACAAGGTTCAGATTACTCATGCCGGATTATCTCAATCGCAGCTTCAAGTGTGAACTTGCCTGTGTAAAGAGCACTGCCTACCACAACTCCTGCAGCTCCAGTATTCTTCAAGATCTGCAAGTCTTGCAGAGAACTAACCCCTCCAGATGCGATTACAGGAATGCTGACAGATTCTACAAGTTCTTTTGTAGGAACAGGATTTACTCCCTGCATAAGGCCTTCAGTATCTATGTTTGTAAAAAGCAGGCTGCCTGCACCCAGTTCTTCAAACTTCCTCCCCATTTCTATAGGAGTTTGTGCACATTCCTCAGTCCAGCCTTTGATCGAGATTTTTCCATTTTTTGCATCCAGGGCAACGGTTACACGTTCGTTTCCGAAGGCATTGGAGAGCTGTTTTACAAGTTCCGGGTTCTGAAGCGCAGCAGTTCCGAGAATCACTCTCGAAACCCCAAGCTCAAGCAGAAAAGCTGCATCCTCAAAACTCCGAATGCCTCCTCCAACCTGAATCTGCACCTCTTTTTCTCGGCATGCACTGACTATTTTTTCAATAATAGAGGCGTTTTTGCGCTCTCCTTCAATTGCTCCGTCAAGATCTACCAGATGCAGAGTCTTTGCTCCTCTTCTAACCCAGTCAAGAGCAACTTCAACAGGATCATCAAGGGACACAATTTCACTGCCAGGCACTCCCTGAACAAGCTGAACACACTTTCCGCCCCTCATATCCACCGCAGGAATCACTTCAAAAACCAAAATCACATCTCCGGAATGTCTTTGAGAAATTTCCTTCTGTTTATCTTACGTGAATATAATTTTCAGGTCTTTTCTCTTTCAGGGCATTATTCTTTCTATAGGTACAACAAGAACGTCACGCGCACCAACTCTCTTCAGCTTATTTACAATGGTAAAAATCAGGTCTGCGTCCACAACTGCATGAACTGCAAGGATGGATTCTCCGGGCAATCTGCTGGACTCGACCTTCATAACCGTTGGGCCTGACATTCCTGGCAGGACCTCTTTTACTGCCTGAAGGGAAGACTCGGGAACGTTCATCATAAGATAACGCCGCTGCTTTGCATTGAGCACGCTTTCCAGTGCAGTTTTGATATCCAGAATCTTGTCCTTTGTCTTGAGGCTTTCTTTATTTGCAATCAGATAGACCGTAGATGAAAAAACAGTATCAATTGGCTTTAAATGGTTTATCATCAGAGTGGTTCCGGAGCTTGATATATCCACGATTGCATCCGCAATCCCCACATGTGGAGTCATTTCACAGGCTCCGCTGACCTTTATGACCTCAACATTAACTCCAAGTTTTTTGAAATACTGGCTCGTAATTTCCGGAAATTCGGTTGCAATTTTTTTACCTTCAAGATCCTGAGCTTTCTGGAAATCCGAATCTTCGGGGACAGCCAGAACAAGGTTTGCCCTTCCAAATTTCAGGTCAAGAAGGGTTTCAACTTTTGCTCCCCTTTCCGTAATCAGATCTATGCCTGTAATACCAACATCTGCAGCTCCGTCCTGTACGTATTCAGGAATGTCAGCGGCCCTGGCAAAGAGAATATGAATCTCAGGATCTGTAGTTTTTGCAAAAAGCTTTCTACTCTCGGCCCCTCCACTGATCGGGAGCCCTGCATCTTTGAAGATGGAAATTGTGGGTTCGTAAAGGCGCCCTTTATTGGGTATTGCAATGCGAATCATCTAATATGTCCTCTATAAATAATATCAGGAAATATTTTCCCGGGTAAGCTCATCCAAGTAAAAACGTTTATCCAGAATACTCTAGTATAATATAGACTTCACGGTAAGGTCTTATGGAGTTCTTCCTTCGAGAAGGGTAGCTCAATAGATAAAAAACCTGCTCATTATGAACTAATTTCGGGAGGAAATCCATAATTTTGATATTAAAGGTAAAAAATCTGTTTTCATATAATATATTACTTTTAGTAATAAATTAAGAGGGATAATTATATATTTTAGTAATTTTATAGAGAATAACTCTCAAGTCATATAAATATTATTTATGTCATAAGGATATGGGAATTAATCTTAACAGAGTGCTAAGAATAGCAGACTGATGATACAACTGACCGAAAAATAGTAAATCAATAACATCAACATCTAATAATAAAACTATTATCAATTTTAAAAAAAGAGGATCCAAATGGCCCGAAATATCAAAGTGGAAGAGCTCTTCCAGACCCCAATTGAGAAGCAGCAGATAGAGCTTGTAGAACGAAAAGGGATAGGGCATCCTGACAGCATATCGGACGGATTGGCCGAAGCCGTAAGTCGCGCACTATGCAAGGAATACATCAGCAAATGTGGAGCTGTACTCCACCATAATACCGACGAAACTCAGATTGTAGCTGGGAGATCCAGTCCCAAGTTTGGGGGCGGAGAAATCCTGCAGCCCATATATATTCTGCTGGTAGGTAGGGCAACAAAGGAGTTCGAAGGAGTCGAGCTTGCTACTGAGTCTGTGGCTCTTCAAGCTGCCAGACGATACCTTAAGAATACTCTTGTAAATATGGATCTCGAAAGAGATGTTATTATGGACTGCAAACTCGGGACAGGGTCCTCAGACCTTAGGGATGTCTTTAAAAGAGACAGGGTTCCGGTTGCAAATGACACCTCATTCGGGGTTGGGCATGCTCCATTTTCCGAGCTTGAAAATATCGTATATAATACCGAAAGGCAACTGCTCACAGACCTTAAATCACGCATGCCTGCAATCGGAGAAGATATGAAAGTTATGGGACTCAGGGATGGAGAGGACATAACCCTTACAATATGCAGCGGCATGATTGGAAGATATATCGACGACATTGATAGCTATATAAACATGACTCAGGAAATGCAGACTTATGTTGAGGAACTCGCAACCCAATACACTGAACGCAATGTGAAGGTCTGCATCAACACCGGAGATAATCTAAAAACCAGCTGTATTTTCCTCACAGTTACAGGCACTTCAGCTGAAATGGGAGACGATGGTTCGGTAGGACGCGGAAATCGCTGCAATGGGCTGATTACACCAAACAGGCCCATGAGCATGGAAGCAACCAGTGGAAAGAACCCGATTAACCATATAGGAAAAATCTACAACCTTCTCTCTACTCAGATGGCCCGCGATATCGTAAAGGAGGTTCCTGAAGTCCAAGATGTTTATATCCGGCTGCTTTCCCAGATAGGGAAACCAATTGACCAGCCACTCGTAGCAAGTGCACAGGTTATCCCCAAGGAAGGCACTTCTTTTGCTAAGGTCAAAGCCGAAGCTGAAGTTGTCATGGATGATTGGCTATCCAATGTGACAAAGATTACCGAAATGGTAATTAAAGGAGAATTGAACACTTTCTAAACAAGGCAGATGTCGTTGAGAAGAACCATAAGGTTCTTTTCACAAATTCTTCCTAAAATTATTCTTGACAGTCGTATACTTTAATAAGAAATTGATTTTATTGTATGAGAAAACTCTGAGACTTGATGAAAATTATTTATTATCAACAGTAAACTGATTTTTAGATATTAATATTGTGACACAAGCTTACATATATATAAATTTTCTAAAAATGCCCCTATATCACGTATCCAGCGAAACACATATATATTATCGCCATATATGAGATGGTGCACTCAAGCAGTGCATCAGTGGATTGACATTCATCGTCCCGCCTTAACTCAGTGGTAGAGTGCGCGGCTGTAGTTCGGCTCGTGCGGGGAAAATTACCCGTACATTTCCGCGCAGGCACCGCGATGTCCCCGGTTCGAGTCTGGGAGGCGGGACCTATAAGAATTTCCAGAATCGAAAATCTTCAACGGGAACATTTATATATTAAAAATGCGTTTAAGATTTGCTCGCTATGCGGGCAAAAGCAGCAGCAAAAGAGACAAAAGTGTCCGGATAGTGTAGAGGCCTATCATGGAGCCCTGTCGAGGCTCCGACTCGGGTTCGAATCCCGGTCCGGGCGCTTTATTTTTTTGAATTGCCAACTTATTAGATTTTATTAAGAAGATAGCTGCAAGTTAGTGTCAGATAGATTTTCTAATCCTAACTGCTGATTTTTTAACCTTTGTTCTTACTCTTTTACTCAACCTTTGCACTCTACTTTTGCTTTTTTTCTCGAACTTATTTCAGTATTTAAAACCCTTGAAACTAAACCTGAGGGTAGATAGGAAAGGAAACTATGTAAAAGAAAAGCACATTAAAAATTATAAACACAGGGAGAAGGGTACTAGAATGAAAATAGAATTCGATGTCCAAGAAAATTCCCCCCAAAAAATTAACGGCATACAGGAAAGATTGGAAGCTACCAGGGAAAAAATGGAGATTGAAACCCTCGTTTTTATTGGATCTACTAAACAGTTCACCTTTCAGTGGATTCAAAGAGAAATTAAAATGGCAGCGCTTTCTCCAGAAAGTGCAGCTCTTCCTGAGAACTTGAGACTTGATAACAAAAAGCTTGGGAAATCATATTTAGATCTAAAGGAGCTGCTCTTCAAAATTTCAGAGATTGTAGAAACTCACCTAAACAGCGAAGAGTATTGGATTCATAGAAATGCACCATTTTATCCAGATATCTCCAGGGATTACGTTGAATATAAAAAGGAAAAAATTCGAAGGGAACTGACCTCAAGTGTTCGAACAATCCTTGGCAGAGTCACCGAAATTTTCTGGGAACTTGAGGAAGAGGAACCTGAGAATAAAGCCTGGGTAAAAGAGCTGGGAAAGAGAAAATATGCGTGTTTTCTCAGGTTCTCAGATGAAATGACTGCTTCTCTTAACCATTATTTTGAGTTGCTTGAGGAACTTTTCATTCTGAACCATGAGATAAAAGATGAAATTTTACGGATGGAAGGAAAGAAGGCCTGACAATAAGACCTTTATGCACAAAGCCAGAATTACCTTGCATGACCGAATCAGAATTCAGCATAAAAAAGGCCCTTGAAGAAGCAGGAACTGATGCTTATCTTATGACAGGGAATCTTCATAATTCAGATATTTATTATGTAACCCGCTTCCTGGCTTCCGACGATTTTGCATACCTGCAAACAGCCGCAGGAAAAGAGGTACTTTTTATTTCGGATATGGAAAAAGGAAGAGCTGAAATTGAATCAAGAATTTCAACAATGAAAACGTTGCAGGATCTGGGCTACAGGGAGAAGATCAAGGAGAAAAAAGATCCGTCTACAGCCTATGCAGCCTGCATATCTGAATTGCTTGCAGGAGAAGGAATTAAGAAAGTCGCAGTGCCTTACGATTTTCCGATATTCGAATCAAATTATCTCACAGAAGCAGGCTTTTCCGTAGTACCTATAAAAAGCCCGTTCAGAAAACTCAGGAGCTTGAAAAATCCAGAGGAGATTGAAGCCATAAAGTATGCCCAAATGGCCGGAGAAAAAGCTATGGAAGCCTCAATAGTCTTGATAGCCGAAGCAGAAGAAAGGGGAGGTATTCTCTATCATGCAGGAGAGGTACTGACAGGAGCTAAAGTGCTTTCGGTTATAGATCATACCCTCCTTAATTATGGATGCGAAGCCGAAGAGACTATTGTTTCATGCGGTAGGGACACAGCAAATCCTCATGGAACTACAGATGGCCCTCTAAAGGCAAATTCTCCAATTATTTTGGATATTTTCCCGAGAAGCAAAAAGAAACGTTATTTTGCAGATATGACTCGCACAGTCCTACATGGAAAAGCTTCGGAAGAGCTCAAAAAGATGTACGAAACTGTACTAGCAGCCCAGAAAAAAGGGTTTGAGATGGTTAAGCCAGGAGTGAAGGCAGCCGATATTCATAATGCCGTATGCGGTGTTTTCGAAGCACACGGCTATGACACCTACCGAAGTGGAGCAAAGGTCGGTTTTGTCCATTCAACAGGGCATGGAGTCGGATTAGACGTACATGAACTCCCAGGAGTAGGAGAAAACGGAACTTTACTTGAGGCAGGCAATGTGATAACTATTGAGCCTGGATTGTACTACCCTGGAATTGGAGGAATACGAATCGAGGATATGGTTCTGGTCACTGAAAATGGATGTCAGAATTTTACAGGGCTGGAAAAGAGATTTGTATTATAACAGATTTACAATTTAAAGGATATTATATTTGTATATATTTCATTTAATAGAACTATCTGATAAAATTTCAGATAGGTTCCAATAAGATTTCAACGATTCCAATATGCTCTAATAAGATTTCAATAAATTATCCAGAAATTCGAATAATATTATAAAAAACTATCCAACAAGGGGTTAATATGACCGATAATGTGCATAATAAGCAAGAAATCCTTGAGAAATACAGAGAAGCAGGCCGGATTCTGAAAATTGTCAGAGCTGAAGCCGTGGAAATGGTCCGAGTAGGGAATACCCTGCTGCAAGTTGCAGAGTTTGTGGAAAACCGGACTATAGAGCTGGGAGGCAGGCCTGCTTTTCCATGCAATATCTCAAGAAATCAAGAGGCTGCACATGCAACCCCAAAGATAGGAGATATCGACGTATTTGGAAAGGATATGGTTAAACTGGATCTCGGAGTTCATGTGGACGGATATATTGCAGACTCGGCAGTGACTGTCGATTTATCAGGGAATTCTGATATCCTGAAAGCCTCCGAGGAAGCTCTTGCCGCAGCCATTGACCTTGCAAGGCCAGGAATTTCTACAGGAGAAATCGGTGCTACAATCGAGAATAGCATTCGTAGTTATGGACTGAACCCGATAACGAATCTGACAGGTCATGGACTTTCCCAATATGAAGCTCATGATGATCCTGCTGTTCCTAACCGGCATGTTGAAGGAGGAACAATCCTTAAGGAAGGAGATGTGCTTGCAATCGAGCCTTTTGCGACGGATGGAGCAGGTTATGTTCATGATGGAAATTGGGCTGAGATCTACAGCATTGTAAGAAAAAAGCCGGTTCGTATGCCTGCAGTTCGGAATGTCCTGAAACAGGCAGAAGAATACAGGGAATTACCTTTTGCAAAGCGCTGGATTGAATCAGACAGACTTGATTTCGCATTACTCCAGCTTGAAAAAGCAGGAATTCTTCACTCTTATCCCGTGCTTCTCGAAAGCACAGGCGGGCTTGTGTCTCAGGCCGAACATACTATAATAATCACCCAAGACGGCTGTGAGGTCACAACAAAATAAAAACCTGAAAAGAACAGTAAATAAAAATTGAAGGTAAAAAAACTAAAACTCGAAAAATAAAAAGAAAATAAAACCGGGGATAAAAAAGAGAAAGAATATAAGGTTAGCAAAGAGTTAAAAAATCAAAAAAGATATGAGTTGAAGACCTTGAAAGCATATAATCTTTTTTTAACCGGTTTTTTATTAATAACCTTTTTTATTATGCCTTTTTTTCTGGCAAATCCCTGTTCTGCTTCCTTTGTACCCAGTAATAACATCACAATAGAGAAGACTGGAATGACCTGGGGATATCAAGAACAGGTCACAGGGAATGAATCCATTGTTTTTAGAAATATGATAGACATTCAAGAAGGAAACCATGATAAGTTTGTTAATGCATGGGAAATTTTGAAAGCAGAAACCTTTCTTAGAAATAAAACGGAAGAATCTGTAAAAGCCAAACCTGAAGTGAAACTTAATGGAACTTCAGAGCCTGTTAAAGTCTCAAACGTTGATTTTTTGCTTTCAAAAGAAGCTCTGGGCAATACCTCAAAAAACTCGTCAATTACTAATTCTGCAAGTGTAAGCTATATTTTCGAGAAGGAGATTGGTCAGGGAACTAATATATGGTTTATGGGTACTCCAAATTCAACTGTTACAATCACTTTGCCTTCAGACTTCAGTGTAGCAAAAACAGAAGGGTTGAATAATAAGAGTCAGGGATCTGATGGAAATCTTACAGTGCTTAAAGGTACTTTTGATCCTAAAGAAAATATAACTATATGGGTTTCAGAAAATAAAAGCTCTAAAGCTGAGCTACAAAGGAATAACGGAACAAGTGAGCAGACTGTAACAAACAAGAATACAAAAAAGGAAAATAAGACCATAGCTGCTGGAGATTATGTAGAAATCCGAAGTTTTTTAGGGCATTTTACAGATAATATTTTTAAAGACATTTTTCATAGTTATTTAAGTCCAAAAAATTAATCTGGCTTGAAGCTTATTCTGAAAAATATGCTTATTGAACAAATTCAACTTGAAAAAGGATGCGCTCTTGGTCTTCACTTTGATATGCAAAAATATCCTCTTTTGGTTATAAGAGCAGAGAAAGGTTTTCTTATGTGCGGATACCTGAACGTAAATGCTGCAGAGACACTTGGGGACACGGCAGCAAAAGTAAAAGGCGTACAGAGTTTTGAAGACATGCTCAACGCCCATGTCGTTGAAGTGACACAGCTGGCCAGAGAACTTGGGGTCGAACCCGGAATGACTGGCAAAGAAGCTCTGGAAAAAATGTTTTAAGGAAAAGTTAGGAAAAAGAACAGATTTCAACTGAAAAAAAACCACTTTTTGCTGAGAGATCCCATGCTTAATTGAAAGAATCGTTTTTAACTGAGATTCATTCAGGTAAAGTTTCAAGAAGACAAAATTTCAAAAAGGTAAAATTTCAAGGTTTACTGATTTCACTTTTCAGGATACGGCTTAGAACATAAGCGTTCATATTCTTTCCTAACTTTCAAAAACCTCAGTACTTTATCGCAGTTACATGAACTATATATGTAATTTTTTTAATTTTTTAAGACTGTAATTAGAATTATAGTTTCCAATGGGTGTTTATTTTACGGCATTTAAATTTTTTAGATGTATTGTAAATTTTTTTAATACTTTAATTATAGAGCTCATCCCAAAACTCAACATCACTTCCCAGTTCAGATTCTAAATAATCAACAGATTTCAGGGTAGGAATAATTCTATTTTTAGAAACGTGGTTTAAATTTACATTTTAGGCAGTTGAAGGTTTAGTGCTATCGATTTCTCAGTTCAACCGCGTAAGTCCTAACTTATTACTTACAGTGCAAACATAGACTCATCTTTGAATCTTTCGACTCCTCCTCAAAAATCAGAGTTTTTTGATTGTTTCACATTTTAACCGTTATCTACTTATACAAAAGTACCTACTTACATGTAGATACCTACCTACATATAGGTAGATTTGTTGTGTGAGAATTAATTAGAGTATGGAAAATCTAGTGCATTGATTCCAAAGTCAACTCCTTATTTCCTAGAAAAATCCACGATCTCCGGATCTATTCAAAAGTCAAGTTTTATGAACATACTTTGGAATCGCAGTCTAGTATAAGTTAGGAGGAACAATAAATTGAGCAGTTTCAACCTGTCACCATGTATCAAAGAAAAAGCCTTGGAAATAGGTTACGACTTATGTGGAATAACACCAGTGGATTTGGTTGAGGAATACTCATCACATCTTGATGAAAGGATTAAAAATTTTCCTGAGTCGCGTGCATTATATGAAAGCCTGTATCCTCTAGCTTTTCCTCAAAAAAATGTAGAGTGGGCTAAATCAATTATTGTTTGTGTTAGAAGATATGGAAAATATAAAATTCCAGAGGAACTCGATGGTTATATAGGAAAAGCATACCTAGTTGATGGAAGAATAAAACACTCTAAAGAATATTCTTGGAGACTCGAATTTGAAGCTTATTTAAGCGAGATGGGGATTAAATATGCTTATGGAATAGTTCCCGCTCGTCTAGCAGCAGCGAACGCTGGCTTAGGACGTATAGGTAAGAACAACTTTTTTTACACGAAAGAATATGGTTCTTGGGTCTTCATTGAAACGTGGGTAATTGACAGTGAAATGGAATATGATGAGCCTACACGTTCATTAAATTGCCCAGATGGTTGTAACAAATGCATAGATTCATGTCCGACCGGAGCTCTGAACATGCCTCTATCAATGAACTGGGGAAAGTGCATCGCTAAACTCACAAGTGGGTTAAATTCACAGACCGAGGGGCTGAGAGCCGAGATGGGAACCTGGGTATATGGGTGTGACATTTGTCAGAACGTATGTCCAAAGAATAAAAATAAATGGGAAGAAAAGGAAGATTTTGTTGATCTATCAGATATTGCACCAGATCTATCTCTTGAAAGTATATGGAATATGGATGAAGAAACTTTCCTTAGTATGATTCAACCCAGGTTTTGGTATATAGGACAAGGTGGCCTATGGATATGGAAGTGTAATGCTTTGAGAGCTATGGCCAACAGCGGAGATCAAAAGTATCGTAAATATATTAAAGAAGCTGTGGAAAATCCAGATCAAAATATTCGCAATACTGCGTTGTGGGCCTGTCAGCAACTTGGTATATAATACATGAGCCTATTCGGAAAGTGAGTATTTTATGAATAGTGGTTATGAACAAATTTACGAAAGCCTCATACCCAAACTAGGCAAATGTGATTTTGTAGAAGTTGCCGAACGGCTTGGTCTGTCACTTTAGCCTGACGGGGCTCTATCTGTCAATTTTCTTGGCCGGGAATATGAGATGAGTTCTCACAGTATTAATCCGACTGACGGTAAGCCGGTTAATGTCAACAACCTCAGTGTTCTGGCTTACTATTCATTATCCAAAGGTGAGGGTGAACCTGCATTTTCATATGTGCCGATCTCTTATCTTGCCGGCGAAGCAATAGCATTCAGTACAAATACAAAATGGATGACCGATCCTCTTGGTAAAACATTCAGTGAAGATTATGCAACATTCAGTGAAACTATGTGCAAATTAGGTGGGGTTTTTAACGGCAAGCTGAAGTCGGACGGCTATTCATGGCTTCTGACAGCATTGCCTAAAATCCTCCTCCAAATCGTTTATTATGAGGGCAACGATGAATTTCCTTGTGAAGTTCAGATTCTGTTTGATAAAAATGCTTCACGCTTTCTGGAGTTTGAATGTCTGGCTTTTTTAGAGGGATGCCTTGTAAGAGCGATGATTATGACAGCCAAAACAGGAGATACAGCCGGATGGATGTAATACTAGTGCATGTATTATACGAAATGCAAGATGTTTTTCATCTAGACCTATCTAGGAACTAAGTTTTATATGAATGAGTATTATCCGAGTACCTATAAGAAACATGTGCATTTATATGACAGACAAAAATCATACCGATAAACAAATACTCCATTACGCAAGACAATTTTTGCAATGCCAAGGTTATAATGGATTTAGTTATAATGATATTTCCCAAAAACTGGGGATAAAAAACTCTTCAATACATTATTACTATCCGAAAAAAGAAGATTTGGTTGCTGCCTTGCTTGAAGAGAGCAGAAAGAACTTAGCCGAGAATATTGACCAAATAGTGAAATCTGGAGGGTCTGCTCGTGAGCAGCTCCAATACTATTTCGATTATGCATTGAAGGAGTTTGATGAAGGCAAAAGCATCTGTCCTCCTGGCTCAGTGATCCTTGATTTTAAAGAACTTCCAGAGGAAGTTAAAGAGCAAAATCTGTTGCTACTACATTATATACTGGATTGGATCTCCAAAATTCTCAAAACCGGCCTAGAACAAGGGGAATTTAATTTTTCAGACCCTGTAGAAGCACGCGCGGAATTGGTAGTCGAAACATTGATGGGTGCCAGATTGTTATCTAGCATCCAAGGTAGAAAAACACTTGTCAAATCTATTTCCCTAATCAAATATGATCTTGGATGGAAGGATTGATTTTTTTTCCATCCCGAACCTACTTATATGTAGGTAGACAGGTTCTGATTATCAAATCAATTTTTTGCTATAAAGAATTGAAACTGGTAGGATACATAAATTTGGAGGCGATTCGTGATGCCTGTTATGAGTATTTTAAGCTGTAAAATACTTCAGGATGAAATAATTTGGCTTATTGCAAACGATTCTCAAATAAAGAAAGTTCTAATTGTAGCAAATGGAAATATTTCTGAATTTACGGAAAAACTAGATGAGCAGCACATCTGTTATGACATTGTTCCGTTTGAAAAGTTACCACAGGTACTTAATAGCGTAGACAATGATGAATTCACTATCGTTGTTAACCTCATGGAACTTGGGCTTCATGCAGTACCAAATAAATTAAAATATAAAGTCTATCAAAATATTAGGGAAATGATACCATTCTCCAATGGCATACTCATTTTTTACGGTCTCTGTGGCAATGTTTTGGGTAAGGTGGAAGAAGACTTCTGCTCGGAAAAAGACGGTTGCACGGTGCGGATACTGAGGGATGATGAAAGAATTGTAGATGATTGCATCGGAGCAACGGTAGGCGGTGGTGCAAATTACCTAAAATTGCTTAAAACCCATAGCAAAGAACCTGCTTTCTTCTTTACACCTATGTATGCCTGTTCCTGGAGAGAAATTTTAAGTATCGATAAACTTCATTCTGATCCTGAAAAGGCATTGAAAATGGCAAAGAAAGTCAATGACTTAGCAGGATACTCAAGGGTTGCAAAAGTCAATACAGGTCTTACGTATGTAAAAGACATCGATGAAAAGATCAAAGAATACGCAAAACTGTTTGATACAGTACATTTGAGGTCAGCGGAACACAGCAGATATTTGAAAAGTGCTATCTTTCCATCAAGAAAGAAATCGTGAACACGGTTTGATTAAAGGGTCTTTCTATGCCTGTATTAAGTATAGTTGCCTGTGAAATTCTTGAAGATGAATTAGTATATGTTCTCTCAAAAGACCCTGAAATTAAAAGGCTGTTTGTAGTAGAGAACAGAAACAGCTTCCGATTTGTAAAAAAACTCAAGTCTGAAAATCTTAAGCCTTTTATGTTTTCGTCTGACAAGTTGTATCCTACTGTATTGGAAATTAATAGAAAATCACTCGGTAGTTTCACAAGGAAGTTCTCGAATACCTCTTTCTGTAAGAAAATATATGATTTTATACTCAATAAAGAGAAGAAACAAGAATTAACTGTTGTTGTGAATCTTCTTAGAAAAGGTCTACATTCCGATATTGATCTTTTGCAATCTGAAGTTTATCTAAATGCCAAAGAAATGTCAAAAATCTCGAATGGTATTCTTCTATTCTATGGAAAATGTGGCTTCAGTTCTGAAAAAGCGCAATCAGAATTGCATCAACTTGGTTGTCCTATTTATTTTCTGAAGGATGATGGAAAAAACATTGTTGATGACTGTATAAGCGTAGCACTTGGAGGAAACGAGATTTACACAAAAACAATGTTATCGGGAAATGGCAAAGGAGCTATATATGCAACACCAATGGTGCTTTCCGACCTGAATGAAACTAATTACAAGTCTTCTGAATCTTATAAAAAGATCAGTAAATATCTAACTTCTCCTATGTATAGTCTTCTTTTTAAGATAAATAATCAAAATTATAAAGATGTTAATTTTCATAGAAATGCTTTTGAGTTTGCAAAAATTTTTAACATGAATATTGTCAATGTAAATGGAACAATGAAGATAGCAATTAACTCTTACATGGAAGCTAAAACTGACATTTGTAAAAATATAGAATAATTATTTTAAAACCATACTATGTTTGATAGTGTAAGCGTATTACACAATCAAAAAATAAACTTTTTTATTATACAGATATTATAGGAATAAGAGTGATTTTTGAGAAGATCAATTTTTAAAAGAGAAAAACTAGGTTTTTGCTAAGAAACTTTCTAAAAAGAGATTTTGCATAATTCTACAAAACAGCATTGCGTTTTTTCTTATTTACCTATTACCCCAAAATTTGGTACGAGGTGAGGATTCGACCTCATAAATACCTTCGTAAACGAATTATTAAATCTTCAAAAACAAACTCTATGTATGTAAAACCGATCTGTCTAAAGATAGATTGTATTTACGAAAAAAACACGGTACTATCCAATACATACCTGTAATATTTCATCCAAGTTGCTAAATTAAACCTGTTCAATACTCTCTAACACTACCAGACTGCAAAAAATAGATTCTGTGGGCTCCTCCTATTAAGCCCCAGATATTCCTTAACGCATCAAGCCGAGAGTGGAAACTTGAACACGCTAAAAATTGATATTTTCATTTAACACTTATAATGTCTCGATTTTTAATTTTTTATTTATATACTAACCAACCTTACTTTTAAAACTCATTTACATTCCCGGATATATCCTGATATTTCACAGAATAATAACTACAACCAACCCCATCAGTTACTTTTAATAACTACTTTCACGTTTCACTCACGGAGTTTTATAGCGACTTCGCACCGGTATGGTACAAATTTCATTTTGAGTTTATAATTATCAACCTATTACGGATCACCAATGTTATACGCTTTTGAACTTTCTGGAGAACATGAAGAATTGCCCGTTGCCGAAGTCTTTGCCTGTCTCAAAATCGAGAGACTTGATTTCCGGCCTTATATTGTTATTGACCAGTGTCTGGTTGTGGAGATAACTGGGAAAGAAGATGATGTGGAAAAAATCCTTAAAGGTCCAATAACTGACAGGCTGGCAATGACCCACCATATCCTGAAAGTTGTAGGAATTTCCGAAAAGAATCCGGATGCAATCCTGAAACTTGCAGAAGGTTTTAATTCATCAGGTTACATTAAGGAAGGACAAAGTTTTGTGGTCAGAGCAAAGCGAATCAAACATCATGTGGATTTTCCAGGCGAATTCCTTGAACAGAAAATTGGAGGATGCATTTACAGGAAAGGCTTCAGGGCAAACCTGAAAAATCCTGATGTGGAATTCAGGGTAATCCTGAGTGAAAAAGCTGTATTTGGAACTCTCCTGTCCTCCATCGATAGAAGTGCATATGAAGCCAGAAATCCCCAGAATAAACCTTTTTTTCATCCTGGTGTCCTGATGCCCAGGATTGCACGCGCTCTCATAAACCTATCGGGAATAAAGCCAGGAGAACTCATTTTGGACCCCTTTTGTGGCACTGCAGGGATTCTTGTCGAAGCTGGGCTTGTGGAAGCAAAGGTTATAGGACTTGATGCCCAGGAAAAACTTGTTAAGGGCGCCCGTATGAACCTTGAAGCCTTTAGACTGGATTATGTCCTGATAGAAGGAGATGCTTGCAGGATGCCATTTAAAGAAGCTACAATAAATGCAGTTGTTACTGATCCACCCTACGGCAGATCGGCAGCAATTCTTGCCGAGTCCCTGGAAGAACTTTATTCCTGTGCTCTTAACGAGATAGAGCGTGTTCTTAAGCCAGGAGGCATCGCAGTTGTAGTTTCGGATAAGGCTGCAGCGGAATATGGAGAAAAGGCAGGGCTTAAAGTGCTCAATATTTATGCTCAGAGAGTACATAGAAGCCTTACCCGAACAATAACTATTTTTCAGAAAGAATTAATGAATGAAACTGGGAAACGCGAATGAAAAATCAATACTTAATGATTTAAGAAATAAAACAAATTAGGAATACAATAGAAATAATAAAGCAAATAAAATCTTAAAACAAGAATAAAGCAAGGACAAAATAAAGCAAAATCGAAAAGAGTAAAATCAATATGAAGTGCTGAGTATTAAGAATTCCTTTAAAGGCATTTTTTACTCGTGAGAGATCAATTCTTCCAATACCTCTGCCATAATCCTGTGCCTGAGGATATGTTTATGGTTTTGTTCACTCGCTCTTCTGATAGAATAATTGTCCTCAATCCACTCTATTTGGTCATCATAATTCACTTTCAAAAGGGTTAATCCATAGGCAGGAGCGGGTTCTATTCCTTCTTCATAAATATCTGGATTCAGCATCTGGAGCAGCCAGTCATTATCGCGTATCCCATTTCCTATCATAGAAAGAGCAGTTACGATTTTCCGGACCATATTCCAGAGGAAACTATGTCCAACAACATCGATTTTTATAAGATCTCCATCTACGCGGGCATCGATCCTTTCTATGGTTCGAATTGTACTTTTTTCTCCATTGGTCCTTGAAAAGTTTTCAAAATCATGGGTTCCGAGCAGCAATTTTGAAGCTTCTCGTATTCTGGAGATATCATATTCTTTTCCACTCATCACATATCGATAGTGTCTAGAAACTGCATCTCTCCTGGCATCAAAGCTTCGGGGCACTTCCGCGTAGGCCCAGACCCAGATTCCTGAGGGAAGTTCGGAGTTTATGATCCTTGGAATTGTCAGGTTTGGTTTGTCCGTGTCAAAAGCGACAACTTGTCCAAAGGCATGAACTCCGGCATCAGTCCTGCCAGCACAGGTATAATTCGCAGATTTGGGGCTTTCTATAATCCCGAGATTCCGAAGAGCCTTGAAGAGTTCTCCCTCCACGGTCTCGACATTGGGCTGGATCTGGGAGCCGTGAAACTGAGTGCCTACATATGCAAGTTTTAAAGCGACTCTCATAAGAACCTCTACTTGGCTTTTTTCTATAATATACTTCTCTTACAATCAGCAGGACTACTATAAAAACACACCCTAAAAGAAACCAGACTCAGGGGTGAATAGAAAGCATATCCTAAAACCTGTGAATTCCACCTACGTGGTGTAACCCCTCAGGAGAGACGGAAAGAACCCCATGTACAGAGCCTAAATTGCCCGGTGTGTATACAAGGGACTGCGGCAGCTCCATGAGCCGAGCTGTTTTCAAAGGCTGTTTTCAAATCCTGAGGAATATTTCCTGCTTCGGTTCCCATAGTCTCAGAACTTGAATTTAAAGGTTTGGTTGTTGAGCACCTGTTAATTGAGAACCAATTTCGGGCTCATGTTATTGCCTCCTTTCCCTTTTTTTGCTCTAGAGACTGTTTATCTGGTGTTTCCATTATTCCCGTTTTCAAAGGAACAGTTACATCAATGACCCTTTTTGCCTTCATATAAGCTAAAAAATACTCTATTTCTGCGGCTTCAAAAAAGGCAGCCCATATTACCCAGAGATATTTTTGCAGCAAATAGATGATAGAGAGTTTATCCATTGAATTCTTAGAAGGAACAAGAACAATCACTTTTCCCACTTATTCGTGATCTTTGACTGTCGCCCTGCTCCATTCATTCGGGTTCTCTTGGAACTTCGCCGGTTTCTGATTATCTATCTAGATCTTCAAGCCTGCCCATAATTCCTTCTTGGATTAAAAACCTACCTATTTTTTATTCGGTGTATACTTTAATTTGCATGGATCTTAATATAAATTTTATTTTTGTGGGTGAATACACATCCAGTACTACCTTTATTCCCAGGATTCAGACCTTAACCTTAAATACAACATTGCATATACTATTCTAAATTTTCCGCTGGTAACTATCATGATCACAAAACAGCAGGTTCTTGAATTTCTGAAAAATTACGATTTAAAGAATATTACAATTGCGACAGTTTGTTCTCATTCAAGCCTTCAGATATTTGATGGAGCTCGAAAGGAAGGCTTCAAAACTATGGGGATCTGCGTAGGCAAACCCCCCAAATTTTATGAAGCATTTCCCAAGGCAAAACCTGACGAGTATCTTGTTGTTGAAAGCTATGACGATATAATGAACAAGGTTGAGGAACTTAGAAAGAAGAATACTATTATTATTCCACACGGTTCATTTGTTGCGTACCTTGGCACGGAAAATTTTGCAGAGATGGCTGTGCCCACTTTCGGAAATCGAGCTGTGCTCGAATGGGAATCAGACAGAAATAAAGAGCGGGAATGGCTGCTCGGAGCAGGTATCCATATGCCCGGAAAAATCGACGATCCTCATGATATCAACGGGCCTGTAATGGTTAAGTATGACGGAGCAAAGGGGGGGAAAGGTTTCTTCGTCGCAAAAACCTATGAAGAATTCAATGAACTTGTAGATCGGACCCAGAAATATACAATTCAGGAATTTATCACAGGAACCCGTTATTATCTACATTATTTCTATTCTCCGATCCGAGATGAAGGATATACTTTAAGTAAAGGCAGCCTTGAGCTCCTGAGCATGGACCGCAGGGTAGAATCCAACGCCGATGAGATCTTCAGGCTCGGCTCGCCTAGAGAACTCATCGAAGCCGGTATCCGCCCAACATATGTGGTTACAGGAAATGTCCCTCTGGTAGCAAGAGAATCTCTGTTGCCTCTTATCTTCTCTCTTGGAGAACGGGTAGTTGAAGAATCTCTGGGTCTTTTTGGCGGGATGATAGGATCTTTCTGCCTTGAAACGGTCTTTACAGATGAACTTGAGATTAAAGTATTTGAAATTTCGGCCAGGATTGTTGCAGGCACAAATCTTTACATTTCAGGCTCTCCTTATGCGGACCTGATGGAAGAAAACCTCTCCACTGGAAGGAGAATAGCCCGGGAAATAAAGATAGCAGCTCAGACAAACCAGCTGGATAAAATAATATCTTAAACACAAGCCTCTTTAGAAAAGGCTTGACCGCAAACCTTTTATTTACTTTTCAGGTTTGAGCTAAGCTCTCAACCTCCAGATTTTTAATGGTTCCGTTTTTTCCAAAAACCTGTAAGTCTGTACCCTGATGTTGTTTCCAGTGTAATTTTCTTATTGCCACTGCCTTATTGCGAGCGATGATATTCTATTCTGGAAACTTCTCAGTCTCTTTATATGCAAGAAAATTTCTCGTTTATTTAAAAATAGAAGATGAAAAAGGGACTGCTCTGAAATTGGACAACTATTTTGAGTCAGTTCATCTTATGTGCATCCACCGAGGCTAAGTTGGCATGGAGGAAGAGAGCAAAACTCTTTGGAGTCTCATACCGAAGAAAAAAGCAAAAAAAATTCGGTTCAAAGGAAACTAACTCATTTTTCTGGATTTCGCTGGAATATTCAAGAGTCAAAAGATGAAAATTGTTAACTAGTCTTTATATCGTCCCAGAAAATAATTTAAATAATATCTGTGATACTTCAACCCAGTAAATGCAGCTAAGTTATAGGCTGTAAATATTCTAATAATAGTAGAAGCATTGAATTGCAGCAAAAGATCGGTGATGTTATGAAAGGAAGAGCCTGGAAATTCGGAGATGACGTGGATACTGATGCAGTAATTCCTGGAAGGTATCTTATTTACAATACTCCTGAAGAGCTTGCAAAGTACACGTTTGAAGGCGTACGCCCCGAATTTGCAAAAAACGTTCACGAAAATGATATCGTGGTTGCAGGAAGCAATTTTGGTTGTGGCTCCTCGCGTGAGCACGCACCCCTTGCCTTGAAAGGAGCAAAGGTAGCCTGTGTAATTGCAAAATCTTTTGCAAGGATCTTTTTCAGGAACGCTATAAATATTGGAGTTCCTGTGCTGGAATGTCCTGACACCGATAGGATCGATGATGGAGACGAGCTTGAAGTAGACCTTGCGACAGGAGTTATTACAAATAAAACAAAAGGTGAGACCTATCAGGCAACCCCTCTACCTAATTTCGTGCGTGAAATCGTGGATGAGGGAGGGCTTATAGAATATGCCAGAAAATTGGTCTCTGAACGCTAAGAAACAGGAAATCTGTCCTAAAGCAGCCCTGTCCGCGTTTGATATTCATAATAAAAAGGCAAATTTGCCTGTAAATTTGAAAGGAGTGTAAATAATGACGCAGTATAAGATTCCGGTCCTCCCGGGTGACGGGATAGGCCCAGAAATTATCGCTGAAGGCAGAAAGGTCATAGATGCCGCCGGCGAAAGATTCGGTTTTGACGTAGAATGGATTGAATACCCTCATGGAGCAGATCATTACCTTGAAACGGGAGAACTGATTTCGGAGGAAACCTTAAAGGAGTTATCAGGGTACCCTGTTATTTACCTTGGTTCCATAGGAGATCCAAGGATTGCCCCTGGAGTTCTTGAGAAGGGAATCTTATTAACTGCGCGCTTTTACTTTGATGAGTATGTCAACCTTCGCCCGATAAAGCTTCTTGATGGAGTTTGGACCCCGCTCAAAGACAAAACCTCAAAAGATATCGATTTTGTGGTTGTCAGGGAAAATACCGAGGACTTCTACGTAGGAGTAGGAGGTAGGGCAAAAAAAGGAGCGAGCAAAGATCTTCTTGAGGTTAAAAGAACGCTTTACTCTGCAAAATTCGGGCTTGATATCGAAACTGATAGCGAAGAAATAGGATATCAGATAGGTCTTATCTCCAAAGAAGGCACAAAAAGGGTTATCGACTATGCTTTTGACCTTGCCGAAAACCGGAAAAAACATGTTTCGTCTGTTGACAAGGCAAATGTGCTTTCCGATATTTACGGCTTATGGAGAGAAGAATTCAATGCAATTTCTGCAAAACATCCCGGCGTTACTACCGACTTTAACTTCGTTGATGCCATTACAATGTGGTTTGTGAAAAACCCAGAATGGTTCGATGTGGTCGTAACTCCAAACATGTTCGGAGACATTATTACTGATCTTGGAGCCATGATCCAGGGCGGTCTCGGCCTTGCTCCCGGCGGAAACATCAACCCCAAAGGTACAAGCATGTTTGAGCCAATTCACGGTTC
>DASXVB010000040.1:0-24573 GCA_036504475.1 Methanosarcina sp.
AAACACTTATGTTTGAAGCTATAATAAAGATCGAATTCAATCGCCTATCTGATACTACGGGATCACCATGACCGAAAAAGAACTCATAGAATCCGGAAACATGAAAATGGACTGGGCAAGAAGCCATATGCCTGTACTTGCTATCGTCAGGGAGAAATTCGAGGAAGAAAAACCCCTGAAAGGGATGAAAGTAGGAATGGCCCTGCATGTGGAAGCAAAAACCGCAGTCCTTGTAGAGACTCTGGCTGCAGGCGGTGCAGAGGTATCAATCACCGGCTGCAATCCTCTCAGTACACAGGACGATGTGGCTCTTGCTCTCGGTACCCGCAAGAATATAAGCTGTTTTGCAAGGTACGGAGTCGGGAGCCAGGAATATTACGATGCAATAGACCGGGTCCTGGACTTCAAGCCAGATATTACCATAGATGACCGGGCAGACCTGATATTTAAATTGCATAAAGAAAGGACCGACCTGCTTCCGAATATCCTGGGCGGCTGTGAGGAAACAACAACTGGTGTACACAGGCTTCATGCAATGGAAAAGGAAGGAGCCCTGAAAATGCCAGTAATCGCGGTAAACGATGCCATGACCAAATACCTTTTTGACAACCGCTACGGAACAGGCCAGTCAGCCTGGGATGGGATTAACAGAACCACAAACCTCCTCGTAGCAGGCAAAAACGTTGTTGTTGCAGGCTATGGCTGGTGCGGGCGCGGAGTTGCGATGCGAGCCTCAGGTCTTGGGGCAAATGTAATCGTTACTGAAGTTGATCCTATAAGAGCTCTTGAAGCCAAGATGGACGGGTATAGAGTCATGAAAATGGCAGACGCTGCAAAATTAGGGGAACTCTTTGTTACCACTACAGGAAATCGCGATATCCTTACAGCTGAAGATTTCAAGTCCATGCCTGATGGGGCAATTCTTGCAAATTCCGGACATTTCAACGTGGAAATTGATATGGAAGCTCTTGCCTCCCTTGCTAAATCTATCCGGACTGTAAGAAACAATATAAAAGAATATGATCTCGGCGACAGGCGCATTAATGTTATAGCCGAAGGTCGGCTGGTTAACTTGGCTGCCGGCGACGGTCACCCTGCCGAGGTTATGGATATGAGTTTTGCAAATCAGGCTCTCTGTGTACGCTATATTGCCGAAAACAAGCTTCCAAATGGAGTTCATAAGGTACCTCTGGAACTTGATACTTTTGTAGCAAGAATGAAACTCGAATCAATGGGCATAACCATCGATGAACTCACGCCGACACAGAAATGTTACATGAGCGGCTGGGAGTGCGGGACATAAGCGTGAAATAATTTAGAAGATCAAAAAGAATTTCCGCAATAATTAAACTAGTTTTTCTTTTATGCAGTGATTTTATTGCTTTTCAGTAAGGAAAAGTAATATGATTTACTGCACCTGATTTTGATCGTGGGGGAAACTAGTGAAAACCGTAAGCAAAAATATTGGTTCTTCACTGTTTTGTGTGGGTTAAAATCAATTTTTCAGTTGGGGAAACAACCACATCAGAGAGATAAACATTGATCTTAAATGTGATTTATGTGATTTCCTACTATATCTTTTTTCAAATATTTCTCTTAAAGTGACTATAAAATTACCCACTCGAAATAGCGAGGAGCCAAAAATTGAATTTACAGCAAATTTGCTACAATGCCACTAATTACAAAAGAAGACAGGCGGGAATCTGGCCTATACACATTTCATAATTAGGAAAGTTAATCACTTTCATCACCGGGGAAATGGTACATAACGGTAAGAATTATAGTATCAAACGGCGGAAATATTATTTTTGTACCACAACTCGAATTTGTAAATTACAGCTGGTGCTTTAGCAGCATTCTTAAATACCCCCTCTACCATCATTGTTGGCGCGACAACAGTTGCTCCGACAACTTTTCAGCTGTTCAAAACTAAGGAGGAGCATCATATGGACAAGATGCCACTTGGAGCATTAATCTCTATAACATATCGCAGTAATTTTGTGAGGATAAACAATCGGATGAAAGAACTTGGTCTCTCAGCAGGCCAGTTTTTCGTACTCATGATGCTTTCGGATGAGCAGGGTATTACACAGGACACTCTTGCCGTAAGACTGCTGATCGATAAGGGAAGCATAGCCCGGGCGGTCAATGTCCTTGAGGATAAAGGTCTGGTCAAACGCATCACCGATGAGAATAATCGTCGGGCTGTACGTCTTTATTTCACGGAAACAGGGGAACAGCTCATCCCGAAAGTAGTCAGAATATACAGGGAATGGGAAGAAGCTGCATTTTCGGGACTCACAGAAGACGAGAAGTCACAGACAAAACTACTGCTCCTCAAAATAGCACAGAACAGTTACGAAGCTGCTTATGAAAACGGTGTTAAAAAATGGAAGAAATTTACCCTGAAAGACCTGAAATAAATGGTCAAAAACAAAAACATGAGACTTTAAAACTTATCGTGATATTAAGCGCATCAATGCTGACCATAATGGGATCGGCTGCGGTTGCACCGGCATTGCCGGACATGCTTAAATATTTTGCTGATGTGCCAAACGCAGGTCTGCTGGTATCCATGATAATCACACTACCGGCGTTTGGTATCATTATTAGTTCTCCTTTCATCGGTATTCTTGCTGACAGATACAGCAGAAAGAAGATGCTCATGGCATCACTTGCCATATTCGCACTTGTAGGTGTTACCGGCGCATTCCTCAATACACTCTACGTCATACTTGCCTTAAGGATATTACTTGGAGTTGGTATCGCAGGGATAACAATCTGCGCCTCGGCACTCCTTGCCGATAACTACACCGGCGCCGAGCTGAAGAAAAATATCGGACTTCAGTCGGCATGTATGGGTCTTGGAGCCATGGTACTTGAAGTAATAGGCGGCGCCCTTGCAGACATAAACTGGCATGCCCCTTATTACATCTACCTCAGCGCACTGCTGATAATTCCGGGAGTCATACTTTCAATAAGTGGATCAAAAAGCAGCAGCAATCATGACCACGGAAAGGTCGGAAATGTAATGCCAAAGAAACAGACACCCCTAAGGAGTATAATTCTCATCTACATAGCCTCATTCACACTCCTGGTGCTGTTCTTCTCCGTACCCACAAAACTTCCGTTCGTTCTGAAAGAAAAGGGTATCTCATCAGCACTAATGATTGGAGCCTTGATCTCAATTCCGGGATTATTCGGTACAGTCGGTGGACTGTGGAACATTCGAGTATCAAGATACTTATCCGAGATAAAGACGAATTTCATCTTCTTTCTCATGCTTGGAGGAGGTATCTTTATCCTTTCAATCGCCCCGAATATTTCCACGCTGATCATTGGATTGACAATAACCGGTATTGCATTTGGAGTAATAAACGCCACCAACATGAGCTGGCTGAGCAGAATCGCACCGGAACACTCACGTGGCAAGATATTTTCCGGATTCACAACTATACTCTTCCTCGGAGAACTGGTCAGCCCCATAGTTATTCAGCCCATACTCAAAACAGGTACACTTTACGACGCCTACGCATTTCTGGGAATTGCCGGAATTGCACTGGGACTTGTCTTTGGCGTGATCAATATCATGGGTGGACATCCTATTAAGAGTAGAGAGAATCTAAAAAACGGAGAAGCAGTAAATCGTAGAGTAGAAGGGATTTCCCCAATCTATCTAAAGCTTGATAAAGAGACAAACAACCGCTTGAAATCTATGGCGGGAACTGAATCAAGTCAAGTCTATATTTGTGAACTGATTAATGAAGAGTGGAGTAGAAGAAAAAGTAAAAATGGATATTAATTATCCTATTATTTTCTTTTCTCTTTTTATACTTATCAAAACAGCTGTGGTGACTCAGTACCAACATCTAGTGATAAATGTAAAATTCAAAATCACTAAATTTTGTAATTGGTCACAATTCTTGTGATACAACTTAGGGATTGAAGTCTTTAGATATCTAATATTGATTTTGATGAAAACTGGATTCTTCTTGCTAATTCAGATTTTCAATCCAAAAATGCAAAAATCACTAGATTTTGGAACAGAGTCCAAGAAAATAACTATTTTAATATTCGTCATAGACAGTTTTATAACTAAAAAAAATCAAAGAACATTATTAATGCATAATTTATTTTACAAAAACATTTTAATAAACAATATATTTTATTTTTTACAAAATCCCTGAAGCAAAGGGTTCATATGGCAGATTTATAGGGCTTTCCTGATCTTCCAAGTAACAAATTACTCACAGGTGGCAAGTAATTCACAGCGATCAATATGTATTTTTAAATTATTATTACACTCGGAAAGGGTTGGAATGGAAAAAAGTTTGAGAAAATCTGGGATTGACATTATTGGAGAGGTGCCCTGGGGAACGCATTTCTGTCAATTTTACCAGGCAAAACAGGATTTGATTGATATACTGGTTCCCTACTTCAAAGCAGGGCTGGAAAATAATGAATTTTGTATGTGGGTTACATCAAAGCCCCTAGAAGTGGAGGAGGCAAAAGAAGCTCTTAGAAAAGCTATTCCAGGGATTGACGTTTACCTGGAAAAAGGGCAAATTGAGATTATTCCTTACACTTATTGGTATATCAAAGAGGGTATTTTCGATTCGCAAAGAGTGCTTAACGGTTGGGTTGAAAAACTCAATCGAGCTCTGGCTGACGGTTACAACGGTTTAAGATTGAGTGGGAACACTTTCTGGCTGGAAAAAAAGGACTGGACCAGTTTTGTTGATTACGAGGAAGAGATTGACAGCATCATTAGCAATTACCCCATGATAGCTCTGTGTACTTATTCCCTTGAGAAGTGCAGTGCAACCGAAATTATTGATGTAGTTATCAACCATCAATTTGCTCTAATTAAAAAAGAAGGGAGATGGACGCAAATAGAGAGTTCCAGGCGCAAAAAGGAAGAAAAGAAAGCTTTTCAAGCCACACAGCACTGGGGATCTACTTTTGATACTATGCCAGACTTGATAGCCATAATTGACAATGAATACCGGATCGTTCGTGCAAACAAAGCAATGGCTGCAAAATTAGGTGTGACGCCAGAAAAGTGCACAGGTTTAACTTGCTATCGAGCTATACATGGAACAAACGAGCCTCCTTCTTTTTGTCCGCACATGCAGCTGCTTGAGGATGGACTGGAACATACTGTAGAGGTTTGTGAGAATTGCCTAGGTGGTTATTGCATAGTGAGCGTATCGCCGCTCTATAATTCTGAAGGAAAAGTTATCGGAAGCGTTCACGTTGCCCGTGACATCAACGAGCGTAAAAATGCTGAAGAAGCTCTGGTAAGGAGTGAAAATGAATTCCGCGCATTAGCAGAAAATTCTCCTGATGTCATAGCTCGCTTTGATAGGCAAAATCGCCACATCTATGTCAATCCTGCTGCTGCTGAAGTATATGGTTATTCTCAGAAAGAAATTATTGGGAAAAACCATAGCGAGATGGAAAAAGATCCTAAACAGATAAAGTTCTGGGAACAAAATCATCAGAGAGTTTTTGCCACAGGAAAACCCAGGACAATGGAATTTCAGTATAGTTCGCCTCAAGGAAAAGAATACTATTTTAATACAAGAATTGTACCGGAGTTTGTTAACAGCGAAGTGGCTTCCGTTCTTGCCATCTCTCGTGATATTACAGATATAAAAGAAGCTGAAGCCAGGTTAAAAGAAACCCTTGATAACTTAGAAGAGTTAGTTGAAGAAAGGACATCAGAAGTTGAAAAGGCTTATAATTCTTTGAAAGAAAGCGAAAGGAGTCTTTCTGAAGCTCAAAGAATGGCACATCTTGGAAACTGGGACTGGAATATTATAACTAATGAATTGTACTGGTCTGATGAAATTTATCGCATTTTCGGATGCAATCCTCAAGAGTTCGGGGCAACTTACGATGCATTCCTGGGCTATATACATCCAGATGATAGAGATTACATAAATAGTGCTGTTAAAGAAGCTTTAAACGGAAAAAGCTATAGTATTAATCACCGAGTTGCTTTAGCCAGTGGAGAAGAGCGTGTAGTACATGAACAGGCCGAGGTTATTTTTAACGAGGAAAATATCCCTGTTCATATGAGAGGGACAGTTCAGGATATTACTGAGCATAAAAGGGCTGAAAAAGCATTAAAACTGGCTAATGCATACAATCGCAGTCTTATTGAAGCCAGTATAGATCCCCTTGTAACTATTGGCCCGGATGGTAAAATTACTGATGTGAATAAAGCTACAGAGCTGGTTACCGGGTGTTCCAGAAGTGAGTTGATAGGAACTGACTTCTCGGATTATTTCACCGAGCCTGAAAAAGCCAGAGAAAGTTATCAGCAGGTTTTCAGGGAGGGACTGGTGCTGGACTATGAGCTTGAGATTCAGCACAAGGATGGATATGTGACACCGGTTTTGTATAACGCTTCAGTTTACAAGGACGAAACTGGTGAGGTTATTGGGGTTTTTGCAGCTGCACGTGACATTACTGAAAGGAAAAAGGCAGAAGCGATGTTAAAACTAAAATTAGAAGAACTTGCCCGCTCAAATGCAGAATTAGAACAGTTTGCTTACATATCATCACATGATTTACAAGAACCCTTAAGAATGATAGCGAGTTATTTACAGCTTTTACAAAGAAAATATCAGGGAAAACTTGATGATAAGGCTGATAAATACATATATTTTGCTGTGGACGGGGCTTCCCGTATGCAAAATCTGATAAATGATCTTCTGGAGTTTTCTCGGGTGACTACGAAAGCCAGAGAATTCGAACCTACAGATTGCAAATCTATTTTGAAACAGGTAGTATTTGATTTGGAGGTTTCTATAAAAGAAAATGAAGCTCATGTATCATATGGCTCTTTACCTGTAGTAATGGTGGATTCTAGCCAACTTACTCAGGTATTCCAGAACCTTATCAGCAATGCAATAAAGTTCCGTAGTGAGAAAATCCCAGAAATTGAGATTTCTGCAAAGAGAAAGGACAATCAATGGTTATTTTCAGTAAAAGATAACGGAATTGGAGTTGATCCAAAGTTCTCTGAGAGGATCTTTGAAGTTTTTAAAAGACTCAATAAAAGAGATGAATACCCAGGCACAGGTATAGGACTTTCAATCTGCAAAAAAATTGTAGAAAGGCACGGAGGACAGATCTGGATAGAATCCGAATCAGGAAAAGGGTCGATCTTTTATTTCACTTTGCCAATAACCCAAAAATTTCATGAAGGAGATATTATCGCATAATTTAATCTTTTAAAATCTAGTTCAAACTCAATAATTAGTTTCAGAAATTTTGAAACATTTATTTTGATTTCTAACCCAATTTTGACTTATAATCCCAGAAGGTCGTACAAATGGAAACCCGGATCGCAGCTAAATCTTTAGACATTCTTTTAGTAGAGGATAGCAAAGGCGACATAGGATTAATTGAAGAAATTTTTGAGGACGCAGAAATCGGAAATATTCTTCATATTGCAGAGGATGGAGAAGAAGCGATCGCTTTTTTACGCGCTGAAGATCAGTTTTCAGGAGCCCCCAGACCAGACATAATACTTCTGGATTTAAACTTACCAAAAAAAGACGGGCGCGAGGTCCTTGAGGAAGTAAAAGGAGATGACGAACTTAAAAGTATACCTATTGTGGTTTTAACGACTTCCAAAGCTGAAGAGGACATACTAAGATCTTATAATCTTCATGCCAATGCATACATTACCAAACCTGTTGATTTTGATCATTTTACAAAAGTGGTCAAATCCATCGAAAATTTCTGGCTTGAGATTGTAAAGCTGCCATCAAAATAAGGTCAAAGTAGTCTGGATAGGGGTCTGGGTATGGATAAAAAAATCGAAATTTTACTTTTTGAGGACAACCCTGGAGACGCAGGTTTAATTGAAGAAATGCTTGCAGAATTCGCCAGTTTTCCATATGAATTTAAAAACTCTGAAACCCTTAGTGAAGGTTTAAGCCTTCTTAAAGAAAACTCGTTTGATGTAATCTTATCCGATCTTGGATTGCCAGATAGCGATGGCATTGACACTTTTCTTGAGATTTATGCAATAAATTCACGAATCCCCATCATAATTCTGACGGGAATGAACGATGAAAAAATTGGAATAGAGGCTGTAAAAAAAGGTGCCCAGGATTATCTGGTCAAAGGGCAGGTAGATGGCAGATTACTGAAACGTTCTATCCAGTATTCCATTGAGCGTAAGAAAGCAGAGGAAAGAGTTAAAAATCTGGCGAGTGTTGTGGAGTCATCAAATGATGCTATTATAACCAAGTCTCTTGATGGTATGATTACCAGTTGGAATCAAGGAGCAGAGCAAATTTATGGGTATTCAGCTGAAGAAATATTGGGCAAATCCTCAGCAATTTTAATCCCATTAGCATTAGGCGAAGAAACAATAAAATTAGCTGAAATGATTATACAGGGAGAAGATATTCGCCAGTATGAGACTTCAAGGTTAAGAAAAGATGGTAAGATTATAGACGTCTCAATGACTCTTTCTCCTATTTTCGAGAATTCGGGAAAGCTGACAGCTATTTCAGTTATTGCCAGAGATATAACAGAGAGCAAAAAAGCCGAAGAAAAGCTTCAGAAAAGTGAAGAAAGATATCGGATTGTTACGGAACAGACAGGCCAGCTAATATACGAATACGATATCGAGGAAAATAAAATTTATTGGGCAGGCACTATAGAAAAGATTACAGGATATACTCAGGAAGAATTACTAAACGCTGGAATTGAACTATGGATAAACAATGTCCACCCTGAAGACCGGAAGAACGTCTGGAATCAAAAGATAAAAGACTACGAGAACGTAAGGAACACTGAAAATAAGAGAAATTTCCATCTAGAATATCGTTTTAGAAAGAAAGAAGGAGATTATATCTATATCGAAGACCACGGAGTCTACCTTCAAAAGGGAGATTATCTTACAAATAAAGTCCTCGGAATAATGAAGGATATCACAGAAAGAAAAAAGGCTGAAACCACCTTGAAAAAAATTGAAGAGGCACGTAAAAAAGAAATTCATCACAGAATAAAAAATAATCTACAAGTAATCTCTTCTCTGCTTGACCTTCAAGCGGAAAAGTTCGCTCACAACGACATATGTGACACTTCAAAGATCCTTGCAGCCTTCAAGGATAGTCAGAATAGGGTTATTTCTATGGCCCTGATCCACGAGGAATTATATGGGTCAAAAGAAGTCAGTACTCTCAACTTCGCAGAGTATCTGCGCAAGCTGATTGAGGAGCTTTTCAAGTGCTATAACGTTAGAGCTTCAGGAACTCATATGCTTCTAGAAATCGAGGAAAACATTTTTTTTGATATGGATATCGCAGTTCCGTTAGGGATGATTGTTAACGAGCTTGTATCAAATTCTCTTAAGCATGCATTTCCTGATGGGAGATCCGGAGAAATCCAGATCAGACTCTCAAGAGAAATAAATGGAAAATCTGAAAATGGCAAGGTAGAAGGTAAAAGTGATGAGTGCAAAAGTATCCATTATATTCTGATTGTTTCAGATAATGGAGTAGGTATACCTGAAAGCGTTAGTATAGAAGATTCCGATACACTTGGAATACAGCTGGTAGCCATCCTGGTAGATCAATTAGACGGCAAACTTGAACTGAACCGAGATTCTGAAACTGAATTCATCATTGAGTTCACAGTAGCAGAAAATCAGTAAGAGGTTTTTCAGAAAACTTACAGTAGTGGAAAATAAATGGCGACTACCAGGCGAGATTTAAGTTTCCAGAATCTTTCAATCTTTGACCTGATTTTAAGTAAATTAAATAATATTTGATGAGTAATACTTTGATGATTGGTAATACTTTGACTATTTGACTTGATTAGTATGCTTTATTTTTGGAGAGGGTGACTGGAGAAAATCGGGGCGTTATTTAGAATCGGGGCAAAAGTCTCCATTTACCCGAATATTATGGAGGAACAAATCAATTTTTAGCCTTACTTTTTAAAAAGTGATAATCCTCGTACATATAACTTTCCGGCAAAATCTGGAAAAATTCTGAAAAAATCCTGCACACAAAAAATAAATATATCTCAAATTTAAAAAAATCCAGGAAGAAATAAGAATATCACCATAAACTATTTATAGAATAGCTGGAATTAGAGGGTTGCACTGGTGTGAGAGGTGCTCCCTGAGGCAGCGGGGCAGCAGGATAAGCACGAAGATCTCCAGGGTGCAAAGAAGTTCAGTTGGAGAATAAGCAACTGGGCCCGTAGCTCAGTCAGGCAGAGCGACTGGCTTTTAACCAGTCGGCCTAGGGTTCAAATCCCTACGGGCCCGCCATATTCTTTATTATACCCGGCGGAAAGGCCATTCGCGGGAAATTTGACCAAGTTTTTTGAATACTTTATTTTTGGAGGAAAGGATTTGACAAAATTCAGCCTGCTCGACCATGAGTCGGTCCCTAAGCATGAAATCATGTTAGAGGGCGAGTTAAAGTCTGTTTTAAACAAATATTCCATTGAAAAGGAACAACTTCCAAAGCTCAAAGTGCAGGATCCTGTTAGTAAAGAAATAGGAGCTGTTGTCGGAGATGTAGTGAAAATCACAAGAAAAAGTCAAACTGCAGGGGAGGCAGAGTATTATAGACTTGTGATCGAGTAAGCGAAGGGGAGTAAAACGCTTGCATGATCAAGTTTTCTTTAGGAATATCTTTTTGAATTCCATGCGCATTGTATGGAAAAATTCAGTTACTGCATACCGATCTGGAGCTCATAATTCTTTATTTTCATTTTAATAAGCAAAGAGGGTGCTATCATCGCGTTAGAAACAAGTATACTGTCGCAGGCTTATTTTACACGGGACAAGATAGTGCAGCACCATATAAACTCATTTAATAAGTTTATAGATTACGGGCTGCAAAAAATTATAGATGAACAGCGAATAATAGAAACCGATATCGAGGATACCTACCTTAAACTCGGCAAAATCCGGGTAGAACATCCTGTGGTAAAGGAAGCAGATGGGGCAATCGAGAAACTTTATCCCAACGAGGCAAGGCTCAGGAACCTCTCATACTCAGGCCCTCTCTACCTCGAAATGAGTGTGGTAAAAGACGGGATTGAGTCTGAAGCAATGGAAGCAAAAATAGGGCAGCTTCCTATCATGGTTAAATCCAAGATCTGTAACCTTCCAGGGCTTAGCGAAACCGAAAAAGTCCGCTATGGAGAAGATCCTCTTGATCCTGGGGGATATTTCATTATCGGCGGCACTGAAAGGGTGGTTATGACCCTTGAGGATCTCGCTCCTAACAAAATTCTTGTGGAATATGGAGAGAGATATGGCGATAGTATAGAAGTTGCAAAGGTTTTCTCACAGAAACGCGGATACAGAGCCTTAGTAATTGTAGAAAGAGGGCGAAAATCCCTGCTCGAGGTTTCTTTTCCTTCAATTTCAGGTCGAGTCTTTTTTATTACTCTGATGAGAGCTCTTGGGATTGTAACTGACGAAGACATTGTAAATGCAGTTTCGAGTGATCCCGAAATTATCAAGTTCATGCTGGAAAACCTCGAAGAAGCCGAGGTAGAAACACAGGAAGAAGCAATCGAGAAAATTGGGGCTCGGGTAGCTGCAGGGCAGGCCAAGGAATACCAAATAAAAAGAGCAAACTATGTCATTGACAGGTACCTATTCCCTCATCTTGGAAACGATATGAGAGATAGGCTCTCCAAGGCTCACTTCCTGGCAAGAATGGCTGAGTCCTGTTTTGAGCTGGCCCTTGGAAAGCGCTCAGAGGATGACAAAGACCACTATGCAAACAAAAGGCTGAAACTTGCAGGAGACCTGATGGAAGACCTCTTCAGAGTATCCTTCAACAGACTTGCAAGAGACATAAAATACCAGCTTGAACGCGCAAACATGAGGAACAGAGAACTTAATGTTGCTACAATTGTCAGGGCAGATGTGTTGACCGACCGTCTGCAACACCCACTAGCAACTGGAAACTGGGTTGGAGGGAGAACAGGTGTATCTCAACTCCTTGATAGAAATGACTATATATCGACTCTTTCCCATCTGCGCCGTGTCATCTCTCCTCTTTCCCGTGCCCAGCCTCACTTTGAAGCCAGAGACCTGCATGCAACCCAGTGGGGAAGGCTCTGTCCTTCGGAAACTCCTGAAGGCCCGAATTGTGGCCTGGTGAAAAACTTTGCTGAGATGGTTGAGCTTTCCACAGGCATAGAAGAAACAGAAGGAATAAAGAAAGTCCTCTATGATATAAATGTTGAGCGTGTGGTTGTAAAGGTACCGGAACTCCCAGCCAAGCTGAAGGAAACCTTATTTGATGAGTTCGGAGAAGAGATTGTTGAAGAGTTAGAAGAGCCTTCGGAAGTTGAACACAAATACAAAGACGATGAGTTTTACGATTATTCAGACATGGACGATGGCGGATCAACGTTTGATGATTAAGGGGTCGATGCCAGATGACTAAAGCAAAAGTATTCATAAACGGAGAGCTTGTCGGGACTCATGATAACCCTGCGGAACTTGTAGACGAGCTTAGAAAGATGAGGCGTCAGGGTTTCATATCCAGACAGGTCAATGTTTCTCTTAACTACAGTACCAGGGAAGTTATTATAAGCTCCGATATGGGTCGAGCAAGAAGGCCACTGTTAGTTGTAGAGAATGGAGCTCTCAAGGTAACTCCAGAGCATATCGAGAAACTTAAGAACAAGGAAATCAGCTTTGATGACCTGGTGAAAGAAGGCTGTATAGAGTATCTCGATGCAGAAGAAGAAGAAAATGCCTACATTGCACTTTACGAGGCTGACATCACTTCAAAGCACACTCACATGGAGATTGATCCGGAACTGATTCTCGGGATCTCTACGGGAATGGTTCCTTATCCGGAGCATAATGCATCCCCGCGTAACACCATGGGTGCAGCCATGATCAAGCAGTGTATTGGAGTTGCAACCGCAAACCAGAAACTCAGGCCTGATACCCGTGCCCATGTCCTTCATTACCCTCAAAGAGCAATGACCAGAACTAGAACCTCGGAAGCAATAGGTTTTGACGATAGACCTGCAGGCCAAAACTTCGTGGTCGCAATCCTGTCCTATGAAGGGTATAACATTGAAGACGCTCTGATTTTCAATAAAGGCTCAATTGATAGAGGCCTTGGGAGAAGTCACTTCCTCAGGACTTTTGAAGGAGAAGAACGAAGGTATCCGGGTGGGCAGGAAGATAAGTTCGAGATTCCTGACTCTGAATTCCGTGGAGCGCGAAGTGCAGATGCCTATGCGAACCTGGACACTGACGGGCTTGTAAATCCTGAAACCCCGGTTGGTCCTAATGATGTTCTGATTGGAAAGACCAGTCCTCCAAGGTTCCTTGAAGAACCGTCGGACTTCGGGATTGCAGTTGAGCAGAGGAGAGAAAGCTCGATTACGATGCGGTCAAATGAAACCGGAATTGTTGATACGGTGATTCTGACCGAATCCATTAATGGAACCCGGCTTGCCAAGGTAAAGGTAAGAGATGAAAGGATTCCTGATATTGGGGATAAGTTCGCTTCAAGGCACGGGCAAAAAGGAGTTATCGGCCTGAAAGTTCCAATTGCAGATATGCCGTTTACGGAATCTGGATTGACTCCGGATCTGATGATTAATCCGCATGCAATTCCTTCCCGTATGACTGTAGGCCATGTCCTGGAAATGATTGGTGGAAAAGTAGGTTCCATGGAAGGTCGAAGAGTTAATGCAACAGCTTTCTCCGGAGAAAATGAAGAAGATCTCAGAGAAGCTCTGAAAAAGCACGGCTTTGCTCATACTGGAAAAGAGATTTTCTTTGATGGGGCAACAGGCAAAATGATCCCTGCAGATGTTTTCGTTGGTGTTATTCTTTATCAGAAACTTCACCATATGGTTACTTCAAAAATGCATGCCAGATCGCGTGGACCTGTGCAGGTGCTTACCCGCCAGCCAACCGAAGGCCGAGCCAGAGAAGGTGGTCTCAGGTTCGGAGAAATGGAGCGTGATGTGCTGGTAGGACATGGAGCTGCCATGTCATTAAAAGAGAGGCTGCTCGACGAGTCTGACAAGGTTGTAGAACTTGTCTGCTCTCACTGCGGAATGATTGCAACGTATGATAAGCAGCGGAATGTCTCTTTCTGCTCAACCTGCGGGACTGACACAGACATATATCCTGTTGAAATGAGTTACGCATTCAAGCTGTTGCTAGACGAAATCAAATCCCTGGGAGTTGCGCCCAGGCTTAAACTTGAAGATGCGGTATGAGGTGAGGTAGATATGGCAAACGTACCTCCTATTCCGAAAAGAATTGCTTCTATTAAATTCGGCTTAATATCCCCAAAAGAGATCCGTAAAATGAGTGCAACGCCCATTATCACAGCTGACACTTACGATGATGACGGATTTCCAATTGACATGGGGCTTATGGACACAAGACTTGGGGTTATTGATCCCGGCCTTCGCTGCAAAACCTGTTCAGGGCGAGCAGGCGAGTGTCCAGGACACTTCGGGCATATCGAACTTGTTTCCCCAGTAGTCCACGTTGGTTTCAACAAAGTAATCCGAAAACTCCTCAGGGCAACCTGCAGGAAATGCAGCAAGATCCTGCTTGAACCTACGCAGAAACAGCATTATTTGGATCAGCTTGTAGGCATTGAGGAAATCGGACATATGCCTGATGATCTGATTAACGAAGCTTATAAGGAAGCTAGCAAAGTAAAGGTCTGTCCTTACTGTAATGAGGAACAGCTCGATATCAAATTCGAAAAACCCACTGAGTATCTTGAAAACGGGGAGAAATTAACCCCAACCGAGATCAGGGACCGCTTCGAGAATATTCCTGACGAGGATATAAAAGTCATTGGAATGGACCCGAAGAACGCAAGGCCTGAATGGATGATCCTTACGGTCTTGCCCGTACCTCCTGTTACAGTGCGTCCTTCAATTACTCTTGAATCTGGGCAGCGCAGTGAAGACGACCTGACTCACAAGCTCGTAGATATTATCAGGATTAACCAGCGCTTCCAAGAAAACCGGGAAGCTGGTGCCCCTCAACTCATTATTGAGGACTTGTGGGAACTCCTTCAGTATCACGTTACAACATTCTTTGACAACTCCGTTTCAGGGATACCTCCTGCAAGGCACAGGTCCGGGAGACCTCTAAAAACTCTCTCTCAGCGTTTGAAGGGTAAGGAAGGGCGTTTCAGAGGAAGTCTGTCGGGTAAACGTGTTAACTTCTCGGCCCGTACAGTAATCTCTCCTGATCCCAACCTGAGCATTAATGAGGTTGGGGTTCCGATGCCAATTGCACGTATCCTGACAATGCCGTGTGTGGTAACGCCAAGGAATATAGAACAGCTCAAGATTTACGTGCGCAATGGCGAGGATGTCCATCCCGGCGCAAATTACGTACTGCGTCAAGATGGCAGGCGTATAAAAGTTACCAATGTAAACAAAGGCGAACTTGCTGAAAAACTGGAGTTTGGATGGACAGTTGAGCGCCAGTTAAAGGATGGAGATATTGTACTCTTTAACAGACAGCCTTCTCTACACAAGATGAGTATTATGGCTCATTCTGTGAAGGTATTCCCGAATAAGACCTTCAGGCTGAATCCTGCTGTATGTCCTCCATATAACGCTGACTTTGATGGGGACGAGATGAACATGCACGCCCTTCAGACCGAAGAGTCTAGGGCTGAGGCAAAGATCCTGATGCAGGTCCAGGAAAACATTCTTTCTCCGCGTTTCGGCGGTCCTATTATAGGCGGGATTCACGACCATATTTCAGGACTTTTCCTGCTGACGCGTTTTGAAAATCACATTTCCAGCTACGATGCTTACGATATTCTCCGAAAGAGCGGCGTCCGAGAGTTACCTGCACCTACAGGAAATGATCCCGATGGAAAGCCCTACTGGACAGGAAAACAGATTTTCAGCCAGATCTTGCCCAAAAACCTAAATACGCAGTTTGCAGCTCAGGTTTGCTCGCATTGTGACACCTGTAAAAAAGAAGAGTGCCCGAACGATGCCTATGTGGTAATCCGGGATGGGCAGCTTATCATGGGCACAATAGACGAGGCGGCTATCGGAGCATTCAAAGGAAAGATCCAGGATCGCATTATCAAGGAGATAGGTCCTGCGGACGGAGCCCGCTTTGTGGACAATATGACAATGCTTGCGATTCGGGCTATCATGCGGACAGGCCTGAGTTTCGGAATAGCTGACGAAGATATTCCAAAAGAAGCTAGGATCCAGATCAATGAAGTTCTCGGCAAAGCTGAAGATGCTGTGCAGAACCTTATTAAATCTTATCAAAACAAAGAGCTTGAACCTCTCCCTGGAAGAACCCTTGATGAGACAATTGAAATGAGCATCATGCAAAAGCTCGGAAAGGCTAGAGACGAGACAGGTAACATAGCAGACAGCCATATGGGGCTTGAAAACTCGGCAGTTATCATGGCCCGCTCAGGAGCAAGAGGCTCCATTTTGAACCTTACTCAGATGGCAGCCTGTGTTGGTCAACAGGCTGTACGTGGTGAACGTATCCGCAGAGGATATGCAGGCAGGACACTTCCCCATTTCCAAAAGGGAGATCTTGGTTCGGATGCTCATGGATTCGTGAAGGCAAGCTACAAGAGCGGACTAAAACCGACTGAATATTTCTTCCATGCAATAGGTGGTAGGGAAGGTCTTGTGGACACTGCGGTCAGGACATCGCAGTCAGGGTATCTGCAGAGGAGACTTGTCAATGCCCTTCAGGATCTGGAAGTTCAGTATGACCTTACAGTTAGGGATACCAGGGGCGTGCTCGTGCAGTTCAAGTACGGAGAAGACGGAATCAATCCTACAAAAAGTGATTTCAGCAAGCCCGATACTATCCATAGAATTGTTCGTTCTGTGGTGAATAAGGAGGTGGCCTGATGAGTATTAGTGAAGCTACAATTGATAGCATGCTAAAAGATCTGCCTTTTCCTTCGAATACCCTTAACGCTCTCAAGGAAGATGTTATCAAAGCCGGAGTAAGTAAGAAGGAAATGGAAGAGATCATAGAAAAGGTAATGGAAGATTATGAGATATCATGCATCGAACCTTGCGACGCTGCAGGTGTGGTCGCAGCTCAGTCCATAGGGGAGCCGGGTACCCAGATGACGATGCGTACCTTCCACTACGCTGGTGTGGCTGAGATTAACGTTACTCTCGGTCTGCCTCGTCTTATCGAAATTGTGGATGCTCGAAAAATTCCGAGTACTCCTATGATGACAATTGCCCTTTCTAAAGAGACTCCTGATGATTACGCTTACGACAGGGAGAAAACAAGAGCTCTTGCCTGGGAAATTGAAGCAACGAAAATTGACCACATTGCTGATGTAACCACTGATCTTTCCCAGATGAAATTAATAATTGACCTGCATGAGAAGGCAATGGAAGGCAGGAACATTACTATAGATCATGTAAAAGAAAAGTTCACCGAAGAACTGAATGTTCTGGTTACCATCTCTCCAGATATAGATAATCAAATTGTCATTGTCCCAGGAGAGCCTTCTTATAGGGAGCTTCTACAGCTTGCAAAAAGTATCCACAATGTTACCCTGAAAGGGATAGAAGGAATCAAGCGTGTAGTAGTCCGTAAGGAAGGGGAAGAATATACCCTTTATACTGAAGGTTCGGCCCTGCGTGAAGTTCTTCAGTTCGAAGGCGTGGACAGGACAAGGACAAGCACAAATAATATCAATGAAATTTATGAAGTGCTTGGAATCGAAGCTGCGAGAAATGCAATTATTAAGGAAGCGACAGACACTCTGCGTGAGCAGGGTCTTACTGTGGATATCCGGCATATTATGCTTGTGGCCGATCTCATGACCTGTGATGGAGAAGTAAAACAAATCGGAAGACACGGAATTTCAGGTGAAAAGGCCAGTGTCTTTGCCCGTGCCGCTTTTGAAGTTACGGTGAACCATCTTCTTGATGCAGGGATGCGCGGCGATGTGGATCTACTTCAGGGTGTTACGGAAAATATTATTGTCGGTCAGCCCATCCGCATGGGTACCGGGGACGTGCACCTTGTAACTAGAAGAAGAGATGAAATTGAAGAAGCAGTAGTAAAGGCAGCAGAAACAGCAGAAGAGTGAAGGTTTCAGGGCAAAAACCTGAAACTCGACCTATAATTATTTAAATGTGTAGCCTGATAGAAGACCAGTTCAGATCAGGTATATACATTACCTTTTATGAAGCTCAGAAAAATCCTGCTGCAGAAACTTGAGTCCGCTAGGCTCATAACCAGAAAATAAATATAAGGCATCAGGTATTTAGAGTACCATATATTCACCGAGCTTGGAAAATCTTTATTATGAAAGAGATCGAGTAGACGAGCTCATTTGAGACAGAGTTGATGAAAATGAAGATCAATGTTGATAAATCTCTTATCAAGGCTGTGAAAACAGGAAAAGTAATTATTGGAGCCAATCGGACCGTGGATGCAGCTGCAGATGGCACTGCAAAAATGGTGGTTCTGGCATCAAACTGCCCCGAAGATATTAAAAATAAAGTTCAGGCAACAAATGTACCTGTCTTGGAATTTGAAGGCACAAGTGTAGAACTCGGGCCCATATGCGGTAAGCCCTTTACGATTGCAGCCATGGCAATTCTCGATGTAGGAGAATCCGATATTCTGGCAGCTACAGTTTAATAAAAGGAGTTGGCAACGTCTTGGGTGAAATAAGACTTACTGCAGAAAGTATCCAGCACATTGCGTTATTTGAAAATTTGACACGGGCCAAAATTCTCGACTGTATTCCTGAAGAGGAAAGGCTCGTATATGTTGTAAAACAGGGTGATATGGGGCTTGCCATAGGCAAAAATGGGGAGAATATAAACCGTGTTAAAAAGGCCCTGGACAAACCCATAGAACTTGTAGAATATTCAGATGACCCTGTAACCTTCCTGAAGAACGCCTTCGGACCCGTGTCCGTAAGTTCGGTAAACATTATAAACAAAAATGGCAAGCGATTAGCTTATGTAGAGGTACCCAATAAAGAGAAGGGGCTTGCCATAGGCCGCAACGGGAAGAATATTGAAAAAGTAAAGATACTTGCTCGTCGCCATCATAATTTAGAAGATGTGATCCTGCAGTAATCTATCTTATTTACATTGATCCATTAATCCGGCGTTGAAGAATACTCTGGCATCCGGGATGCCTCTAAAAAACTGAGATCAATTCTTAATTGGAGAAATTAACAATGACTAATGGAAAGTATGCAGCTAATATTCTAATACAGACCAGGAAGAATGCCCGCTGGAAAGATACATACTACGGCAGGAGAGTTCTTGGGCTGAATGTGAAAGCCGATCCACTAGGTGGTGCACCGCAGGGTCGGGGTATCGTATTAGAAAAAGTAGGAGTTGAAGCAAAGCAGCCAAACTCAGCTATCCGCAAATGCGTAAGAATCCAGCTCATCAAAAATGGGCGTCAGGTAACTGCTTTCTGTCCAGGAGACGGTGCAGTGAATTTCATCGATGAACACGATGAAGTGACCGTAGAAAGGATTGGAGGCCGCAAGGGTGGTGCTATGGGTGATATTCCTGGTGTACGCTTCAAAGTGATTGCCGTAAATAATGTGTCCCTGAACGAGCTGGTAATCGGCAGAACGGAAAAACCCAGGAGATGATTTTTTGAAAATATTCAGCAAATGGGATCCCACTGAAGTTGAAGTCCGAGATCTCGGAATTAAACGCTATGTAAGCCTTACTCCTGTTATTGTGCCTCACAGCAGCGGAAAGCACGCCAGGCAGCAGTTTAACAAATCCGAAATTTCTATCGTGGAACGCCTTGCAAACAACTTGATGAGGACCGAGGTAAACACGGGAAAGAAGCAAACGACTCTTCGCGCAGTTGAAGAGGCTTTCGACATCGTGAACAAGAAAACTAAGCAGAACCCTATTCAGGTGCTTGTAGATGCAATTGCCAATGCAGGCCCCAGGGAAGAAGTTGTAAGGCTGAAGTACGGCGGAATCTCCGTACCAAAGGCAGTAGACACCGCACCTCAGAGGCGTGTGGATACAGCTTTGCGCTACATTAGTATGGGAACCAACAATGCAGCCTTTAAATCCAAGAGATCTATTGCAGAATGTCTGGCAACCGAATTAATAGGCGCTGCAAACCGCGATACAAAATCCTTCGCTATCAATAGGAAGGATGCAAAGGAAAGAGTTGCAAAGGCAGCACGCTAATCACTTATGCGGGTTGCCCCGATTTAATAGTCACTATATAACAGTTAGATTTGTTTAAAAGGTATTAGTATGGGACGAAGGAAGAAGATGGTCGAGCGCGTAACGACGCTCATGAATGAACCGACAAAGATCAGAAACATCGGAATCGTTGCGCACATCGACCACGGAAAAACTACATTATCGGACAACCTGTTAGCTGGCGCCGGCATGATTTCCAAAGAACTTGCGGGCAGACAATTATTCATGGATTCCGACGAAGAGGAACAGGCAAGAGGTATTACAATTGATGCCTCCAACGTTTCCATGGTTCACACTTATGATAATGAAGATTATCTGATCAACTTGATCGATACTCCTGGGCACGTTGACTTCGGTGGGGACGTTACCCGTGCCATGAGAGCCGTAGACGGTGCTGTTGTTGTTGTAGATGCAGTCGAAGGTACAATGCCCCAGACTGAGACCGTGCTAAGGCAGGCACTCAGGGAACATGTTAGACCTGTACTTTTCGTTAACAAGGTTGACAGGCTGATCAATGAGCTGCAAGTTGATTCTCAGGAAATGCAGGTCCGTCTTGGAAAAGTCATTGATCACGTGAACAAGCTCATCAAGAACATGAACCCCGAAAAATACAAGGCAGGCTGGAGAGTCGATGCTGCAGCCGGAACTGTTGCTTTTGGGTCAGCTCTTTACAACTGGGCAATCAGTGTGCCCATGATGAAGAAAACCGGGGTCTCTTTTAACGACGTATATGAGTTCTGTAAAGCCGGAGATATGAAGTCCCTGGCACAAAAATGTCCTCTGCACGAAGCTGTTCTTGATATGGTCATTAACTTCTTGCCAAACCCTCTTGAAGCTCAGAAGGATAGAGTAAAGGCCATCTGGCATGGGGACGAGGATTCTGAAATCGGAACTTCAATGACCCATGCAAATGCAGACGGAGACCTTGCATTCATGGTAACTGACATTTCAATTGACCCCCACGCAGGAGAAGTTGCAACAGGAAGACTGTTTAGCGGTTCTTTTACCCGTGGTATGGAGGTCTTTACTTCAGGAACTGCAAAGAAGAGCAGAGTCCAGCAGGTCAGTATCTTCATGGGTCCTGAAAGGCTTGAAGTGGACAAGATTCCTGCAGGAAACATTGCCGCAGTTACAGGTTTAAAAGAGGCAATTGTTGGATCTACTGTGACTACTCTTGACGGCATGGCACCTTTCGAAAGCATAAGGCATGTGAGTGAACCTGTGGTGACTGTAGCTGTTGAAGCAAAACACACCAAAGACCTGCCCAAACTGATTGAGGTGCTGAGACAGGTTGGAAAGGAAGACCCGACCCTTCAGATCACTCTTGATGAGGAAACTGGGGAACACCTTATGGCAGGAATGGGAGAACTTCACCTTGAGGTTATTGCCCACAGGATCGAAAGGGACAAGAATGTGGAAATCACCACAAGCAAGCCAATTGTCGTTTACAGGGAAACCATTAAGAAGAAGATCGAAGCTGTTGAAGGAAAGTCTCCGAACAGACACAACAGGTTCTATATCGTTGTGGAACCTCTTGATCTTGAGATCGTCAGTGCTATCAAGGCCGGTGATATACATATGAACCTGCCTGAACTTGAGCGCAGGCAGAAGCTTATTGATCTCGGCATGGAGAAAGAAGAAGCAAAAGGTATTGTCGGTATCTTTAATTCCAATATCTTTATTGATATGACTAAAGGTATCCAATACCTGAATGAGACAATGGAACTCATACTTGATGGGTTTGAGGAAGTCATGCGTGCAGGTCCACTTACTAGGGAACCTGTAGCAAATGTGAAGTGTGTGCTCGTAGATGCAAAGCTTCACGAAGACGCAATCCACAGAGGTCCGGCTCAGGTTATTCCTGCTTCAAGGCAGGCCATTCAGGCAGGTATGCTTATGGCAGACGACACTCTGCTCGAACCTTATCAGAAGGTCTTTATCCAGGTGCCCCAGCTTTTAATGGGTGGTGCAACAAAGGAACTGCAGGGCCGCCGCGGAATCATTCTCAACATGACTACGGAAGGAGACCTGGCAATTATCGAGGCCAGGGTGCCTGTAGCTGAGATGTTCGGATTCGCAGGCGAGATCAGATCTGCAACCGAGGGACGTGCTATGTGGAGCACTGAGTTCGGAGGCTTCGATATCGTACCATCCAGCATCCAGACTGAAGTAGTGGGCCAAATCAGAGAGAGAAAAGGCTTGAAGAAAGAACTGCCCAAAGTCGCTGACTATCTTTCAATGTAAGTGGATTTTCCGCTTACCCTTAATATTTTTAAGGTTATACCTGTCTCCTCAGGCAGGATAGAAAAAAATCACCCGACTGATCTGGAAGGGAAGAGAATCCCTATCGGTTCGGGGACACAGCCAATCGGAAAGCTTTAAAACAAGGTATACCTATATTGGGGAAAGCAGTCCAGACCGCTGGAAATTTATAGAGTGGCGGTTCAAGAAGGAGTCCGAAAAGGGAAAACTGACAATATTGATAGAGCAAAAGATGTAGAAATGAGTGAATCAATATTGAGATCCGCCCCTAATCTTAATATAGTAAATATTTGATATACGAATGAAACTCATCGAATTACAGGAGAATTAGAATATGGCATCAGATAAACCACACCTGAATTTAGCAGTGATTGGTCACATTGACCACGGAAAATCGACATTTGTAGGACGCTTAATGTTCGATGCAGGAGCTGTAGCTCCACATATCATCGAGAAGTTTAGAGAAGAAGCAAAGCAGAAGGGTAAGGAATCTTTCGCCTTCGCATGGGTTATGGACTCTCTTAAGGAAGAGCGTGAAAGAGGTATTACAATTGATATCGCTCACAAGAGATTCGATACGGACAAATTCTACTTTACAGTTGTAGACTGCCCAGGCCACCGTGACTTTGTAAAGAACATGATCACAGGTGCTTCCCAGGCTGACGCTGCTGTCCTCGTTGTTGCAGCTCCTGATGGTGTCATGGCCCAGACCAAGGAACACATCTTCCTTTCCAGAACCCTTGGTATTAACCAGCTGATTGTCGCAATCAACAAGATGGATGCAGTAGAATATAGTGAGAAGAGATACAAGGAAGTCGTTGAGCAGGTCTCTGGTATTCTTAAAATGATCGGGTACAAGCCAAGCGAAATCCCCTTCATTCCAACTTCTGCATTCTACGGTGACAATATCGTCAAACTCAGTGACAAGACACCCTGGTACAAGGGCCCATCCATTATGGACTCTCTCAACAACCTCAAGGAACCATCAAAACCATCCAATCTTCCGCTCAGGGTCCCTGTGGAAGACGCATATACAATTTCCGGTATCGGAACTGTACCTGTAGGCAGAGTTGAAACAGGTGTTATGAAGAAGGGAGACAAGGTCGTCTTCATGCCAGGCGGAGCAACAGGTGAAGTCAAGTCCATTGAGATGCACCACGAAGAAATTCCGCAGGCTCTTCCAGGAGACAACATCGGCTGGAACGTCCGTGGTATCGGCAAGGCAGATGTCCGCAGAGGAGACGTTTGTGGTCATGTCGACAACCCACCAAAAGTAGCTGACGAGTTTGTAGGACAGATTGTCGTTCTGCAGCACCCATCCGCAATCACTGCTGGATACACCCCTGTATTCCACGCCCACACTTCTCAGATTGCATGCCAGCTGATTGAGCTTAACAAGAAACTGGACCCAAAGACCGGACAGGTTAAGGAAGAAAACCCAACCTTCCTCAAGGCCGGAGATGCAGCAATCGTTACCATTAAGCCAACAAAGCCAATGGTCATTGAGCCAGTAAAAGAAATTCCACAGCTCGGCAGGTTCGCTATCCGTGATATGGGTATGACCATTGCCGCCGGCATGTGCATGAGTGTTAAGCAGAAATAACACTCTCCTTTTTCATTTTTTAAGGAGAAAAAAGGTATGCAGAAAGCTAGAATAAGATTGTCGGGCATCAGTCCTAAAGATCTGGATGGAGTCTGCAATCAGGTAAAATCTATTGCAGAAAGGACAGGAGTTAATATTTCAGGTCCTGTTCCGCTTCCCACAAAGAAGCTTGTAGTTCCCACAAGAAAAAGTCCAAGCGGCGATGGAACTGCAACCTGGGACCACTGGGAGATGCGTGTACACAAGCGTCTCATCGACATTGCAGCTGATGAAAGGGCACTTCGCCAACTTATGAGAATCCAGGTTCCTAAAGATATCAATATCGAGATTGTACTCGAAGGATAAACGAGAAAAAGAGACAGGCTACAGAAACCTTCTGTACCCGGTCTTGCAAACTTCTTTTCCACTTCTTTACTTTAGAATAGATTATTTTCTCAGTATAAATTTATGAGGAATCTGCCGGCGGT
>DASXVB010000041.1:0-21983 GCA_036504475.1 Methanosarcina sp.
TAACTCGTATTCTGCTCTCATTTTCCACTTTACGTGTACTTAATTTCCTGTACACATATAGGTTTAAAAACAGATGCAAGTAAGCAAAAAGCACTCAAAGATAAAATTTCAACCAGCTACTAATACAAAACTAAAAGAATACGACCAAAAAAGAAGAAAGTTATAATTCCCTTAAGAGACGAAAGCCTACGTCTTCGCATCGATTATCAGGCTTGACTTTCCAGCGGGTCGAAGAAGTACAGTTATTAACATCAATATAACCACCACCACCCCTTACAATCCGAAGGGAGCTATTTCCATCTACCCACGCGCTTTCATTAGAAGGAGCACCGCTATAGTTATCATGCCATTTATCCTGAACCCATTCCCAGACATTCCCATTCATGTCGTAAAGTCGCCAGGGATTTGGCTTTTTCTGGCCAATTATGTGAGTTTTACCGCCTGAATTTTCAGCATACCATGCGTGATCTTCAAGTTTTGATTCATCATCGCCGAAAGAATATTTTGTGTTTGTGCCAGCCCGGCAGGCATATTCCCATTCGGCTTCAGATGGGAGACGGTATTTGCCAGTGTTGTTTTCCATTTCGTTGAGCTTCTTAACAAATTCTTGAGCATCATCCCAAGAAACATACACAACAGGATAATCATCTTCTACAGAACGTGAAGGATTACTGGTCATTACTTCACGCCACTGTTTCTGGGTAACTTCATACTTTCCGAGATAGAAAGGGGTTTTAATAGTTACTTTATGGACAGGAGTTTGATTATCAGAAAGAAAATCCTTCTGGAGGTCGCCTGTCTGGAGCTGACTAACTAGAGTTCCATTACCCACAGGAAACCCCATTCGGTAATCTCCTGGATTGATTAGCATAAATTCCATTCCTATGGAGTTCGTATAATCGGAAGGTGTTTTTTTAGAAAGAACTTGAGGTAGGTACAAAACTCCAAATACTAGAATACAGACGAATGCTACAGTAATGAATATCTGTTTTTTTGAAATTCCTTTTTTAATTATTTCAGCAAACTGAGATCTTTTTATGATAGGAAGATTTTCTAGTTGAACTTCTTTCTGTTGTATTTCTTTCTGTTGAACTTCTTTCTGTTGCGTTTCTTTTATATAGCCGTTATTAAGGCATTGTATGGTGTTGACATAGATTTTGAGTGACATTTTACCTTCAAGAAGAGATTCAAGACAAGGTTTTATTTTTATATCAAAATCAGTCAATTTTTTTGGATCTTCATAATCATTGATGAGGAGATTCATTGCCTGTTCATAGAATTCATCAGGAAATTCATATTTATATTTTTCATACTTTTCAACTAGTTTATGCTTTTTTCGTTCAAATTCTCTTTCTTTAATTTTACGGGGATTTTGTCCAATAATTATTTTTCCTTCGAATTCCCCTCCTTTTTTGGGGATTTGAGATTTGCAGGACCTAGATACTGTGTTCTTCTGAGCGTAATTATATAACTCTTCGATAGAGATTACTCCGTCCGAATCCTCATCAGCATCACCGCTCCTCAAGCCGTCCAATAAATAATAAGTGAAAATTCCATGTTTTAAGTCTTTATCTTCTTTTGCCAGAGGAGAGCCAGCAGATCCAGTTGATGAAAGTATCACAGTGCCAGAACCAGAATATTCAGATAGAGTTTCTTCAAGGCTATCTCCTCTAATACCAGCAGCAAAGCTGTAGCAACAATCTAAAATGACAACTACTGACTGGCAGGGAGATTGCCTTCTGCATTTGTTGATAAGAGAAAAATTCAAGGAAGTTGTCAACTTAGATTCTAAATTGGTGTTTTTGAAACACAAACACAGCTCATTCTCAAAATCCAACGTTCCATGACCCGAGAAATAAATTAAGATCAGATCATTCGATTTCGCATTTTTTAGTGTTTTCTCAATTTCTAATGAAACTTCACTACTTGTTTTATCTGTTAAATCAATAACTTCATCAAAAGCGCATAATTGAGGGTCTTTAAGAAGATTTAGGAGTTCTCTTGAATCATTAATTGCGAATTCCAAATTAGAAAAATCAGAAAATAGGTATTCATTCGTTCCAATTATGAGCCCAATTCTCCTTCCACCCATAATCCCCAACTCTTAAATTAAAATTTCCTTTTGAGAATTTTTGATTAAAGCAAAACTTTCACAGATAGATAAATTTTGATGGGTGTTAAAAAACTCTAGAAGACTGGATAGTGACATGTTTGAGATTTCAAATGTGCTCTCATCAGGACACTTTATTGTAATTTTTGCTAGCGGCCTATTTTCCAACCAGACTTTAATTAGTTCCAGAACTTTCCCAAAAACATTTGCTGTGATACTCTTAGCTATAAGAGTGCTGAACAGCGTAATTATCCCTCTTTCATCTCCCGAAGGTCCATAGCTTAGAGGCTCTATCGAGCCTTCACTTAGATTTCGATTAATCGAATTGTAGAGAATGGAACATTGTTTCTGCCAGTATTCAGTAGATTGTTCAATTTCTTCAGATTCTAATACAATTTGAAAACTAGATTGCTCAGAACCCTCTTGCATCCTCCTACCACCTATACCATAACCTGATTTTTATTAATATTAATATATAGTATATCACATATATAATCAATTACCTATGAACATCTAATTTTTTATCCAAAAGAATATAAAATTAGTTTCAGAGATTATCATATGAACAAAAATAGGTCGACTTAAAAAGAAAATAGGAGTGAAAATTTTTCTTCTAATTTATCCGTTTTATTCCAGCAATAGCAAATATATTATTTCGATCAAAAATTTGTCTTTAAATTATCGACTCAAGAACTCTATTAACCCTTGAGGCGCTTGGCTTGTGGTCAGAATGTACATTTTGAGCAGATCTTCAGCCATGGCTTTTGTATATGTACAATCGAGGATTTCTGTGAAATTTTGGCCGTGCTCTGCATACTTGAACGCAGCAATACATACCGGACAAAAGCGATAAAGCCAGCAATTTCTGCACACTGAATTTCGAACTTCAAGGTATGCCTGTCGCAAAAACCTTACTTTTTCTCTCTCTATTCCATTTTGAACCGATCCTATTGGGTCACGGTTGAATGTATTGCAAACAAACAATTTTCCATCAGCACCGATTGCTGCTCCATTTATTCCAGGTATGCACTCTCCAGAATGAGACCATTTATCGTCTTTGTTTATGCATTTTTTCGCAAACGCATAAAACGGAGCCTCGTACATGGCAGATGGTATGAATTGAGTTTTTTCTTTCTCGCCAGTGAGCAGGTATTCAATATATGCCTCCTTAAAAGGTTGCATTTGTTTCCTGAAGGTGATCTTATCGGCTTCGCTATAAAAATCAGTACCTTCCATATTCATTATCGATATGGAAAAATTTCCCTTATGACCACTGAAATTAGAAAAAAGACTATTTTTACGGAAATACTGATCAACTTCATCGATATGGAATGGTGGAGCCAATGTACATGACAAGCCTATGCAATTGTTATAATAATCTAAATCCATATCACGAATTAGTTCAAGCTTTTCGATTACAAGCTGGTGAGTGGCACGACCATCTGGAGTTCTTCTATATCTATTGTGTATATGAGGAGGTCCATCAAGGCTTATTTGCATTTTTATTCTTTTATTTGCAAAGAAATCAACGATATACTTGTTTAGTAACAATCCATTTGTTACTATTTGAAAAGAATATTTTTTGCCCTCATATGCTTCAAGTGTTTTGATCATGAGACGAACTCCTTGGAAGTTCATCAAAGGCTCATCTCCATAAAATACAATATTCACTTTTTCGCATTCAGAGGATGCCTTTCGAATATAATAAGTTACATCATTAATTAATTCAGAAGATATAGATATCGGCTCATGATGACGTTCTTTTGGGTATATCCCGGAATAAGTACAGTAAGCGCAATTCAGGTTACATTTATATGTTGGAAATATAAAAAATCCAGAAAATTGTAGTTGACTCTTTTTAAAATAAATATCGTTATCTAGTTCATTTTTTAAAACTGGAGGTTCATCGTCAGTAAAGAAAATTTCATCTAATATGCTTAAGTCAATACCAGGAACTAGGTTCGCTACTTTATCGTGAAAGTACGATGTACTGAAATTTTGATCGCTGGTTAAAAGTTCATCGTAAGTTGAAAATAGCAGAAGATAAGCTTTTTTCCCTATCTTATATAATTCTCCATCATTTCCATTAAATATATAGTTGTTCCCGTTATCGGTCTCAATAAAATGTAGCAATCTGTTAAGATTCATTGTTTTATTTTAATAAAGAGGCTGGCGATTGTCATGATGTCCAAGTGTACCAGGTTCACCTGAGATACAATGACCGCTACAGTTATCATTATATTTTCGTAGAGAACTCGGATCGTCACCGTATGAAAAAATATTGACTTTCTCGATTTTGCTTATTGCTTCATCATCCATGATAAATTCCCCATCTCTTTCCATCCTTCTAGTGTCGTGTCAGCCACTCAACGTTAGGAAAATAGATTGCAACAATCCACAATTATTAGATAATTTAGGATTGACTTGACACTAAAATGGTTCATTAAAATCAATTATAATCACATTTATATGAATATATTCCAGAAAATTGAAAATATTATAAAAGAACATAGATTAGATTCAATACAAATAAGTAACTGAGGTTCTGATTAGGAAAACGATCCTAAAAAAATCAAAAATTCGCAGTTCATTTATTTTTATACATGGGAAATCCAGATTTTTCATTTATGAGATGAGACTCACAAGTCCATTTGGGTAATCAATATCAATAAATTTTGTTTATGGTCTCTCCGCCCATAGGAATATCAAATATAAAGTCAAATAAATAATATTCATCCTATGATTACGTGAGACCGGATTTCTAAAGGTCCCATTACTTATGCGTCTGTCAAATTAGGGTTGTAACAATGAATGCACCTGGGGCTGAATCTACAAGGGAAAGAATAATTAATATTCTCCATCTTAAAAGTGCATTTTCTCTTGTCTGGCAAAGTGCGCCAGGATGGACTCTTTTAAGCGCTTTTTTGGTAGTGCTGCAAGGTACCCTGCCACTTGCCTCTCTCTACCTTATGAAGCTCATAGTGGATTCTATAACCACTGGTATAGACTCAGCCAACAAACAGGCTGCCTTCGGGCATATCTTGTTCTTGATTTCTCTTGCCGCAGGCGTGGCTTTTCTTGTCATCTTGAGTCGCTCAGCATCAAATATTGTCAATGAGACCCAAGCAGCCCTAGTCTCGGATCATATTATTGATCTACTACATGCTAAATCGATAGAAGTTGATTTAGAATACTACGAGAATCCACAGTATTACGACACCCTCTATAGAGCACAAAATGATGCTCCTTTCAGGCCGACGCGTATAGTCAACGGTCTTTTCCAGATAGGCCAGAGCAGTATGTCTTTGGTCGCCATGTTTGGGTTACTCGCATCATTTAGCTTGGTTGTGGCTGCAGCTATCACAATTACAGCCGTACCAGTAGCTCTTGTCCGTCTAATATACTCAGATAAGACTTATCATTGGCAACGTGACTGTGCAACAAAAGAGCGAAAATGCTGGTATTTTCACTGGCTTCTCACTGGTGACAGCCATGCCAAAGAGATTCGACTTTTCGAGCTTGGACCTTTATTCATGAAGAGGTACTACAACATCCGTAAAGAGCTTCGAAGTGAACGATTATCCATCAAATCAAGACAATCTGCAGCAGAATTGGCGTCCCAAACTGCTGGTATTGTAGCTGTTTTTGGCAGTCTGATCTTCATAGCTCAAAGTGCTTTCCAAGGTAGTATAACTCCTGGTGACATGGTAATGTACTTTGGGGCTTTACAACAGGGACAGACTTTTCTTTCCAACTTCTTGAGCGGTCTTTCAGGGCTTTACGAGGATAACCTTTTCCTAACAACTCTTTATGAATTTCTCAATCTCAAGCCCAATGTGAAAGAATCCTCAAATCCAGTACTAATACCTAAGACGATAAAAGAGGGAATCTCATTCGAGCACTTGGAATTCTGTTATCATGGAAAGGGGACAAAAGCCCTCAAGGATATAAATCTACATATAAATCCTGGCCAGATCATAGCTTTGGTTGGGGAAAATGGGTCCGGAAAAACTACACTTATCAAACTTTTGTGCAGACTTTATGATCCGACAGACGGAAGGATTACGTTGGACGGAGTAGATCTGCGTAACTTCAGGATATCGGATCTACGAAAGGAGATTAGTGTTATCTTTCAGGATTATGCACATTATTACCTGACCGCTAGAGAAAATATTTGGATCGGCAGTGTGGGCATGCCTTTGGACACTGAAAATATTCAATTGGCATCAAAACTTTCTGGAGCAGATATTGTTATTGACCGTCTGAATAATGGCTATGAAACAATACTGGGAAAATGGTTCGGCGATGGTACAGAGTTGAGTATTGGGGAATGGCAGAAAATTGCACTAGCTAGAGCTTTTTTGCGTGAATCTCAGTTGATAGTCTTGGATGAACCCACAAGCTCCCTTGATCCAAATTCTGAGGATGAAATCTTCAAAAAGTTCCGACAACTAGTTGCAGGTAGAACTGCTATAGTAATTAGTCACAGGCTCTCGGCAGTCAGGATGGCTGATTGCATCTATTTCTTGAAAGACGGAAGGATCTTGGAGAAAGGCAATCATGAGGAATTGATGGATCTAGATGGTGAATATGCACAACTTTTTAAAATTCAATCACAACATTATCTATAAAAAAGAAGAGGGACTATTGGAGATTGAATTATTATTGCATTGGAAACTATAGTTGAAAAAGAGGGATGGAGTTATAGTTCCCTCAACAGTCGAAACCCAAGATTGCTAAAACGACTCTCGGGTTTACGTCTGAAGCGGCCAGCCGAACGACAAAATTCAGGATTACAATACCAGCTGCCCCCACGAGATACACGATCAAAGCTATTTTCTTCTTCCCATGAGGTTCCATCGGAAGGAGCTCCATTGTAATCTTCATGCCACATGTCCTGTACCCATTCCCAGACATTCCCATTCATGTCGTAAAGTCGCCAGGGATTTGGTTTTTTCTGACCAATTATGTGAGTTTTACCGCCTGAATTTTCAGCACACCATGCGTGTTCATTAAGTTTTGACTCATCGTCACCAAAAAAATATCTTGTTTGTGTGCCAGCCCGACAGGCATACTCCCATTTAGCTTCGGAGGGGAGACAGTATTTGTCAGTTCCTTCTTTTTCATTCAGCTTTGCAATAAATTTCTGAGCATCGTCCCAGGAAATCATCTCAGCAGGCCGATCTTCACCTTTGAAGTGTGAAGGATTATTACCCATTACTTTTTCCCACTGCTTTTGCGTGACAGCTGATTTACCAAGGTAAAAAGAGTTTTGAATTGTTACTTTATGGACCGGAGATTCAGAATCTGATCTATCCTTCTCTTCGGAAGGTGACCCCATCTCAAATTCTCCGGCCGGAATCAATACGAATTTCATACCTGTAGCAGGGCTGGTGAAAATGTCAGTATCATCTGAATTATCGGTCAGTCCAAAGATAGACGATTCTCCAGGTTCTTCTTTTTTAAGATAATATCGAATTGTATTAATGTAATTTTTAATACTCGATTTGTTTCCCACAAGACCCACTCCCTAATGTTTCTCCTTAATTTGTCATTTTTATTTTCTCATACATTTACCAAATTTATTACAAATTTCTTTTTTAGCTTCAATCTATTAGATTCTATAATTTTATAGCATTTATTGTTGTTATGTCAAAATTAACCTTATTGCCATAGAATAACCTTTACCAAAAAACCATTATGTAGCCCATCAAGATAAAAAAGATATATCCAAAGTAACTATTAAACTGTTTTAAAAAATTGATATAACCAAAAGAAAAATATGAGAGGTCTGCCTTAGGAAAATAAACCAAGCCCTTTTAATAAAATTCCGGATCTAAATCGTTAAACCAAATTCCTAATTAAAGTCGCGACAAATTATAAACCAAAACCTTAATCAAAAACCCTGAGTAAAATCACTAAACTAAATTTCTGAAATCATTAAAATAAATTCCTGATTGGAATCCCTAAACCAAAATCCCGATCAAAACCCACTGATTAAAATCCAAAAACTTAGAAGCCCTGAAAACCATGGACAGTAGAACCGCCCGTTTTTTGAAAACCCGCTTCCAGAAATATTACAAAAATGCTGAAATTGGTCTCCCTGACCACCTGCCTAACAGAGAATGGGCTTTTATTTTCTATGACGATATGCCTGAAAAGATGATGCACAGGCACAAGGCCTTTGGCTCTCCCGGAGAAGCCCTTGACTATCTTTACGGTATGGCTCCTGCACATGTTTACAACTCAACTGCATATTACGAATACCCTGATGCCAGGAAAATGAATGAGAAGAACTGGCTCGGGGCAGAGTTGATTTTTGACCTTGATGCCGACCACCTTCCAGATGCCCCGAAGAATTATGCCGATATGCTTGAGCTTGTAAAGAAAGAGACTTTCAAGCTCATGGATTTTCTTTTAGACGATTTTGGGTTTTTGGAACAGGAAATAGAACTGGTGTTTTCTGGAGGAAGAGGATATCATTTCCATATCAGAAGTCCTAAAGTCTTGGCGCTTGGAAGTGCTGAAAGAAGAGAAATCGTAAATTATGTTAGCGGGAGAGACCTTGATTTTAAATATTTTTTCAGGGAAGTTGCTATGGATGGGGAGTTCGGGACCGGCTCAAAAACATTTAAAGGCATGAAAAATGTGCCTGTGAAATGCGCGCTTGTGGGATATGATTCAGGATGGGGAAGAAGGATTGCGCTTTATCTTACGGATTATATGAAAGCTGAATGTGAAAAAAGGTATAAGAAAGACATGTTCCCCGAGCTTCGCAGGTATGAGAAAGTCGGGGACACTACAATAAAAAAGCTGATTAAACTTACAAACAGCGAAAATGGCTTAAAGGACATCCTGGAGAAAGGAAGGCTTGACTTTGATGTCAGAAACTTTAAAGATATTGCTGGCTATTTTATGAGAGAATCTATGGAGGATTTTCTCCAAAGATTCGGGGCAAGTGTTGATGAACCTGTAACCGCGGACATTAAACGTTTGATTAGAGTGCCGGGTTCATTACATGGCGGATCAGGAATGATGGTTAAGAAACTTGCTTTATCTGAGTTAGAGAAGTTTGATCCGCTTACTGATGCGGTTGTCTTTGGCGAAAGACCGGTAAAAGTAACAGTTTCAAAGCCTTTTTCGGTGCAATTAAAGGGCAAGGATTTAAGTGTAGAAGAAGGCATACAGGAAGTTCCTGAGTATGCGGCAGTGTATCTAATTTGCAGAGGTGTTGCGGAGTATGGACATCGAAGAAATCAGCCAAATCCTGTATAAGGAAAAGAATCAGACATTAAAGACAATTCCGGCTGATTTTTACCTGGAAGCGGAAAAATATGTCCGGGAACTTGAAGAAGAGATAGGGAAAGTCAACAATTCCCGTTCTCCTGAGTTCAAGATGCTTCACGACGAGCATGAACGAGCACTTTCGGACCTTGAGACTATCTTCATGAAGCGGATAGGAAAGGTTATAACCAGGGCAACAATTCAGTCTAATGCAAATAAACCTATATCAAAGGATATTGAAAAGCTACTTCCTGTGGAAAAGAGGCTTTATGACCTTGTACTGCAAGGAATTAAGGCCGCAAAAACAGAACTCTTAGGTCCTATTCTGTATCCCGACTTCGAGAATATCGCAATCTGGCCTGAAATTGCAACAGAGGAAAAGGCCCTTGCTGGTTCGAGAAAAGAAACTGAGACTAAAGAAGCTGGGAGTCCATCTATTGTAACTGGAGCGGAATCAAAAGTAGAGTCGGACAAAAAGCATATAAATGAGGAATACGTTGTTGTTCGAATACTGAAGGATCTGCCGACCTTCACAGGCGCAGACGGCCGAAATTATACCGTTAGTGCCGAAGACGTCGTTGTTTTGCCGCAGCTTAATGCTACAGGTCTGGTAAAACGAAACGCAGCTAAACTTATTGCAGGACAGGAATCCGGAAAAGACTCATTTCCCGGAAAAAATTAATAGTTTAATTAATTTCCTGAGATTTACAGCTTATTTTAGCTTTAGAAAAAAGAAGGTAGGCATTTTAGGAACACAATAAATACGAACTGAGGCAAGAAAGTGTACCAGTTAATAGTATGAGTATATATACGTGTAACTATATCTGTGTAGCTTATCTTGTTAGCATACAAGCTTTTTAAAAAAGCTTGAACAAAAACTGATAGTATCTAATCCTTGACCTCGTTCTTGATAGAAGGATGAAAATCGTGATATTGGAATATTAAGAGGTAAGGAAAATTTCAAGTTCATCAAATCAAAGGCTTTCCAAATAAGATCTTCCCAGGATCAAGACGCCATGCATAAATTCAATATGTAAATGCTATACTTTAAAGTAAGTAATAGTGCCTTTCCGCAAAAGTCGGAGAAGGTGAGCTGAATACCAATAATCATTAAAAAGGTGTAAAGAATGAAGATTCCAAAGAAGTTCAGAAGTTACTGCCCTTTCTGTAAAACCCATCAGGAACTAGTCGTTGAAAGGGTCAAGAAGGGTCAGGCTTCATCCATGGCTCACATTACAAGACAGAAGAACAGACAACAAGGCATAGGAAACAGCGGGAAATTCTCCAAGGTGCCTGGTGGCGACAAACCCACAAAACGCATCTGGCTCAGATACCGTTGCTCAGTATGTAAAAAAGCTTTCCAAAAACCCTGTTTCAGGGCGAAGAAGTTCGAGTTCAAGGAGTAAGATAAAATGGTAGATTATACTCAGAGGCCAAAAAGCAGGTTCCTGCGCGTAAAGTGCAACGATTGTGAAAATGAACAGATCATATTCGGAAGCGCAAGCCGTAAAATCACCTGCGTTGTTTGTGGAAGAACCCTTGCCGAACCAACCGGTGGGAAATCAACAATTACTACTCACATTCTGGAAGTGCTTCAATAATTAGATTGGTAAGAGCACTTTACAGCATTAGAGTAAAAAGAAGTAGAGAAATAAAGTTTAAGAAGTGGTGCGAATGGGAAACGATAACTGGCCCGAAGTCGGAGAGTTTGTTGTCTGTACTGTAAAGAATGTGACGGATTTCGGAGCCTATGTCGAGCTTGAGGAGTTCGGAGGGCGGGAAGGCTTTATCCATATCTCCGAAATTAAAGCAGGCTGGGTCAAGTACGTCAGGGACTACGTAAGGGAAGGACAGAAAATAGTCTGCAAGGTTCTTAACGTGGACCCTTCCCGCGGCCACATAGACCTTTCATTGAAAGACGTAAACGATCACCAGCGGCGCGCTAAAATCCAGGACTGGAAAAATGAGCAAAAGGCCACCAAGTGGCTCCAGTTCGTGGCTGAAGAGACGAAAACCGATGAAAGTGACCTGCAAGATTTACACGAAAAACTCGTTGAGGAGTTTGGAAGTGCATATTCTGCCTTTGAAGAAGCTGCTATTGAAGGGGAGAAACCCTTCAAAGGGATTAAAGTCAATAAAAAATACTTAAAAAGCATAATCAAAATCGCAGGCGAAAATATCAAACTGCCTTTTGTAGATATCGCAGGCTATGTAGATCTGACCTGTAACCTTCCAAACGGTATAGAGGTTATAAGGCAGGCTCTCAATGCTGCAAATTCTATGGACGAAGTTGATGGAAAAGATATCAGACTCGAAATAAGTTATACCGGGGCGCCAAGATATCGGATTAAGGTAATTGCCCCAGATTATAAGAAAGCCGAATCAGTCCTGAAAAAATCCGCCCAGACAGCAGTCGATACCATTGCTAAACTTGGTGGACATGGGATCTTTAAGCGGCATATCGAATCAGCAAAGGCGTGATACCCTTTGGGACAAAAGATCCGCAAATGCAAAAATTGCGGCAGGTACACTTTAAGGGAAATTTGCCCGGTATGTGGGGGAAAAGCTTTCTCGCCACATCCGGCTCGCTTTTCTCCTCATGACCCTTATGGTAGGTACCGCAGAATGGCAAAGAAAGGATAAGGAATTCTTATGCAGCAAAATACACTTGTCCGCTTGAAAGAAAATCTTGAGTTTAAAAAACCTATACTTGTAGTTGGACTTCCAGGGGTAGGACTTGTAGGCAAGCTAGTGGCAGAGCAGCTGGTAGACGAGCTTGGGGCCGAGAAAATTATGGAAATTTATTCCCCTCATTTTCCACCTCAGGTCCTGGTGAACAAAGACTGTACGGTACGCCCGGTAAGCAACATGATATACTACGGGAAAGCAAAGGAGAATGATATCCTTTTCCTTGTAGGAGATCATCAGAGTACAACCTCGCAGGGACATTATGAACTCTGTTCTCTTTACCTTGACATTGCAGAAGAGTTTGGAGTACCAAGAATTTACACTCTTGGAGGGTATCCGACAGGTAAACTGACCTACGATGAAACGGTCCTTGGAGTCGCCAATAGTACAGAACTTATCGACGAAATCAAAAAGTATGGGGTAGAGTTCAGGGAATCGGAACCCAGCGGAGGAATAGTCGGAGCTTCGGGTTTGCTTGTAGCTTTCAGCAAGATGCGAGGTATCGATGCTGCCTGCCTTATGGGCATGACTCCAGGATATTTAATGGACCCAAAAAGCGCCCAATCTCTTCTAAAAGTAATCTGCAAAATATTTGAAATTGATGTAAATACCGACTCTCTTGAGAAAAAAGCCGAGGAAATGGAGAGCATCCTGGAAAAGCTAAAAGAAAAAGAAGAGCAGCAGACAATTCAGGAAGTCAAACCTTCTGAAGAAGACCTGCGCTACATAGGATGATAAAACGTTTGGTAATTAAAAACGAGCTCTAAGAGTTAGAGCATTCAGTAAAGGGAAGGAAATGAAAGTCAATACGGATCTCCATCTCCATTCAAAGTATTCTATGGCATCTTCCAGAAAAATGGAACTGCCGACAATTGCCAGGGAGGCTTCAAAAAAAGGGATGGAATTGATCGGTACTGCTGATTGTACTCACCCAAAGTGGCTTGAAGAGATCAAAAAGGTAGCCATTTCGGATGAAGAAATCCGTATAGATGAGATTCATTTTATCCCTACTACTGAAATAGAAGACAACAAACGTGTACATCATCTTCTTATTTTACCTTCAATTTCAAAAGCCGAAGAACTGGCTGAGCGTATTTCTCCTTTTGGAAATCTTGAAGCCGACGGCCGTCCAAGTGTTAGGCTGGATGGTAGTGAAATTGCCGAAATTGCAAAAGACCTTGGAGCTCTAATTGGCCCCTGCCATGCCTTTACGCCATGGACCGCACTTTATGGTTATCATGACAGCCTGAAAAACTGTTACGGGGATATGACAGATTATATTTCTTTCCTGGAGCTTGGCCTAAGTGCGGACAGTGATTATGCCGATCGTATAGAAGATCTGCACCGCCTGACATTTCTTTCGAATTCCGATGCTCATTCTCCTTATACTAACAAGCTGGCAAGGGAGTTTACGCAATTTGATGTGCCTGAGCTTACTTTTGACGGCTTAAAAAAAGCTATTCTAAGAGAACATGGATACAAAGCTACTCTAAATGTAGGATTCTTTCCCGAAGAGGGAAAATACAATCGTTCAGCCTGCATTAAGTGTTTTACCCAATATACACTTTCTGAAGCCGTTGAGAATAAATGGCGCTGTCAGATTTGCGGTGGTCTTATAAAGAAAGGGGTTTTTGATCGCGTTAATGAACTCGCAGATTTTGAAGAGCCTAAGCATCCTGAATACCGTCCACCTTATCTTCATCTAATTCCTCTTGCAGAAATCATTCAGATGGCTCTCGGTCATGCAAGCGTCCAGACAAAAGGTGTGCAAACAGCTTGGAATAAGCTTATAGAGCGTTTTGGGAACGAAGTCAAAGCTCTTATTTATTCCGAGCCGGAAGATCTGAAAATCGTGGGCGACCGGATAGTAAATGCGATCCTGGCTTTCAGGAAAGGTAATGTCATAATCCATCCAGGTGGAGGAGGTCAGTACGGCTGGCTTGAGTTGCCTGTAAATCTGAAAGGGGAAGAAACCCGGAACAATGGACAGCTTTCATTTGCAGATATTGAAAAGGTAAAACCCGGAAAAAAAAGCAGACCAGAAAAAAAGAGTGAAAAAAATTCTCGGAAAGAGACAGACAAACCTGAAAAAGAAGGCTCGGATAATAGTGCAGGCCAGAGTTCACTTTTTGATTTTTAAGATATAGAGTTTGGGGATAATAAGATATATATGAGAGAAAGTATATTCACTTAACCCTGCAGCTGAAACATGTTACGTCAAAAATATCGTGCAGCACCCCCATAAATTTTCTTCAACATGAAACAAAATGCCCAGGTAGTCTAGTGGTAAGGCGACGGTCTCGAAAACCGTTTCTTCTTTGGGAGAGCGCAGGTTCAAATCCTGCCCTGGGCGTTAGTTATGATTTATCAGTTCAACTGCGTAAGTTCTAAATTAATGTAAATTATAAAACCTGTCTACTGGTTAATATCCTTACATAACTTGCTAATTCTCATTTCTTCTTTATATTCCCTAACGAACTCTACGTACTCTTCAGCATTTTCTTTTATGGCTTTAACTTCGGATTCTTCTGTTTCTCTCTTTACCTTCCCGGGAACTCCAATAATCAGGCTGTTCTCAGGAAATTTTTTACCTTCAGAAACCAGCGCATTTGCGCCTACGATAGAGTTCTTCCCTATCTCAGCTCCATTCAACACTGTAGAATTCATTCCTATGAGCACATTACTTTCAATTCTGCACCCGTGAAGTACAGCTCCATGTCCTACACTTACATCGTCCCCAATTTGAACTCCGTTTTCAGGATCAACATGAATTACCACATTATCTTGGATACTTGTTCTGTTCCCAATTTTTATTTTATTTCTATCTCCTCGAATTACGGCATTAAACCATACACTTGAAAAATCTCCTATTTCAACATCCCCTATTACATCAGCAGAATCTGCAATAAAAGCAGTTTCTGAAATTTTTGGTTTTTTGCCTTTAAAATTTATTATCATGATTATCTCTCTGTCCGTTATCACTAACTATTTTTTTCTAGTAAAGTTGTAGTTTCCTTTTTATCATCTTCCATTATTGAAATAATCCGTAAGTTTTTGAAGTATTAGCTCTGTAAATTTTTAAAATCCCACTATTTCTTTCTGACTTGCATTCCAGATAATCTTAAGCTTCAGATTTCTTAATCGTTATGTTTTGGTAAACATAACGTTATATATAGTTTGTGTGCTTTCATGGCTATTGAGGATCACAGGAGAGAAAACAGTGTTCAAAAAATCTCAAATCTCCAAAGAGACTCAGGTGCATGTATTAAGCAAAGGTATAACTCTGAAAGCATCAACCTTTGAACTATCCACCTTTGAGCCACCCAGCATTATTAACGAAGAAAACCTGGCCAGAGAAAATGATTCCCCCTTCCAAAAACTTGCCTCTTCTCAAGGAAAATTAAATCCATTATTCCACATCCTTGCTCCAAAAAATACAAAAATGGATTTTTCCTAAAAGAGATATGACAGGAGAGGAAGTTAAACTTCACAAAGAAGGAAAGATGGCCTTGGTTTGGGAAGAAATCTTTACTTAAATTCTGAAGGACGATCTAGGGTAATGGTTCTTTTCTTTCCATGAATAGGATTCTAAGAGACATTATCATCATGATTGAGCACCTTGAATTTGAATGAAAATTTCTGGGTTTTAAATGGGCGTGATCTTGTAGTCCTGTGATTCCTCAATAAGATATTTTACAAACTTCTACCAACAAAAAGCGAAGTGGGAATTAATACAATAGACAATAATATACATATAATAAAGCTGTTTTATATAAACATAAACTATATTATTGGGGGAAACATATACAAAAAAGCAAGTGTTCTTAATTGACACTTGAAGGAGAAGCAAGGAAATGAAACTAAGTGCACGCAATGTTTTAAAAGGAAAGGTTAAAAGTGTTGTAACAGGCGCGGTCAATTCTGAAATTGTAGTAGAGTTGCCCGACGGAGCAGAAATTACTTCCATCATCACAAAGACCTCAGCTGAAAATCTGAAGTTAAAAGAAGGAAGCGATGTATACGCAATTGTTAAGGCTTCAAATGTGATGATAGGAACAGACTAAAACCCAATTTTATCTCATGCTTCGTGCATGAAAATTAGTAAGTAGCGTCACTCCACTCTACAGAAATTCATTAACAGCTGCTCAAGTTTCTTTAGCAGTAACTTAAGAAGGTAGTCGTCGTGTATATCTGCAGAGTGGGAAATAATTTTATTTCATATATGCTCTATTAAAAATATTTGCTTCACAATAATTCGTTTAATAAGCCTTTAGTTCTCTCCTACCTATATTATCCAAACAATAAAAGTAGACATGATATCTATGTTTGACGAGATATGGTTTCCTTTATCCATTACGCTCTGGATAGCTACCATATCATCTATTTTAGTGCTGTGTAGTGGTGTAGTAATCGCTTATACATTTGCGAGATATGATTTCCGGGGAAAAGAGCTTGCAGAGCTGTTAGTAACAGTTCCTTTAGTACTTCCACCAACTGTAATTGGATATCTCCTAGTCATATTGGTAGGAAAAAACGGATTTATTGGCCACCTTATTTACGACTTTTTTGGTACAGGGATCATGTTTACCTGGCAGGCTGCAGTAATTGCTGCCTACACAGTTTCCCTTCCTCTTATGGTGAGAGCCGCCCAGGCAGCCATTGAAGCAGTAGATAAAGAGCTTGAATATGCGGCTTACATTCTTGGAAGAAGTGAAATTGAAACTGCTTTGCTAGTAACATTGCCTCTTGCAAAAAAAGGAATATTCGCAGGACTGATACTCAGTTTTGCAAGAGCTGTCGGAGAATTCGGAGCAACCCTTATGCTAGCAGGGAATATCCCAGGAAAAACTAACACTATGTCTACTTCAATATACAGTGCTTTTCAGGCAGGCAATAACGAATTCGCCCAGACACTGGTCTTAATCCTTATTCTTATATCTCTGGTGGCCATATCTCTAACCGGAAGATTCATAGGAAAATTAGAGGCATAAGCTTGAGCGTTAAAGTTGAACTTAAAAAACAGTATAATGAAGCTGATACCAGTAAAACAAAAGACACTAAGAAATCCTTTATATTAGATGTCAGCTTTGAAATGGAAAACGAACGTGTTGTACTTTTTGGGCCTTCAGGATCAGGAAAGACTACGTTGTTTAAATGCATCTCCGGAATAACTGATCTTGATGACGGAAAAATAACTGTAGGTAATAAAATTTATTTTGATAAAAACAAAAAAATTAATCTTCCAATCCAGAAACGCAACCTGGGCTATGTTTTCCAGAACTATACCCTCTTTCCTCACATGAATGTAAAAAAAAATATAGAATGTGGGCTCAAAGGGTGGGGGAAAGAAGTGAAGGAAGAAAGAGTTCTGGAAATGCTAAGTCTTTTTCATATTGAGGAGTTGGAGACCCGATATCCATCCCAGCTGTCAGGTGGGCAAAAACAGAGAGTTGCTCTAGCAAGAGCGCTGGCTCCCAAACCTGAGATTTTGCTTCTGGATGAGCCTTTCTCTGCACTTGATCTGGAAATAAGAACTGAACTTACAGAAAAGATAAAAAATCTGCAAACCAAAATTGGAATACCCTTGTTATTTATCACTCACAATCTGGAAGAAGCTTTTCAATTGGCTGACAAGATTCTTGTCTTATATGAAGGAAAAGCTCAGCAGTTTGGCACTCCGGAAGAAATATTCTACCATCCTAATAACCTTCATGTGGCAGAACTAGTTGGGATTTCCAATATTTTTGATGACGCTTATGTCGAAAAATATGATGAAGAGTCAAAATGTACAGTGTTAAAAAGTGGGGACCTAAGTTTAAGGATAAAAACCCAGAGATTCAAATCTGGAGATAAAGTTTCCTGGGGAATTCATCCTGAGAACATAACTATTCTATTGCCCGATTCCCTTTCTGAAAATCAAAGTGACAATACTTACTTCGCTCGTATCAGTAGTATAGTTAATAAGGGGCCAAAAAAGCGCATTACACTCAAACTTGTTAGATATAACAAGACTCTTATTGCAGAAGTACCTGGGCAGTTTGTTGATGCTCTAAAACTGACTGTAGATGATCTATACCTAGCAAAATTGGAAATGACTAAAGTAGTGGCATTCTGTGGTTTCTAATTCAAAGGTACCTTTTATTGTGTAGAAGCTTCCATCTATTTTTTTCGTGACTTTCCTCAAAAACAGTATCTCCTGCGGTTAATTCTCTAAAAGAAGAAAATATTGTAAAAAAGGAAGGATATTTAAATATTCTTGTTAAGTAGTCTAGCGGTAAAGCGACGGTCTCGAAAACCGTTTCTTCTTTGGGAGAGCAGGTTTGAATCTTGCCATGGGCGCTTCTTTTAACTAAAAAATCTAAAAAATATTGAGTTTAGAAAACAAATTACTTTTTTAATCAGAAAATAATCTTCTATGCCATATCGATAGATAAAGCTTTTTCTTGTTCTTAATTCTCCTCAATCCTGTGGATACTGATGAATCTGGTTCTGAAGGGTTCAAACTTAAAATTGAATTCAACTCAGAAAAAATTGATATCACCATATTCAAAGGTTGCTATCCTTAGCAAAGGTTAGTAAGAGGAGTAATTTGATCTTTTGCATCTTTGATACAGGTATCTCATTACTTTCATTGCACCTACAACAAGGGAAAATTTTCTACTCCCCTGCAATTTAAAGGCATTTCTCAGCGTAAATTCTTCAATAGCTTTGTATCCATCCATAAAAGATTCTCTATAAACTTTAAGTAGAGGAAATTTTCAATTACAGGTCTAATAATTCATACTTTACAAGTTTAATGAGATTTAACCTTATAAAATTAATCAAAAAATAAAGAACATTATATAGATCGACTTATAACATTAAAATAAGCATTTCAAATGAGATATCAAAGAAAAAAAGAAAGTTTTCATTCATTGACTCTTCTTGATAGAAAATTTGGAATTAAATGAAAAGGTGAAGAGATGTTTATATGAAAAATGAATTGTTAATGCAAATAATAAGGGAAGCTGCAGAAAACAATAGAGAAGAGTTGGATCTTTCAGGGAAAGGCTTAACATTTGTACCGTCTGAGATAGGGATGCTTAAGAATCTGAAAAGACTGGATTTATCCAATAATCAATTAACTGTCATACCACCTCAGATAGCAGAGTTAAAAAAGCTTACTAAACTCGACATTTCTAGAAATCAGCTTTCATTCCTACCAACAGGAATTGGGGAACTTGAAAATCTTGAAGGATTCCTTGCTTCAGGGAATTTACTCACTGTTCTTCCACCAGAAATATCAAATTTACGAAATCTTACAAAACTCGATGTATCCGACAACCAACTTACATCATTACCACCTGAAGTCAAGAAACTAGAAAAACTTACTGGACTAATTTTGTTCCGAAATAAATTTGAGTCACTCCCACTGGAAATTACATTTTTAGAGAATCTTACAGGACTTTTCATTTCGGAAAATATGTTAACATCCCTCCCCCCAGAAATTTCAAAACTAAAAAAATTGACAGCACTATTCATTTTTAAAAACAAATTGAAGTCTCTTCCAAGTGGAATCAAAGAGTTGAACCATCTTACTAAGCTTGATATTTCAGAGAATCAACTAGATTATTTTCCACGTGAAATATTTGAATTGAATAGACTTGGCACCCTTAATATAAGCAAAAATAGAATCTCATTACTACCAATAGAGATTAAAAAATTGAACAAACTTCTAAAGTTTTACATTTCAAATAATCAATTAATATCATTACCTGATGAGATTTCATTATTAGAAAATCTTGAGGAGTTAGATGTGTCGGTAAATCGGCTAATATCAATTCCTGAAAACATACAAAAATTAAAAAACCTAAAAATATTCAATGCGGCATCGAATCAAATAACATCGATACCCCAAAGAATAATAGAATTAAAGAAGCTTACTAAAATCGATTTAGCCGAAAATAACCTGACATTTATACCTATTGAAATTCTTGAATTGGAACTAGAAATAGAACTAAAAAATCAATCACGTAATAATGCAATATGCTTAAAAGATAATCCTTTAGAAATTCCTCCACTTGAGATCGTAAAGAAAGGAAGGGGAGAACTAATTAATTATTTTAAGTCTCTGGAAGGAGGAGTAGAATCACTTAATGAAGTGAAAGTTCTTTTGGTAGGAGAAGGTGGAGCAGGCAAAACTTCACTGGTAAAAAGGCTAGTTGGAGAAAAATTTGATGATTACGAAACCCAAACACATGGAATCAATGTTAGAAAATGGAAAGTAAAACAGCAAAATAGAAATATAAAAGTTAACTTTTGGGATTTCGGCGGCCAAGAGATAATGCATGCTACTCATCAGTTCTTTTTGTCAAAAAGAAGCTTATATATTTTAGTTCTAGACGCGAGAAAAGATGAGAAAACAGAATATTGGCTCAAACATATTGAGAGTTTTGGGGGAAATTCCCCTATTTTGGTCGTTATAAATAAAATAGATGAAAATCCAGGTTTTGATGTAAACAGAAAATTTTTGCAAGAAAAATATCGGAATATAAGAAATTTTTATCGAGTATCCTGTAAAGATAATGAAAATATCGAAGAATTCTCAAAATCAATGCGTGAAGAACTTCTTAGAGTGGAGCATTTAAGGAGTTATTGGCCAAAAAACTGGTTTAATGTAAGGAATAGACTAGAAAGTATGACTGAAAATTTTATTAGTTATAGTAAATATAAGCAGATATGCAAAGAAGAAGGAATTAAAGATAGACCATCCCAGAATACGCTTGTAGGATTCTTAAATGATTTAGGTGTGATAATACATTTTAAAGATATACAACTACTTGATACACATGTTCTGGAGCCAAAGTGGATAACTGAAGCTGTATATAAAGTAATTAATTCAAAAGAATTAGCTGAATCAAGTGGAGTTTTGGAATTTTATAATCTAGATGACATTTTGAGACAGGAAAATGAAACTGATTATTATTATCCTCCAGACAGATACTATTATATAATAAGTCTAATGAAAAAATTTGAGTTATGTTATGAGATTGATTCGCATACAGTACTTGTACCTGATCTCCTTGAAATACAGGAACCTGAATTCCATTTTGATTATATTTCGTCCTTAAAATTTATTGTGGAGTATGACTTTCTACCAAGATCTATAATGCCCCGTCTTATTGTAAAAATGAATAAAGATATTAAACAAAATTTGAGATGGAGAACTGGAATAGTTCTGGAAGATAAAGCGTTTAAATCTTCAGCAGTTGTGAAAGCAGACAACGACGCCAAAAAAATATATATTTACGTAAATGGAGAACAAAGAAGAGACTACTTCTCTGTGATCCTATTTAACCTTAGAGAATTAAATCATAGTTTTGAGAGGCTAAAATTTAAAGAGAAAGTACCTTTGCCCGATGATCCTTTAGTAACTGTAGGGTATAATCATTTAATTACTCTAGAAAAAGAAGGTGAAGACAGATTTATACCCGAAGGTTCAGACCAAAGATATTATGTCAACGAGTTGCTAGGGACTATTCATAAGAAAAAAGTCAGTGAAGAAGAGTTACAGCAAATATTGAAGAAAGTAGAAGAGCAGCCTGCTGATAAAGAAAACTTTGTAGATTTAATGAAAGATGTAATTACATTAAATCCTAATTTTTATGGAATTGGAATAGACCTCAAAAAGCTGTTACAAAATCGAAGGAAGTAGTGAGATATAAAATATTTCAAAATATTTCCCTTAAAACATTACTTCCTGCCGTTAACTATTTAAAAGAAGAAGAATATTTGAGTATCCTTGTAAAGGGGCTGTGGCCTAGCCCGGCATGGCGATGGGCTCCAGCGGATAAATGATGAACAACGGGTATACTGAGTTTTTCCCGACGGGGAAGGACAATGAAGAACCGTTGGAGCACTG
>DASXVB010000042.1:0-3480 GCA_036504475.1 Methanosarcina sp.
TGCAGCCCTGAAGAACTGAACCCTGATATAATAGCCGTAACTCACGGGCACCGTGACCACCTTGGAGATACTATCGAAATTGGAAAACGGACCGGATGCCGGATAATTTCTGTTCATGAGGTTGCAAATTATATCAAATCAAAAGGAGTTTTTGCAGAGGGCATGGGCAAGGGCGGTACAATTTATGTGGAGGGTATAAAGCTAACCATGACTGAAGCACTCCATTCTTCTTCAATTGATGCATCAGGTTTCAGTTTTGACGGCGGCTCCCCGGCAGGCTTCATTATACGAGTCAACGGCCATTCAATCTATCATGCCGGAGACACTGGGATTTTCGGGGACATGCAACTCATAGGCGAACTCTACAAACCTGAAGTAGCCCTCATACCCATAGGAGACCGATTTACGATGGGTATAAAAGAAGCCACAAAAGCCGTAGAGCTCATCAAGCCCGAAATTGTGATTCCTATGCACTATAACACCTTTGATGTAATCAGCCAGAATCCTGAAGAGTTCAAAAGAGCTGTAGAGGCAAAAGTCGATACAAAAGTCGTTATCATGAAGCCTGGAGAATCTATAAAGCTTTGATTTCAGCTTTGGTTTCTCAGGTTCTAACTCATCCTGTTTAAAAATAAAAAATAAAAGAAAGCAAGTAAATCTGGAGTTTTCAGATCTCGTCTTATTAGATCTCCTCTTTTCAGAAGTCTAATTTTTACTATTTGGTTTTCAGATTCCAAGCTTCTTTCTCTTTTCCATGATGTGCTGTTCTATCCCATCAACAGCTTTTACCGCATCTTTTTCCACATTCAGGATCCCACCAGTAACTTCCCGACAGTCTTCTGTAAGCAGTTTGACCAGATTCGGGGCGCCTGTAATTGTCGGAACCGGGTTCACATAGGTATAGAGCCCGAGGGCCAGAGCAAAGATAGCATCTATTGTAGCTTTCTGTTCCATATACTCAGGGGCTGCGGCAGCAACCGGAAGGTCAGGAACCGGAACCCCTCCGAGGGCTCCAGAGACAGCTCCAAGGAGGTCGGCAAGCCTGCCCGTGTCGGTGCAGGTCCCAAAGCTAAGCACTGGTGGGACGTCCAGGGCTTTGCATACGGTTTTTAGACCATCTCCTGCAAATTCTCTGGCTTCAGGGGTACAGAGGCCTGCCACCTGCATGGCGCCGTTCCCGCAACCGAGGGACAGAACAAGGATATTTCTTTTTATCAGTTCCTTTACCACAGCAACGCTGTGTACATCCTGACCGTAGTCCCTCAAGGTAGTACAGGAAACCATCCCCACAATTCCTTTAATTGCTCCGTTTTTTATAGCATCAAGAAGAGGGTCGAGGCTGCCTCCCAGAGCTGCAAGGATGCTCTCGTTTGAAAAACCTACCACAGCTTCTTTCATAGGGAGCTTCGAAACGGATTCTACCAAACTTTTCCGTTTTTTGAAATTTTCAATCGCCATATCTAGAAGTTGCGCTGCCTGCTTTTCGGCTTCAACAGGATTATAGTTCAGACGTTCTCCTATGCCTTCGAAGGCCACAAGTTCACTCACAGGCATGAGTTTAAAATTGTATTTTTCGGCATAAAGAGGAGCAACAGGAAGAGAACAGTTCATATCTGCTGCAAAAAGATCCACGCTTCCGCTTGCAAGCACCGCTTCCTGGGAAATCCAGTTACCGGTAAATCCGTAGAAAGCATCGTCTTCCTCCCATCTCTGAATCATTTCCTGTCCTGTTTCAATGCTGGCAATAACCCTCAGTCCCTTTGCACCTGCAGCTTTTGCTTTATCCTGCCATTCTGGCTTTCGGGCAAGCTGGACCATGGCAAAGCCGAGAAATGGTTCGTGTCCGTTCGGGAGTACATTAACGTATTCAGGATCAAGTACACCTAGGTCTACTCTCATGGTGTGAGGCCTGGGAATTCCAAAAAGGATGTCCTGGCAATATTCATTTACAATCTGGCTCTGGTATCCCATTGCAATTCCTAAACGCATGGCTTTCAAGGCAAGACTCGCATAGTACCCGTCCACGTTTGTCAGGCAGGAGCTTGTGGAAAGCATCATCTCCCCGTAGATTCCGCCTGGAAATATGTCCAGCGCTCTCCACTTTTCTTTTCTTTCGGGAGGGGCGAGAAACTCAATAACCTGGCTCGGTTCGTAAGCAGGTCTGTTAAACTCCTTTTCTACAAATTCACAAAGGCGAAGAGCAACTTCGGAGTCTGATCCTTCGGTTTTGAGCCCCAGCCGACTTGCAAAAGTCCTTAACTTTTCAGGTTCCCTTATCGTATAAGGAGTGTTGCCTCTAGCAGTTTCCCTCAAAGTCCTGATAGTCTGATCCGTATGATAGTGATAAGTCGAAGCTCCCATCACATTTCTGAGAAGCATCATCCTCATTGCCATACCATCAGCAGTGATTCCGCATACTCCTCTTTTGTCTTTAGCGGCATCCGAACGACAGGGGCCGTTGGAACACAGGTCGCAGCGCACTCCTCCCATACAGAACGTACATCTTTTGTCTGGATTTCCTCCCAGCCCCTGGGCTTCGTAGCGATCCCAGACATTCGTCATCCCATCTTTTTTTATCCGTTCGTACATCTTCAGAACGGATTCATGATAAGAAATCCTTTCTTTGTCCATTGTAATCATTTCCCCACTATGAATTTTCGTTTCCTGCTCCTCTAAAGCACCAAAAAGACTCTTTCCGGTACTTCCGCTATCTGAATTTAATAGATTAACAGCGGTATGGAGATTTGTGTGACTTTAATTATAATCAGTGCAGAAGATATTTACTTTTTAGGACTCAACACTTTGAGAAGTAAAAAAGTATAATTACGAACTATTATGAACTCATTTCAAAACTAAGAATTACGCCCTTAAATCTCTAATCTTGAATAGTCGACAGATTCTTCTGAATAAAAGATGCCGAAATCAAATATACCACAAAAGCTAATTATAATATAAATGTTATATTAATTACTTATTTAAATTCTTCTTAAAATTTAATTTTCTATTGTTTACCTATACGATTTTATATAATTAATACTATGACATCGAAATGACCATGACTACAAATGTAAAAACGATTCCATTAGCATTTGGAAGCGGGATTTTGGAACTGGATATACCTGAGAAAAACATATCCAGCATCATCCTGCCTTCAGAGTCTGAAATAAAGGAAGAAGGAGCTTCTCTTATAAAAAAAGCACTTCAAAATCCCATAAAAAGCAAAAGGCTTTCTGAGATTGTAAACCCGGATTCGAGAATTGCAATTATCGTAAGCGATGTTACACGGCCAACTCCTACTGCAAAGATTCTTCCACCTCTGCTTGAAGAACTTTATCTGGGCGGAGCAAAAAATGAGAATATCACTATTGTTTTTGCCCTTGGCCTTCATCGTTTGCAGACTGAAGAAGAGTGTCGCCAACTTGTAGGAGAAGAAATATTTGAAAAAATAAGGTGCATTCAGCATGATAGGAAAAGGTGCAA
>DASXVB010000043.1:0-55576 GCA_036504475.1 Methanosarcina sp.
GTCGTGGATAGAACTTTTTGTTCTGTCAACAATATCTCATTTCATGCTTTAACATTGTTAAGCTCATGCTTTTACCTTCTTTAAATAAATTTATCTGTTCCATTATTTTTTCATTTTTCCTATTTTCTAATATTTTATGAGGATTTCTTAATCGTTTTTAGGTATAAGAAGTCAAAGTGTTTTCTGTACCTTTATACCATAGAAAGCCTCAAGTCAAGACCCGGACTCGAACCGGAATTCATGGATCTGCAGTCCACTGCGTAGCCTTTCCGCCATCTTGACACTCGCGTTCACAATTGTGAACTGGCAAATCCTCTTATTCACTATTAATATTTAAATTTCGTTTTTAGGGCAAAAAGTACCTGAAAATTATCTTTTCTGTTGCAAAAATTCATAGGAAAGGTTTCGTTGCAGAAGTTTCAGAATCAAAGCAATGCATAGTTTTTAGCACAAAACCTATACATTAAAGGAAGATCAAGAAAGCGATTATACTTCTGTTGAATTTTGAAAGACATGATGGAGGTAAGAAATATTAAAGACGAATTCCATTTTTCTTGAAAGAGTAAAAACGTGGATATTCAGTGAATTTATCGATGAGATTTGGCTAGGAATTTCTTTTGAGATTTATTTTCTTAATTTTCGGTCAAATTTATTTCTTTCTTATAAATGATATATTAATCCAAGAATTGCTAGTTTCTTGAAGATTGACTTAAAAACAAATATTAGCGAGCTAGTTACACTTCGTGATATCTTCGTTGGTATCACCCTTTGTAGGCAGGATAAATTAAGGCTTTTTTTGCCACAAAATGAAATTTTTAATATCAGCAATGAATACTATTTATTACTAGTTAACAATTGTGATTTACTATGGGAGGATCATGGTTTTTATGAAACAGACATATTTAAGCTGTAGACGATTACAATAGGTAGCTGAAAAATCAGCTTTGAGATCTCTTCTTTCGTTAATATCCATGAGATATAAAATATTCAGATCATAATAATGCACGACAATGATGCTTTTTAATTTACAACTGATACAAGAAATATAGAAAATGTAGAACAGAAAGGGGTGTCATAGAATGACTATTACTGCTAACTTTAACGGAGTTTACTTTAAAGAAGCTAATCTTATAAGAGACAAGGACAACTTTATAAAAGCTAACCTTATAGGAGCTAACCTTGAAGGGGCTGATCTTGAAAAGACTAACCTTAAAGGAACTAATCTTAGAGAAGCTAACCTTGAAGGAGTTAATCTTAATGATGCAAACCTTAGTGAAGCTAACCTTAAAAGGACTAATTTTAGAAAAGCTAACCTCAAAGGAATTGACCTTAAAGAAGCTAACCTTGAAAAAGCTGACCTTAAGGGAGCCAATCTAGAAGGAGCTAACCTCGAAGGAGCTAACCTTGAAGAAGCTAGCCTTAAGGGGGCTAATTTTTTGAGAGGTCTAAACTTAAAAAATGAAGTCAAAGGAATATTGTTGTTCTAATTCCAATAAGATCTTGATCAATCCTAGTCTGTTAGGTGTTATCATTTTGGTACGTATTTCCTCAATTTCAAATCAGAAATCATTGATTCAGCTTCACTATAAGTCAATTCATTGAGGTTTTTACCAAGATTTTTACAGTATTCTTCAACTTCTTCCTTTTTATAAGGCCACGCTTTTACTATTGCTTCTGTTTGACGGGCATCCTTTCCACGTTCAGTCATTATTAAAACCCTCTTACATATTAAATTCAAAACAAGATATATAGATAAATATTTTCTTATCTACCGGATCAGGCCTGTAATATCCAGCTACTGGAAAGACTGAAAACATGAATGAAGAAAAGTGAAATTTAGAAAGCTCTCAGTGAAATCATCTTGGGGATGAGAACCAATCCCATCCCCAATTCAGCATAGCTAACACAATAGCTTCGCTGACGAAAAAGAGGAGTTTTAGGCGTAAGGGTTCCGTAGCCCCTTGTTGACGCCGAAGGTCTTGCGCTCCTCAACTGTCTTCTGGTTCTTGTCGATCTTCTCTTTCGCGAGCTTCCTGAGGAGATCAAGACCGGGTTTGACTTCCTCAATGGGTTTCGTCTCAAACAGACCCGCAGCAACCGCTTTGGACCATATCTCGTTTCCGACCTTGGTGCGGATGAAGACCGTGGACCAGCCGTCTGGGCTTCCGACAGAGCCGGTAGAGATGTCGCCGAGATTGGAGACATAGTCAAGGCAGACGTGGCAGCCGGGCTGCTCGTACTTGTGAGTATCTTTGAGCGGCACGGTGGCGACGTTTCCGCGTTCGGTGTAGACCCAGAATTTGCCCTTCGTGATCTCCATCTTCTTCACGGAGCTGAGGCTCTGAGCAGCGTGGTCCTCAACAATGGTCTGCATGGATTTGTACGGGAAGTTTTCCATGCAGAAAAGCCCTACTGTTAAGGCGACCTTGCCTGGGACATCCCGCATATTGATAGGATATAGCTGAGCCTTTCTGACTGCCTGCATCTGGCAGCAGACACCGGTAACCCCTACCTTATCGAGGCCGAATGACCGGGTTGCCTCCTTGAGCCAGGATATCTGGGGACTGATGCTGTATCTTGTTCCTCGTGCCTTGAGGATGTCCTCGCGGCTCGTTGCAACGACTGGCTTAGGCTGCCAGGGTCGGTCGCCCTCCCCTGCCACAATGGTCCCGTCAATGATTCCTTCCTCAAGAGCATAGACCATGAGGGTGGTGGCAATGCCGCCGTCCTGTGCCTTCTTGAGGATCTCCTTGTCCGTACTCCGTGCTGAAACGCAGGTCATGTATTTGCCAAGATACGGATCTTCAATCATCACTTTCACCTTCCTTAAGTGCTCCAGCGATTATCTCGTTGATGCTCTCGAATTCAGGAATCACATCCAAGTTGAAGAACGACCTCGGGCAGGCACCGTAGCAAGAGCCGCACTTAATACAGAGGTCACGCTCACCCTGCGGCTTCCCGAACTCAAGGGTGATCGCCCGTACTGGACAGGATGCAGCGCAGGTGCCGCAGCCCATGCAGAGGCCCTGGTTAATCACGTCATTCATCAGGTCGCAGAAGCAACCGGTTGTGCCGCGTTTCGCAAGGTCCATAAGGGGTTTTAAGTACTTGCCTGCAAGAGCCTTCTGGTCTTCGTTCCCTTTCAAGAGCAAGTACGCCATGACAGCGACGTTCCTTATTAGCTCCGGGCTCGGGGGGCATCCTGGAATGTAGACATCCACATCGATGAGATCCCCGATAGGAAGGAAAGATTCGTGCTGTGGCTGGTTGTGTTGCCCACCACGGCTGAACCGGGTGATGTTCCCGTAGCATGCGCAGGAACCGAGGGCCACAACTATCTTGGACTTCTTCCGCGTCTCCTTGATGTCCTCCACTGATTCATGGTCCTGGATACAGACCGATCCTTCGACGAGCGCCACATCCATCTCTGGGATATGCCGAACATCAGCAAGAGTGAGGCAGTAGACGAGGTCGGCGTAGTCGTCCAGGATCTTGATGAGTCCCAAGTTGTTGTCGGCAATGGACACGAGGCAGCCTGTACAGCCGCTCATGTGTACATGTCCGAGCTTGATCTTATTTGTCACTGGTTTTGTCTCCTTTGTAGCTTCCACCTTCTTCTCCATCGTAACCTGAGTGAGTTTTGCTTTCCCACCCACGGTTTTCTCGATGGAGTTAAGCAGTCCCATAGTTCATCCCGAGTTCTTTCAGTATCTCGGATACAGCTTTTGGAATGGCTTTCTGTACTTCGTCTGTAATCCCAATGACCATATCGGGGGTGGAAACATACTTCTTCTGGCATACAAGGACTTGGACCTGGATGTCGTCCTTAATATACTGGAGCGGCTCGGTTAGGTCCCAGGAGTGGGCATCCCGATAGCTTCCAACAGGAAGCTCGTCTACAGAAAGCCACCTAAGCTCGCCTGGTTTCCCTCCAAAATCCGCGATGTCCACGATGATAAGAGTTTTCGTGGACTTAGGATTGAGGAGTGTAAAGACGAAATGAGGCCCTCCAAGCCCTGCGTCAACAACTGTGACGTTCTCGGGGAGTTCGAGGTCCTTGAGTTTCTCCACGACTGCGGGTCCGAACCCATCATCCGCATAGAGCGGGTTGCCACAGCCTGCCACCACGATCTCGGAGTACAGCGTTTCCATTCCCTTCACCACTGCATGAGCTTCTGGGCGACTAGCTTGTCCTCCTCGTTCACCACAATCATGTGGGTTGCGCACGAGACGCACGGGTCATAACCTCTGACGACCATCTCAGCGATCTGCCAAGGCGCTCCAGTCAGAGCGCGGCTGCATGTAGGGAAGTTCCAGGTGGTGGGCACAAGCATCTCGTACCACAGCACCCTCCCGTCCTTCACCCGTGCAAGGTGGACATTGGTTCCGCGCGGGGCCTCGTTTGCGGCCCAGCCCAAGGATCCATCTCCCTGGGGTATGTGGTCGGCAAGAACCTTGCCCGAGGTATCCAGGTTGTCAAGGCATTTGAGAATGGTGTAACAGCAATCAGGGTACTCCATTTGCCTGGCAATGTGCTGAGCGAAGGTTCCTTTCTCGTCGAAGTTCTTGAAGGTGGAAAGCCTTGCCCTTGGACCGACCTCTACCGGCTGACCGTCGTATGTAGGAACACCTGTGCAGGCTTCCATCTGTGGATTAGCCTTGGTGCCAACTTTTGTGGTACCTCCTGATGGATAGGTTGGATCTTCGAGATCTATTGTTACCTCACCCATGTACCAGTCCCATGGCCTGGTTTCCTTCCATCTGGTGAAGTCCCATGTGGGATTCTCGTCCAGACTGGATGAGCCGTACATCGAGGATGTAGCCATAACTCCCTGGTTGTGGTATCCAAGTGTTTTGGGAAGAGGGATTTTCTTGCCTGCAACCTCAACGAATTCCCTGTTCTGCATATTCCTGATGACATCGAGCATGAATTTCATCTGCTCATGGGCAAGAACAAGGCCTTCCTTTGCTAGGTCAGCCATTTTCTGCTTTGCCCGTGGAGTCACATTGTGATACATCCCACCGATTCTTGGGTTGGAGGGATGGATCGCCTCGCCACCTGCGATGGCTCCAATAGTCTGTCCAATTTCACGAATGCGGACAATCCTTGCCATAACGCTTCTGGCAGGCTGCTCATTAGCAAACATATTGAATTTTGTCTCTGTCCCCGGTATGTAAAAGTCCGGCAGGATCAGGATGTTGTGCAGTGCGATGCTGTGGAGACGGTTGGCGGCATGGAGAATGATCCTCAGGAGCTTTGCATCCGTGGGAATCTCGCAGCCGATTGAAGCTTCCATGGCCTCGGTGCTTGCCAGAGTGTGGGCAATGGGACAAATACCGCAGACCCGAGAGGAAATCTTCGGGACCTGTTCCATTGTCTTACCTATGGCGAGCTTCTCAATACCCCTGACCGGGGTAATTGAGAGCCAGTCTCCTCGCTCGACAATACCCTGATCATCTACTTTCAGGGTAAGCTTGGAGTGGCCTTCAAGTCTCGTGGTTGGAGAGATTTCTACAACTTTTGTCAATGGTATGCCTCGTTTTCGATTCGGTGTTATTTAGGCTGTACCGTGGTTAAGGCACTCTCTGTATGATTATTCTAAGATAGTTACTCGTCCATAAAGTACGTTAACTTCTTACTTTCTCCAGCGCGTAGTACCTCAGTATAAATGTTTTATTTATAATGATAATTAGTTGAAAACGCGATATTACATAAATCCTTCTATCAATATAAAGAACGGTACTATAATAATAAGTATAAATTTTTCCAATTTATAAATTAGTTTTTATATTGAATTTTACCCTTTGTATGATAAGAAAATCTTGAAATTATCAAAACATATAACTCATAAATATATGCAATGATTACTTATTGCAGTTCAGAGCTTGATTAATCTACAGAAATTGGCAATACAACTCTGTTTTATGCAAACTTTGCCAAAATAGGCTAAATAATAGATTAAAACGGTGGACTTATTCTCATGTTTTTACGGTCTCTCATTGGATTTTTGTAAGTTCTTCATCTAAACCTTCATTTATAAAAATTATCCTTATTTCCAAGACTCTTGGACTATATTCAAGATTCTATACAGGACTAAATGTTCATTAGAAAATTCGAGAAAAAAGAGAAGAATTTAGCAGTAAAACAACATTTAATTAAAGAATAGATAAATACAAAATTATCTTTTAAGATGCGAGAGTTTTCCATCCATGCCAAAGGCGATAGGTTCAGAGTCTATTTTCGTAGGGGTTCGTGCGTTCAAATCTCACTTCTCTCACTCTTTTTAAATGAATAAACAAAAAGGAGGCTAATTCTTTTTAATATCCTCTTTTATTCCTTTTGTTTTCCTTTATTTCCCTCCATGTTTCTCTTTTTTTCCTATTTTCCCACAATTTATGTGTTTTCTATTCATTTTGTTTCCTCTTGTTGTTTTTTTGTGTTCTTAGTTTCTTCATTTCGAGTTAATTTGAGTTTTTAAAAAGAGAACAGTGAAAACATTTTAACTGATATTTCTCTCAAAGGGGTAAAAGGTTATTAGTTTGTGAAGATATAAGGTGCAAATAGGTTGCGGACCCAAAAGAGAATTGATTAAATTCTTCTAGGTGGAAGGAATGTCTGGTTCACAAATAGAAACAGAAATATATGATGATTTTTTAGTACCAGCAATAACTCTTCTATGGGATAAATATGGATGTTACCTTGCAGATTGATACCGATTACTCGCTTCAGGAAGCAAGCGAGGCTATTCGCTCGGCCCTAGAACATGAGAAACATCTTGCAAGATACAAGATAGACCGCTACTCCATGATCTGCGATGAATTTGAGGATCGATACGACCTGATCTCTACCGAATTTATACAAAAATTCGAAGCTGGTGAGTTTGTCGGTGAAGATAATTATTTTGAATGGTATGCTGCAAAGCGAGGACTTGATCACTGGAAAAAAAGGCTAGCTCTCCTCAAGGGTATCAGACTATAACTTCTCCATAAACCATTTAATTGACTTTTTTATTAACAAATCAAAAAGTATTCGACGAACTACTCGCAATCTTTCCTATTATTCACTCTAGTTTTAAAATTATACTGTTTTAAGGCTTACTCTAAAGTCAATTTGGTATGTAAAATTCCGCTATATGCTTTTCGATCCCTGAATGCAGCTTTCAAGCTTCTAAAATTAATGGAAATGTATTTATAACTACCATACTATTATATCATCATTAATTTTTTAGAGGTGTTGTACTGGGCACAAAAATCGGGTTAATGGAACTAATCTTTCGGTCTGAAAGACGAAGGAACCTTCTAATCTTTCTCAAAGATAGGCCCAGGTCCATAGACGAAATCCAGGAAAATCTTTGTACAGATTCTGTCTCGGTTCTTCCACAGCTCAAAAAACTTAAAGACAAAAAACTGGTCATACAGAAGGATCACATTTATGAGCTTTCCATTATAGGGAAGGTAATTGTAGAGAAAATGCCACCCCTTCTGAATACTCTGGAAGTGTTAGAAGACAACTTTGATTACTGGTCACGACGAAATTTTGAAGGAGTTCCCCCGGTTCTGAGAAACAGGATATATGAATTGAAAAATTGTAAACTTATCCGTCCAGACCTGAGTCATATGTTTGAATTGGACCCTGAGTTTGTTGATAACCTTCTCCTTTCTAGACAAGTTTTTGGCTTCAGTTCTTATTTCCATCCCTCATTTATCTCTCTCTATCTGGAAATTGCAAAAAAAGAAGCTGAAGTTTCTTTAATGCTTACCGAGCCCGTGCTAAAGAGGTTTAAAGCCGATTACACTGAAGATTTACAAACTCTTATAAAATTTGAGCATGTCCACTTGTCTCTTTTTCCAAAGAGTTCGAAACTTGCAGGTTTTACGGTTACGGATAAATTCTTCCTGCTCACTGTTTTTCCTAAAATAAAGTCTTTTGAGTACGAAAGTCTATTCAGCTCTGAGCCACAAGCTCTCAAGTGGGGTGTCGACCTTTTTTCGCATCTGCAAAAAGAAGCCGTTCAAGTAAAAGAAATATAAATTTCAGGCTCTACACTTTTTTAGACAATTTTTTGATATAAGTTTTCTCCATCTAATCCTATAGAGGATTTCGATTTACCTCTTATTTTTTCTTCGCTGAAATTTTCCCTCAACCATTTCCTGAGAATTCCTCTTTATAATTCTCTTTTTTACTTCTTTTGGTCATTATTTTCCTACTTTAAGGATAGCGGAAGCTATCCTTAAAAGATTCCTTTCCTTTTCAATGTCCTCAGTTGATGCAGATTATAACAAAGAGCCGTAAACAACATCTTCACATTCACCCTTTCAACAGTTGTAACAAGAACCCTTCCTGCATTAAATACGTTTTTCGTTACTGCATAAACTCTTTCCCCTGTTTTCTTCGGATAAATCAACTTGAGAATCATGAACTAACGCTGTTGTTGTTTTGAATCTTCGGATCAGTTCATAATCTCTGTCTATATGTGACTTAATTCCCTTCTTTGTCCATGTTCCATCTCTGCTTCTTCTTGTTTTTGCTTCCTTTCTTCTTGGTTTGTCAGCTGTAGCATGTCCTGGATCTGAATGAATAAAAGTAGCGTCTTGAATCATTCCTTTTTTGATTTTCAAACCAAGTGAATCAAGTTGACTTTGTAACTCTTCCCAGATTTCCTCTTCTTTACAGTTCTCGATAATTCTCTTTCGGAATGACCAGACAGTGGTACTGTCTGGGATATAATCAGAAAAACAGAGAAAATTCCGGAAAGAGAGGCGGTCAATACACTGCTTCTCAAGATCGAGATCAGAAAGACCATGCCATTGCTGCAAAAAAAGCATTTTGAACATTACAATGACATCAGCTTCAGGCCTCCCGCCTGAAGCAGTTTTGTTTAAATACATAGGTTCTAGGATCACACGAAAGGTTTTCCAGTCAATTAAGGATTCAAGTTCAGAAAGATTATCTCCAACAAATTGAATGCGTTTGTATTCTTCTTTAAGAGCAAAATCAGTAAACGTTTTCATAGATTAAAAGTAATTTAGTGAGATTTAAATCCCTCTCCCTTAATGCGCATTCTCAGTGGGGTTTATCGAAATTCTCTATAATCTCTTAGAGGCCCTCAAATTAGAATTTTAATTTAAAAATTTATCTCCTTTTTCACTATCTGTGGACGTATCTATTTTCTTAGATGGAATTACTAATAAGATAGCATAAAACTGGTTGGAGAAAAGAATACATAGGGGAGGTCTTCATAAAAAATGATTGTCAAATTAGATCTATATTTTTTAGATCTAATTTGATAGCCTCTTTTTGAAAAACTTAAAATATATAAAATTTTTTGTAGCGGAAATGTCTAAATACTTCTCAGCTATAATTATTTAGTGAAATAAATAGCTAATCTTTGTGCGGGGCTAGGTATGAGTTTTACGCTTAATATCGAAACTAGTTTTTCACCTCCGGAAGTGACTGATACTATCCGGTCGGCCCTCGAGCACGAAAAACATGTTGCTAGGTATAAAGTCAAACGTTATTCTGCAATCTGTAGGGATTTTGAAACAAAATTTGGCTTCAGTTCTAATGAGCTCATGACAAAGCTCAAAAATGCAAATATAAGTAAAGAAAGCTTCTTTTTCGATTGGTACGCAGCAAAAAAAGGACTGGATCACTGGAACAAAAGACTTGAAATCCTTTTAGGTATTTCTTTTTAATCGATGATTTTAAGGGTTCAATCATTTTATGAGCTCATCCCAAAACTTAAAATTACGTTCTTAAATCTCGAATTTGAATAATCAATCATTCTTCAAATTATGTTCAAATTATGAAATTAGTTCTGAAATTTTTATTGATGTGCAAATAAGATCGGTTTTGGGATGAGCTTATTCAATGATTTCTTTGCACGATTTTGCTTTTTAAAGCTTTGTTTGAATACTTCTATTTTTCCCGTAGAGTTTACTCATTCATTCTTATGCCTTGATCCGAACACCTGTTTTCATTATACTGCCAAAAATACAACTACCAAATTATTTATGTATGTATATAACTATTACAAAGTTAATCATTTTCCATTGGGGAATAATTATGCTTAATATCTGTTTGCTGTCTTATTCATTGATGGATATGAAAATCGATTCACTTTCTTTCCAACAAGTTTGAGTATTATGTTTTCTGTTGTAAAATAAGCTGAGGTGTTTAATGTGGTCAAAAATATCTTAAAAAGTATGGTGGGAGAAGCTCTCATAGGTTCTGGTCCGGAAATTGCACATATAGATCTGGTTATTGGACCTAGAGGAGGACCGGTCGAAGCAGCATTTATAAATTCACTTGCTATGCCCAAGCAGGGACATACCCCACTTTTTGCAGTCCTTGAACCAAATGTCCAGCCCAAACCTGTGACCTTACTGGTAAACAAGGTAACAATAAAAAATGTCTCGCAAGCCGCCCTTATGTTCGGGCCTGCTCAAGCTGCAGTTGCAAAGGCAGTTATGGATTCAGTGGCTGATGGTGTGCTCCCTGAAGAACAGGCTGATGACACTTTTATCATCGTTTCCGTTTTTATTGAATGGGACGCAAAAGACAAAGACAAAGTTTACGAATATAACTATGAAGCAACGAAGCTTGCAATAGCAAGGGCCATGGAGGGCAGACCTACTGTCGAAGAAGCGCTTGCTAAAAAAGATTCAGCAAAACACCCGTTTGCCTGATTTATAGTTCTACGTGATTTAATTTCAAAAGCAATTTACTTCAGGTTGAAACCTGACTTATTAAACTGCTGACAGGCTAGACTCATAGATTTTGATTTACCCCTACGAGATATTCTGCCTGCAGTTTTTTCCATAAATCCCAGAATCTTCCTAATAAGGTTTACAAGCGATTTTTCATCCTTTCTTATTTCTGTACGGTACAAGGTACAAATATGGTATGATAGGTGGTATTCTTAGGCAACTGATTTTTCTTAGGGTAAATAAGACCTAACAATATACAAAAAGTTATAATGCCCTACTTCAACGTCAACGACAGGTTATAATGTTGCACTTTGAGCCTTAATTCCCAATATCTGCTTTTTCTCCTCGAGAAGTTTTCAGTGGAAAATGGCCAGAAAATAAAATTTCTTATAATTTTGCTAATGGTAACAACAAATTAGAAAAAGATATTTATAGCAGGCTTATTCCTTTCTTTTTACGCTATAAGAAATTCAGTCCTTATTTTTCCTTTCTAGGCATATCTCGTGTCTCAAAAATGTCTTTTCCAAAATTATTTCCAATTTCTCGCCTTTAGTTTATGGAATTTTCTGGCTTTTCATATGGGTGCGAAGTTGCCAAATAATCTTATCTCAACTATCATACAAAGATGGTAGGATAGCTTTTTTTCCAAGTTTACTATGTTGGAGGTTAAACTCACAATTATGTATTTTTCAGACGCCGTCTAAGGTCTAGCGCTGTGTAGAACTCATTGCAGGCTAAAAAATAAACCACAGAAAAGATCCAAGAAGGATTACAGACACAATAGTTTCCCAAAATTTTACAGCTTCTTCCTTTTATTGTTTTTTCCTTTGTTTCTTTGTCGAGAAAGTTCCCGCGGGGACTAAAATTTCTGAGTTATGATTATTTTTGCAGGTTTTATCCTTTCCAGGTTTTTCCGGCCTCAAAGAGGATCGGAAAGAACATAGAAAACTAAAGTACTGTGTAAATAATAAAAGTGCGGGTAGACAAATATTTATAATAAGTATAAGTAGTTTATATTGAGGTAAAAACATAAGAACTTTACAGTGGGGGAATTATATATATGAAAATTAGAGTAGTTAGTTCCAGAGAGGAGATATTTACTCTCAATCCTAATGAACGTGTTGTTCACCTGGCCTTTAGGCCTTCGAACAAAGACATCTTTGCACTGGTTGAAACCTGCCCGAAAATTGAGGTAATTCAGTTACCCAAATCTTATCGGCGCACGGTCTCAAAATCTATCGAAATGTTCCTTGAGATGCAGAGAATTCAGCTTATAGAAGGCGATGTTTGGGGCCACAGGAAGGATATTAACGAATACTATAGCATTCCTTCCTCGGTTATTGAAAAAATAAGGGAGCTGAAATCGGAGGGCACACCTGCCGAGAGAATTGAAGAAAAAGTCTCAAGGGAAAGCAAACTCAATCCTGAGATGGTTGCTTATATCTTGACCAAGGAAACTTCTGCCTGAATATATATATCAGGCCGGGACTTCCACCAAATTCTTGAGTACAGGTAAAGCCACACAAATAGTTTCAAACTTTGGAGATTCCATCATTATCCAGTTCCAGCTTAAATATTCAAATAAAGAGTCTGAGAAGGCTTCCTGACCTGGGCAGTATCATGAGCTTTCAGGGCAGGGAGACTCCGCATGTTTTTTGTTGTAAATCTTTTATCCTGTTTCTTTTACATATTAAGTAATTTTTATTTACTCCTTATTTTCTGCTTAATTCTCTATATAGAAGCATTATATGAAAGAAAATTTATACAGTACATTTAAGCAAAACAGTAGAAAACAGTGGTAACTTATATACCCTTGATGACTCTAATCTCTTATAGCCACAGAATACTCGAAAGGAGATTAAAGGGTTGCAACTAGAACTTTTAGAGCTGATTTTTCTTTCCGATAAGCGAAAGCAGTTATTGCTCTTTCTTAAAGACGGGCCAAAAAACATGGATGAAATCAAGGAAGCCCTTGACGTAACATCCACTGCCATTTTACCTCAGATAAAAAAATTAAAAGAAAAATCTCTGGTTGTTCAAGAAGAGAAAAACTACAAACTCTCGCTTATAGGAAAAGTCCTTGTTGAAAAAATGCAGCCCCTTGTCAGTATAATTGAAGTCTTCGAGGACAATTTTGACTACTGGACTGAAAGAGATTTTCAGGGAATCCCTCATTTTTTCCGAAAACGGCTTGGAGAGCTCAGAAAGTGTAAATTGATTCAGCCCGATCTAGACAGGATGTTCGAGCTCGATACAGAAATTGTTGAAAACCTATCTAAATCAAGTAGTATTCTTGAATGTATAGCCTATTTTGATCCCTCGCTTATTTCTATATGCCAGGAACTTGCCAAAGATGGAGTCGAGCTTTCTTTTCTTATGTCTGGACCTGTTTTTCAGCACTATTCTAAGGATTACATCGAAGACTTTCAGAATATGTTGGCCTTCGAAAATGTGAAATTTTTCCTGTATTCAGGAGAACTCAGGATCGCGAATCTTATCGTAACCAATAGATTTGTCATGGTTTCCCTTTTCCCGAAAAATAAAAAGCATTTCGATAGGGAAAGCCTGGTAGGTTACGAGCCCTCAGCTCTTAAATTTGGAAATGAGCTTTTTGACGAGTTGCTCAGGGATTCTACACGGATTACTCAAATACCACAAGAATAAATTATAAATTATAAATTATGACTTGTCAAATTAAGGGCTAAAAATTAAAGATTTTGCCATACCCGAGTTCCGTCTCGGGAAGATGGAGCCCTTTTCGGCAGTCGAGTTGAGTTTCGGCACTTTCTGTCTTTTTTGGTTTTTCCCTATGTCTTTAGTGATTTCTATAACTTAGGTTGGTTTTCTAGCCAATTGTTTTTTCGCGGTTGCACGGTTGAAGTAGGCTGTATCTATCAAGTTCTTATTGCGTCCAAAACTAAAGTTAACTCGGTGTTCCCTGTGGGTGTAGTGTTCTGCTACTTCTGTGTTTTAGCTTCTCGGCAATGTCGATACCAAGCCTTTTGCATTCCTGCGTATCCTTCTCTGTGGGCTTGTGCAGTATCCTGAGTACGGGATCGATAACAATCATTCCCATCTCTCGCATTTTTTCGGCTATCAGTATAGGCGCTTCTCCACTCCATCCGTACGACCCGAAAGCAGCTCCTAATTTCCCTTTTGGGTTTGTGGAAGCAAGAGTTTCATCCATGAATTTTTCCATTGGCTGCAACATCCTATAGTAAAAAGTCGATGAGCCAACTGCAATCGCGTCGGCTTCATTAAGGTCTTCAAGTTTTACGTCATAAAAGCTAACAGCTTTTGCATCTACATGTTTTGACTCAATTCCACTAGCTATTGCTTCGGCCATAGCTTTTGTATTCCCCGAGGTACTGAGATAAACTACTATTGCTTTCAATTTTATCCCCCATATGTGTATCTTATATTAACGCCAGTAGCGGACAAAAAGTGATCAAAATAGGCTTATATTTCCCAGCCTGTGGGAAATAAGGTAAGGCCCAAAATCTTCTCACTTTTTACGCCTGCGTTAATTATAATGTTATTTATAAAAAGTCTTTTAAATAAAGATTTCGTCCATAGTCAGATTTGCTTTATCTCAAAAAGTGTTTATCCAAGGTCTGCCACAATACGGATAGGAGCTATATAGTTCACTGCCTGGAGGGCTACACTCTCAAGAAAATTACGTATGTTTTGGGGAATTCTGTCTGTAGTATGGGAGGCAAAGTTAAGGCTGCCTATAATTTCTCCTCTGTGCTTCATAGGAATCACGGCTACTGCAGTAATTTTTTCTTTCCTGATTAAGTCTACCATTTTCTCTGCAAAAAAATCCATTCTATAAACAGGTTTTTCAGTCCAGATATGCCGTGCTTCAGGGGAATCTGCCCTATAAGTTGAAATATTTTTCACGAATTCGGGTGAAAGTCCTCGATGCGCAACCAGATTAATCTGGTCCAGAAGTTCATCTTTCAAGTATATGCCTGCAGCATCTATTTCTTCTATCTTTAGGCAAGCATCAAGGATAGAGCTAAGCATAGTCTGAAGATTCCAGGTAGTGCTCAGGGATATCCCCAGTTCTCTCTGGATATCGAGCATTTTTTCTACTTCTTTTCTCTCAGTAACATCGATAACTATTCCTTGAAAATGAGTAACCTCGCCTTTACTGTCTCGCTGGATAGACGCTCGCTCCTCAACCCAGCGAATTCTGCCATCCCCTGTGAAAATCCTATACTCCATCTCAAAAGAATCGTATCCTTCTCTTACTGAACGTGCTAGATTTTCAAGGACTCTCTGTTTATCCTCTCTGTGGATTATGTTCCCGTAAAGTATATTTCCTGAAAGGAAGTCTTCTACTGAGTACCCAAATTGTGTTATATTTTCAGAAATATACTCCACAGGCTTTTCCATATTTTTCCCCAGAAAGACTACTGCCGGACTCTTGTTAATTATGGTTCTTAACGTTTTCTGCATTTTGAGTGATTTTTTCAGGGCTTTCTCAACTCTCTTTCTACGGGTTATATCCAGTACGATTCCCTGAAAGCAGGCTACTTCTCCGTCTTTTTCTCTCTGGATAAAGGTTCTCTCGTTTACCCATAGCATATCCCCGGCTTTTGTAAAAATTCTGTATTCTGAATTAAAGCTTACCTCTCCCTTCTGGATGCTCCTGTCAAGTTCCTCTTCCACTCTTCTCAGGTCATCAGAGTGTATAATTTTCCCATATTGAATTCTCTGTGATAGAAAATCCTCAACAGTATATCCAAACTGTATCACGTTATCTGAGACAAAAATCGCAGGCCAGTATTTCTCGTTCTTCCAGAGAAAGATTACTGCAGGGCTGTTGTTAACTGCTGTAGTCAGCACTTTCTGCATCTTAAGAGTTTTTTCCAGCTCTTCTTCACTTTTCTTCCGTTTGGTGATATCAAGTATCACTCCCTGAAAGTGTGTTGCTTCTCCACCTATATTTCTCTGGATAAAAACCCTTTCGTTTATCCATCGAACATCTCCTGCTTTCGTAATAATCCTGTACTCTATGCTTATTGCAGGAGCTCCACTTTTTACTTTTTTCTCAAATTCCTGTTCAACCTTTTCGAGATCATCGGAGTATATTATTTCTTTATACATTACCCTGCCAGAAGTGAAATCTTCTACCGTGTACCCGAATTTCGCAACATTTTCCGAGACAAAGTCTACAGGCCATTTATTTTCGTTCTTCCAAAGAAAGATAACTACATGGCTATTGTTTATTATCGTTCTCAGAGTTTCTTCTTTTTCCAGGGCTGCTTGAAGAGACTCTCCTCTTACATTGTTTCTAATGTCTGTGGTTTGGAAGTTCACATTTAAAGCTCCTTTCTCCTCCGAACCTTCATCCATTTATGCAACCACCTGCGTAGGGCTTTTTAATGTCCCCTTTCACATACTTCTGCATTCTTGCGTTTTCATCTATATTTCATTTATATTATGTTTCTATCAAATATTGTTTTTTGATGAGCCTATTCCGAAACAATATTGTGCTCAAACCCATATAAGCAAAAGTTATTTATATAATTAAAAGGAAATAGGATTCCGTATTCCTTATATATATGAGGATAGAAAATAGAATAAAGGAGAACCAGTTGATGAATAAAACGACAGAGAAAAAGCTTTCAAAGCAAATTTCACAAGGATTTTTGTTTGGGAATGGCATGCTTTTAACTTCTAATGAAATTTATGAGCGATGTTGGGGTTATTCATGCAACATCAATTTAAATTTAACAACAAATTAAAAAACTGGGATATATTAAAAATTTGTTAATAGTAATCATTGAACAGCTTCCAAAAAGTTAGCCACGTACTAATAGAAACCAACTTGAAAATAATGAAACATAAAATGAGGGATAAAATGGAATACGAGCTCGAAGAAGTCGAAAGAGACGATATTGCGTTTAGAAAAGAAATAGAAGAGGAATAAACATAGAAAGAGTAAACTAGCCTCTCAATGACCCGCAAATACATCAGGAATCCTTCAAACAAGTATAAGAGTTAAATTAATGTTTGAACTCCCCTCAAAACTTGATTAGTCATTCAAAATTCGAGATTCAGGAAATTTGAGTTTTGGAATGAGCTCAAAATTAAAATGGAAATTCAAGGGGTTTCATTCATGAAACATCTAAAAATATGTCCAAAATGTCACTCTAATCTGAAATTGCGCCCAGATGGCGAGACTCAGTATTGTAGTATTTGCAAGTACTGGACAAAAGTAGGTACTGCAAGACTCGATTCAATAATGATTTACGGTTGAGGAAGTCATGAAAAATGCTGAAATTTTTATATTTAAAATAAATTTTTATATTTTTAAGGATCCCGTAACTGAAATCTTGTTTATGAGCTAATCTCAAAACCAGTTTTTTCTTAAATTAATAAAAGTTTCAGTATTCTAGCCCATGATAAGAAATTCTATTCATCATTCATCACTCAAAATTCAAGAACGAAAAACTCAATTTTGAGTTTTGGGATTATCTCGATTAGTGTATTTTATTTTTATATTTTTGTTTACGCTAAAAACCAATAACTATAAATAGTGCAATATTTTTTGCTCTCTCTTTTCCGTCTTTTCATATTGAATTTCGTTTTGCGAAAAAGAATGGAAAATTATATATATTATTAAGAAGGTAATAAGAATCCGTACTCCTAGTTTACAGGCATATGTCTGCAGTTAGAGGGACTCTGGTGTTACACTTCCGTTATATTACCAGGAATATCGCTGAATATAGTCTCTAAAATCTGAATGTGTATCATGAACCCCATTATCCATCTACACGTGATAGTTAAATTTCTCAAAAAGGGACCTTTATCGGTAAACGTGAAGTTAAAGTGGATTTCTAGAAGACGATACAGTAATTCAGTAAACCAGTAAATATGGAGTACAAGAAAAAAAATGGCAAAACCCCAAATGGCAAAAAGTCTAAAACAACATAAAACCTCCAAAGATCTGTGGTAGGGTATGAGGGAGACCCTACTTCAGTTCCTTTATTTCTTTTCTTAATCTGACTTTTTAAGGATTTATTCCCAGAATAAGCCTCAATTTCCAATCTAGTTATCAGGATATGGAAACATCACTTGCTATCAAAAGGATCAGTTTTTACAAAATGGCTTCTTATAAGTTCAGTTCTAAAGTTCTCTTTCATCTTTTAAGGAATCGGCTGTGTGTAAGGCTGCAAGATCGAAGCTTTCAATAACAGAGATTTTGAGATGTTACATAGAAAAAAACCTTAAACTAGTTACTTTCTCAACAATTGTGTACAAATTTATGATTATGCAAAAAATAATCCTGTAAGTGACTTCTATCTAGTTTCATACACTCCTTTTACTCTTTATTTTATTGTTCACAGTTTCAGGTTTAATGGCATATTTAATTCTTAAAGGTATGTCTCTAGAAACAATAACCTTACAAGCAAAGAAAAAGTATCTTCTTCAATATATCTTTCAACGTTTAGATACTGGTTGTTTTTTTTCTTTGTACACTTATCCCATTTCTTTTTTTAGTTCCATGAAAAGTAGGTGGCTTCCCAATAATCAGTTGATATTTCCCAGAGCATTCATACATTCACATTCTGCTCTTGTTTTCTGTGTTATGTACGCTCAATTTCATGTACACAGGTAAACTTAGAAAGATGCAATTAAGCAAAAATACTCAAAGACAAAATGTCAACCCGTTATTAATTCACGACCAGAAAATGAAGCTTGATAATAAGATAAAGCTTAAAATAAAAAAATAAAAACTGGAAAAATGAAAAGCCTGAAAGCCAACTAATTTTTTAAAGAAAGAGCCTGTTTCAAAACTATCTCTAATCCATCTGAGTTAATATTTCGTAGTAGGTAAATTAAGATCAGCAGGACTAAACAGAATACCTGCTTTGGTCAAAAACATGAGTAGTCGAAATCTTGAAACCAGCTCAAAATAAACAAAACCTGCAGTGAATCCGAAAGTATTTATTCTTTAGTTGAAGTATAAAGAGGATAAATATTAAAAATAATCAAGTTTACTTGAGTTGCATCTTCAGAAGAAAGAAAACGGCCGATTTATAACAAATATAAAAATAAGTATTAAAAAGTGTTCGAGCAGAAGGTGTGGTAAAAATGGAAAAGAAAAGCGTCTTGATCCTGGGAACCGCCTCCCATGTTGGGAAAAGTTCAGTCGTGACTGCCATATGCAGGATCCTGTCGAGGAAATATAGGGTTGCCCCCTTCAAGGCTCAAAACATGAGCCTGAATTCCTGGATTACAAGGGACGGAAAGGAAATAGGGATTGCCCAGGCAATTCAGGCAAAAGCTGCAGGCACTGAGCCCACTGCCGATATGAACCCTGTACTTCTAAAACCCAAAGGAGATTGTGTTTCCCAGATAATCTTACTTGGAGAACCTTATGCTGACAAAAGCGCAGGCCAGTACTACGATTCCATTGCAGAAATGAACGAAGTCCTTGAAGGCGCTCTCGAAAGGCTTTGCAAAGAGCATGATATTATTGTTATGGAGGGAGCTGGAGGGGCTGCCGAAATCAATCTCTACGACAGGGATATTGTAAATATCGGCACTGCAAGACTTACGCAGGCCCCCATAATCCTTGTTGGAGACATAGAAAGGGGAGGCGTTTTTGCAAGCCTTTACGGCACAGTCGTGCTTCTTCCTGAGGATGTACGGAAAAATGTCAAAGGATTCATAATCAATAAGTTTAGAGGCGATCTGGAAATCCTGAAACCAGGCCTGAAGCAGCTTGAAGAGAAGACAGGCATTCCAGTACTTGGAGTACTTCCTTACTTCAAGCTTAATATTCCTTCGGAGGATTCGGTCTCACTTGAAGATAAAGAACATGTAAAAGATGAAAAGGAGATCGAGATTGCAGTTATCCGTCTGCCCAGAATCTCAAATTTCACAGATTTCGAACCCCTCGAAAAATTTGCTAAAATCCGCTACGTAGACCTAGATGAAGACCTCGGAAATCCGGATGCGATCATGATCCCGGGCACGAAGAATACGGTTAACGACTTGCTCGACCTTAAAGCAAGCGGTATGGCCGGAAAAATTCAAGCCTTTAAGGAAAAAATCCCTATTTTCGGGATCTGCGGCGGCTACCAGATGCTCGGTAGGACAATTTACGATTCCGGGGTCGAAAATGGAGTCGAAGCCGAATTTGAAGGGCTGGGACTTCTGGATATAGGGACAAAGTTTGGAGAATACACAAAGAGAACTATCCAGGTTACGAAAAAAGTGAATGCTTACGGCCCGATACTGGCTCCAATAGATGGGGAGGAGGTAAAAGGATATGAAATCCATATGGGAATAACCGACTCTTATCGCAATGTATTCGGGAATGACGGTGCAATTGACGAGGCCGGCCTGGTAATTGGTACCTATCTACATGGGCTCTTTGACAATAAGAACATAAGAGATGCTCTTATGCAATATCTCTATGAGAAAAAAGGACTTACGTACAAGCCTGAAAGCAGTATGACCGAAAACGATGCTTATGAAGAACTTGCAAATGTAGTTGAGCAGAATCTTGACATGGAAAAAGTCTACGAAATAATTGGAGTACGAAAAACAGGTCTCTAAATAATAAAGGCACAAGGACATTCAGGTGCTGCTATGCAGAATACATAGTAAAAATTCTTAAAAATACATTGAACATAAAAAGGTATTGAATGGTTTCAGGAGAACATTGGAAATAGTCAGAATTCGAACAAAAACATTTAATTGGGGACAAATCACCGTACTCGCGGAGGGTATAACTGGCCTCCAGAAACCACTCAATAGTAAATGATTTATTGCCGATTATTTATGTGTTAGGTACTTTTATTATATATAGTTGTTATCATATATTTAATTTGATCTGCTTATTATAATGGAAAAAAGGGGATAGAAACCAAAGTTTATTGATGTTTTTTTGTCCTAATTAAGATTGTAATTTTACGGTATTTCTGAGAACGAAAATATCATATGCAACGGTATCTATCAAATCAAGAACAAGAGATTCAAAAATATATTTGCGTGGATGCAGCAGAGTATTCAACAATAGTATGTAGCAGATGAATTGATAGAATCTACAGATAAACGACTCTGTTCCAAAATCTAGTGATTTTTGCATTTTTTGATTGAAAATCTGAATTAGCAAGAAGAATCCAGTTTTCATCAAAATCAATATTCGCGATCTAAAGACTTCAATTCCTAAGTTGTATCACAAGAATTGTGACCAATTACAAAATCTAGTGATTTTGAATTTTACATTCATCACTAGATTTTGGTACTGATTCAGATAAACACCTTTCAGATTCAAAACCTCTGTTTGTCACAGATGATTGAAAATTCTACGCTGAATCTTTTTTGAAAAAGTACGGAGAACGGGTAGAGTTTCCTAAAACTGGTACGAGAGAAAGACCTAAGAAGCCAGCGTTATTACTAAATAAAGATTTGAATATACTCAGGCTGTCAAAAATAAGCACGGAGGAAAGCTCCAAAACGTTGAGAGAAGAGTTATCTTTGGTCAAAACATAGATCAAAGTGAAATTTCAACGAGTTTATCTGAAAGGCAGAATCTAACTTTTAGACAGGACAATAATAAAATTTCAAGGAAAAAATAGGGTTTTCAAAGAAATTAAAGTATTTATACAATCAAATAAGGATTTATTGGACCCATTTTAACTTTTGTAAGGAATCAGAGAGGATTAACAAGAGATAAAGAATGTAGGGATTCAAGAAAAAAGACACCTGCAAAAGAATATGGAATTACGAAAAAGAACTGGATATTATAAGAATTATTAAACTGTGGGCATATTATAATCTTAACTAATTAACAAGGGAGCACCGATAGTTAAAAAGGCCAGATAAAAGTTTTAATTCTTCGTTTATGACCTTCCCTTTCAGGCTATTCGGCTGAGGTCACTGATTACCCAGCATCTTTTACTTCAGTGACCTGCAGCTATGCTTAAAACATTTTACTTTCCTTTTTTCTCAGGCTTTTTTAGTTTATGTTCTGATGCTTTTTCTGATGCGGCTTTCATACAATTACCTGGGTTTATTACCGGTTTGGTTGCTTTCTCTGTCATGTTTATCTCCTACATTTATTGGTTGATTAAAGTCCGGTAATGGGCGTGAGTTATTGAAAAAAATAAGCACACAAACACCTCCATATTTTTTTCAAATATGGATACTGCACTCTATTTTTCGTAATTGATCAATAACCCCCGAACATGACCAAAACTTTTGTACTCAATAAATTGAATGTACCTCAACACATAAATAAATTTTCCAATGTTTAAGGTGAGATTTGGAAGGTGGCTGGGTTTTCATTGACTAGAATGCCTTTCTGGAAACTATGAGCTAACAGTTGGTTTACCCTATGGATATGGGAAATACTCTGAAGAAGATACAAAGAGTACGCTAGCAAATGGATCATCCCTACACATGTAGGAAATGCTACCAATGGATAAAAATACAGAAATAAGGCTCGTATATAAGTAACTAGAAGGTTATATTACGCAAGAAACTACATAGATTCTAACACAATCTGTGAACTAAGAGGCATTTGGTGGGGTGTATTGAAGCACCTAGATTTTTAAGGCTTTATTACTATGACTTCAAAACCCGATTTTCTTAACAGCAACCCCAGTTTCAGAGAAATATCAATTTATTATTCATCAACAGTCAATTGGCTAGTAAGCAGCTTATACTGATATCAAAATCAACATCAATTAACTAAGTTTGCTCAAATTAAAAAATACAAATAGATTAATTATTGATTTATTTCAATTTTCGAGGTTGCTTATGCCCAGGCACCACCGGTAATTCCGTAGTGTTGATCAAAATTGGGCTTTTAATATCTTTTGCTCTCTCAATCACAAGTTCCTTTCCTTTCTGCGTGAGGGCAAATAACGGAATTGCAGCAGCTACTTGAACAATGGGTTTTGCAAGCTCCCTAATGTGTTTAGAAGCACAACTGATCACTATGTCTGAATTATTAAGAAGACCTTGAGCTTCTTCTTTGCTTACCCCTGTAACATGTACAGCAATTACTATAAGATCAATCCCAAGTTCCGCTTCGAGTTCTCTAAGTTTTTTTGCTGTATTTGAATCAGCTATAGTAACTGCAATTTTTTTATAGCCAAGTTGTGTCGCTTTTCTAACGCCAGCTATAGGATTTATAGCTGCGGTTGATGGGTCGAGAACAGTCCCTCCATGCGTCTCAATTCCAGTTATAACGTCTTTGACTGGGTCGGTTTCGACCAAGCCTGACATCCTACCCCCTATACCCTGGACTAGAGCGGGATTGTTAGATATGACCGTTCCTGCTCCGTCACAGGCAGTTACAGTTATCTCCAGAAAACCGCTGCGTAAGCCAGACATCATTATCTCGGAGGCTCCAAAAGCCACAAAAGTATCATCTTCTAGTAGTTGGCGTTTGGCTGTGAACATTCCTATGTTACTTATTTTAGACTCTACATTCTTTTCGACTTCTTCGGAGGTAATTTTCTGTACTCCATTCAACTTGGCGATGAGTGGGCACCATTCGATTTCAGGTTCTCCAACTTCGATAACTTCGCCATCCTTTACTACTACTCTTGTTTTTCCCATTATTTCCATTATATGAGACATTCTTACACCTTTTAACTGTTTAAACTCTAAAATTCAATATATGGTCCTGTAGAAACATTATAAAATAATGACTCTTCATAAATTTGGACTGAATACTATGGTTTATAATTACTTTTTTTATATTCAGCTCCTTAACACTAATTTTAAGAGTTTTATTACAAAGCCAAAAACATAACAGATTATAAGCTTATTTTTGATCTGAAGCATGTAATTTCTACATTTCTATAAATTTCTTTAAGTTTTAAACATTTATTGGTACTAAACAAGAATAAGCCGCTGTTATCTTATTGCTGTTTAATAATATCTAAATGTTAGTAGACCTCTTAGCAAGTTTATCTAATAAAAGCTCGACATTTATGACTAGTGCAAAGGCGAGAAGTCTCCTTCCTCGTAGTTTGTGGAGTCCAAAATAAATACTGTAAAAACATTTAAATATTTTTAACACTGATGTAATTATGCAGATCTATTCTAACCGGTATTGGTCTGCTATCATCGGGGGCAGGTCTTATTGTGTTTCTCCTGACCCCATCAAGTCAGGGGGGTTTATTCTTTTCCCCGCCTACCTACCTATCACTTATACTCTATTGTTGTTCTTAAGTTTCTCAAGCAAACATGAATATGCTTTGCGAGATTGCCTGCAACACATCTATCTACAAATGACAAGATATGGGATTGCAATGCTCCAAAAAGTATAAAAAAGGATTATCTTTGGTCAAAATATAGATCAAAGTAAAATACCAACGAATTTACTTGAAAGACAGAACTTGACTTTTAGACAAGATAATAACAGACTTTCAAGAAAAACAATAAGATTTTTTAAGAAAGTTAAAGGACTATACTACCAAATGAGACTTTACTGTACTCAGTTTAACTTTTGCAGAGATAATAGAGGATTAAAAAAACGAAGAGGGAGTCTTAAAAAAGAAAACACCTGCACAAGAGTGTAGAATTAATAATAAGAAATGGAAATTAACAGAGTTGTTAAACTACAGGAGTCTCAAAAACATCAACTAATTAAATAGAGAGCACCCGTTTTGCTTCATTTAATGTAAAGTTCCCTTATAAAACCCCAACTTTTTCTAATCAGTATAAGAAATATTTAGGATTTTTTCCGATTTCTTGAAAATTAACCCTCTGAACTCCAAATTCAGGGCTAACTAAATTTTCTGGAATGGATTTTGAGAAAAGACTTTAACAATCCCAAATGGACTTAAAAAAGTAAAAAATTAGATAGCGGAGTCAATTAACCCCATAATCTAACTGTATTTATCTTCTTCTACTCAGGAACACTCCAAACAACCCAATAATACAGTAAATCGTTTCAAATCCGGGTATACCTGTAGTTTTTTCCTTCTGCTCAGGGGTATGTTCAACATCTGTTTCTATATTTCCAGTATTATTTTCTGGATTTTTGGTTTCAGGTCCAGGCAGTATTTCAATCGTATCCTCTTTTGTTGTAAGCTTACCTGTTATTGCAAAAGGTGAGAACCCAGGGGTTTTGGATGTAAAATACAGATACTTGCCATCTTCCCTGAGCAGGGTGACTGGAAGTTTATTCCATTTTTTCTCACTGTACCTGTTGAGAGTAATTGAAGATTGATCAACGCCTTTATCTTGAATCCAGGATTTTGCAACTTTGAAACAGATGACTGCATTTTTGAAATTATTCTCATCATTTCCGTACCCGCTGTTTCCAACCCAGATATTGAGGTAATCGTAGATCTCGCCTTCTGGCGCGTCCGGTGTAAGCGTGGATTTCTCATTTAGCATTTCCACAGTAGTAGCTGCCTTGCCAACAGTCTTTTTTGAATCAAAGCTTAAATAAACAATATCAGTGGCATTCTTTGGGAACTCAAACTTTACAGAATCTCCGCTTGTGATGTACGTCTGTGAAAGTTCCTTTGCCTCAATATTCTTTGCAGGCTCAGGGGAACCTCCTCCACCACCGCCACCGCCGCTTCCACTGCTACTGTGACTGCTTCCACTACTACTTCCACCACTGCTTCCGCCGCTTGAGCCACTGTTTCCAAGTGCGGTTATTGTAGCTGCTTTTGCAGAGGTTCCCGCGACATTGCTCACTACCAAGTTGATGCCATAAGTCCCTGCTGAAAAATAAGTATGCTTTGGATTCTGCTCAGTTGAAGTGGATCCGTCTCCAAAGTTCCAGTTCCATAAAGCTGGAGACCCGGTACTGGTGTCAGTAAACTGAACAGTCAAGGGAATATTCCCACTTGTTGTATTGGAAAGGAAATTAGACGATGGAGGTTGCGTCGATACTGTTATGTAATTAATTTTTTGAGTTGAATTTGATCCTTTGCTATTCTCTACGGTCAACGTGACAGAATAAACTCCGTCACTTGAATATTCATGTACCGGGTTCTGGGCTGCTGACTTATTGCCATCCCCGAAATCCCAAGCCCAGAATGCTGGAAGTCCAGTTGATGTATCTGTAAACGCCACACTTAGCGGCCGAGGTCCAGTTGTACTATTACTGGTGAAATCAGCAACTGGAGCTGTCGCCTTGATTACCGTAATTGTTTTAAGCATCGAATCGCTTGAAACGTCATTTGTTACCGTCAGATTAGCCGTATAAATTCCTGGTGATGTATATGTATGAACTACATTTGCAGTACTGCTCGCAGGTGAACCATCACCAAAATCAAGCAGTTCAGTGGCTTGGTTAACACTGCAATCCTCAAACGTCACGTTTTCTCCAGCCAGTAAACTAGTTCTAGAAACTTTGTAATTTGCAACCGCATTAGAAAATCTGGGAACTTGTTTCCAGGATGAATTTCCTAGGTCGCCCATGTGATAAAATGCTCCGCCATTTTGACTGGTATAACTTAGAATCGAATCTAGTCTTGACGTTGAAGTTTGGTATGGTCCAGTAACATTAGGAGTAATTGCATGTCCAAACAATACCAGTACGCTTCCTGTTTTTATTGCGTAATCGATTCCGTTTTCTATAGACGGCAGATTGGCACCAATTGACTGATCATCGATTTCAACACCATAAAGAAGTTGCGTATCATCCCAATTATAGTAAGCCAGCGCAGTTTCATTTATATTTCCGTTTACTATCGTGGGAGTTCTCGTTCTAAGCGTCCGGAAATATGGAGCTAGTGCTTCATCTGAAACTGTATTTCTACTTGAATGAGGGTATGCGAAAGTATAAACCGGATACCCATATCTAGTAACTTCTACAATGTTTGGGAATATTTCTTGGTTTAGCCACATTTCAGAAATATTGCTCTTTAGAAATCCAACTGAATCTACGTGATTATACCCGTGTAGAGCTATTTCCCATCCTGCCGAATGCAGTGCATCAAGTTCTTTTAATTCGAGTGCAGCTTGTCTTCGGTTATTTACATTATTTACATTAATGGTGCATGTGGCATTATACTTCTGGAAAATTGGCAAATATTGATAGCATGATTGAATATGCCCGGAATCATCCCAGGACAAAGCAATGCCTCCTGGTTTGCTTAAATTCTTGATGCTACGCAGGTCATTTGCATATAAATTTAATATTTCGGATGAGTCCAGTGTTCTGTTATACAAGTAAAAGGCGTATACGGTTCCGTTTAGCCCACAAGTAGTATCTGAGGAAGATCCTATAGTCCAGTTTTCTGCAGTATAGCTTGGGCCTAAAGCCGCTGCCGTATAATTCACGCCTTCTCCGTTAGCAAGTCCATTGACGTATAATTGAGCATGAGAACCGTCATATGTCACAATGGCTTCATAATCTGTGTTAGGATGTATTCGAGTTTCACTGGAGGCATGAATAGCATGGCCATCTGCATAAACATCATATGTCAGCATGGAATTCGTATGGTCAACGCTGATTCTAAATGCCGTATTTCCTTTGGAAACTAAATATGTATTATGAGCCGGATTGCTTGAATCATAACGGAAAAACACCCCAAAAGTTATATGAGGATCAGTAAATGCAAGTTGTTCCTTGTTATGTATTATTACCCGGTTTTGTCCGTTAAAATGTCTTGCCATTTGTCCAGTTGGCAAGGTAAAAAGTTCACTGCCTTCGTTTATACCGTTGTTTCCGTGTCCTGAATTATCAACTATAGTATTTCCAGTGTCTGCAGACCAGTTATAATACACAAGTTTATTTGTATCTGCATGCGCAGTGCCAACCAGACTAATGATAAATATAAGAAATAACCCATGTTTTACACATGCCTTAAGACTTTGAAACTTCATTGTGTCAGACCTCTCTAATGAAAAAAGTACAGGCACTTTTTTTCTTACATAGGATCCAAAAGCCTTTTTTCCAAATCCTGAGTTAAAAACTCCTTATTTTAAGTAATAGGTACGAATTTCTCTTTTTTGGTTGCTGCAATTTCATTATTATCTTCAAGGTGCACCTGGTATGAGCCTCTTGCTTGGACTCTGATATGTTAAAAATTCCCCTTTTTCCAAAAAATTCAATATAACAATATGTGCGCAGGCTGGTTTTGAATGGGATAAGCTAAGCAAGGAAACAATATTAAAAATTTAACTAAGTCTAATACAACGTTATAATATTTATATTTAAGTTAAAAATAGCCTTAAAGATAGTCACCAAAGAAATGTTAATACAAGCGCTGTCGCTGACGTTACAGGCATATTAAAATCAACTGGTTAATAAAGGAGTGCCGATTAGTGTCGATTAATATATTACTTACTGAAAATAATAAAGATAATCTCCTCCCTGCTAAACCTTAGACTGAAAAGTTCAACAACAGTGAATATATTAAAGGATTTGGAAGTCCTTGAGGCCTTCAGGGAAAGACAGGATAATGTAACCTCAATTGCTTTAATCCAAAAATTATTCCAGATCACCATTCCAAACCATATTACAAGACGCAGAAAACTTAATGAGTTGGTCATTTTTTCTTGGGGGGATTGGAAAAATCTGAAACAGCAACGTTATTATGCTGTAAAACAATTTCTAAATGGGGATTGATTTGATAAAAGAGGCTATGTTCTACGAAAAAATCGGAGACAATAGAGTACACTGCAATCTCTGTGCCCAGAGTTGCAAAATTGCCCCGGGAAAAAGGGGCTTTTGTGGGGTCAGAGAGAACAGGAAAGGAGAATTATATACTCTTATTTACGGAACGGTTTCAAGCGAGGCGGTTGACCCTATCGAAAAGAAGCCGCTTTATCACTTTTATCCGGGGTCTTATGCTTATTCAGTTGGCTCAATAGGATGCAATTTCCGCTGTAAACACTGTCAGAACTGGTCGATTTCCCAGGCCTGTCTGGAAGATGCCTATACAATGGACATTTCTCCAGATGAGCTGATCGAAAGAGCACTCCTCTCACGCTCAAGCTCAGTTGCATGGACGTATAACGAGCCCACAATCTGGCATGAATACACCTACGAGTGCGCAAAACTGGCAAAAGCTGCAGGGCTTGCAACGATCTATGTGACAAATGGATATATGACGCCTGATGCCCTCAGACACATAGCACCCTATCTGGATGCCGCCAATATCGATATCAAGGCATTCAACGAAAAGTTCTATCATGATGTCGCCAGCGCAAAACTGGCCCCTGTACTCGAGGCTTCTGCCCTTGCAAAAAAACTTGGGATCCATGTCGAGATTACAAACCTCATTATTCCTGGTGCAAACGATTCTCTTGAAGAGTTAAGGGAACTTTCAAAATGGATGTATAAAAACCTGGGACCTGAGACACCTCTGCATTTTACACGTTTCCATCCCCAGTACAAGATGCAGAATATATCTCCTACGCCTGTGAAAACCATGCAGGAAGCCTGTAAAATCGCAACCGAGGAAGGAATGAAGTATGTTTACATGGGCAATGTCCCTGGTAGTGAGCGCAATAATACTTTTTGCCCGAATTGCGGAAAGCTGTTGATTATTCGTGGCTTTTTCGAAATCGAAAAATACGATATCACACCTGAAAAGACATGTCCCAAATGTGGAGAACACATTCCGATAATAGGTGAATTTGTAGGCTCAAAGCAGGCACCGTCGGATGAATAAGAATATTAAACCCCGTATTATTAAGAACCGAAGCAATAAAGAAGCTATAGAGAAAAATTAAAAGCGAAAAAGATACGAGAAGTAAATAGAAGAAGCAGGAAAAATGCTATAGCAAAAAATTAACATATACTAAATTCCCAGAAAAGTATTGAATCATTTCTTCTACTGAAATTATTTTTATGGAATTTTTATACATTGCTTTTTAAAGTATATATTTCTCATAACCTTCATGAAAAATTTTTATAATTCCTGCTCGCAGGGAAGGTGTATATTTATCGGGTTCAGCTTTGACGGCTCCATATAGTTCTTCAAGCTCTATCCATTCTACATAGGCTGTCTCTTCTGGATCGAGCTGAATTAAGCTTGCAGTATTTTCCGAGCATCTGCCTGAGAATACTGTGTGGAAGGCTCCTTTGTTTTCGAAGATGCAAGGAATTTTGAATAATTTCCTAAATGGAACCGATATTCCGATTTCTTCAAACATTTCCCTCTTCATGCAAGCTTCATAAGATTCATTCGCTACAGTACCGCTTACCGAGTATGTATAACGGTTCGGATACCATCGCTTTTGAGGCGACCTTTTCTGGATAAGCATTTTATTATCAGGGTTAAGCAGGATAAGTTGAGCAGCCCTGTGAATATGACTTCCCAAGTAAAACTCTTCTCGCTCACGCAGCCCAAGAAAATTATCGTTTTTGTCGACTCCAATGATTAGCTCTGCCACAAAAGCACTCCCATTAGGTTTTTTCACTATCCATGTTCGGTTGGGTAAAAATAAGAATTTCGGTTAAAATAAAAATGGAAGGCTTCAATAAAAGGTTAGACCTGTAAATAATGCCATGAAAAGAAAAAAGAAACTCACTTTTCAGGATTGTTCAGGGTTCAGAGACCTCTTTTGGCTTTTCTGCTGATTTCTGGATCTCATCTAAAAGCTGATCGTCGCTCTTGCCTCTTATGTCAATCCCTAGTTTTTGAGCGGTTTCCTGTATCTTGCTCTTTGGAGCTGTGGATTCCGTAATGGATTTCTCAAATTCTCTAAGGTTTAGTTCGGATTCCTTCTGAGCTTTCTTGAATTCTCCCACTGAACTTCCCATGGACCTGGCCAACTCCGGAAGTTTAGATGCCCCAAAAAGGAGTACAATTATTGCGAAAATCGGTATAAGTTCCTGTGCGCCTATCATGGCTTAACCTCAAGCTATCGTTTTCTTAGATAATATAACTCAGCAGGTAGTAATGATCTGAATATTGAAATATCTATAAATTAAGCTAAGATTTTTTATGTTATATAAAGGTTCTATTTTCATTTATTATTTTACCTAATTTATATATTTAATTCTTTTCACTTGATTTCTATCTATTCAGTTTATCTCCTTAAATCTGTCCTTAAATCTATCTCCTTTTATCTTAGCTTGGTTCCAATGCTTCAGCTTTTCCGGAGCTCTTCCTTTTCAGGGATAGATTTTCCAGCTTCAGGCGTATTTTCCAAGTTTATACCGGCCTTTGAATCTGTATCGGCTTTTGCTTCTTTACTGCTTTCTGGATTATCTTTTTGTTCCTTTTCTTTCTCTTTTTCCGCCGAAGCGACTATATTAGCAGCCTTTTGGGTGTAGGCGTCAAATTGATTGAGCTCAAGTTCAGAAGCACGTTGAGCCTTTTTAAATTCTCCCATTGCACTCCCTAGAGACCGTGCAAGTTCAGGAAGCTTCTGGGGCCCAAAGAGAAAGAGAGCTGCAATAAGAATTACTATCAATTCTTGTGTGCCTATCATTATTGGTTATTATCAGCAATCTAATATAAAAATTCTTGTAATAAGACCTGTAGACGTCCTTAAGCTGGAAATTTACTAGAGCTTCTTGTATTTTAACAAAAAAATATTTAATTAATTAGGCAAGCTTTCCCTCAAAATATCCGGATCATTAATAAGCTGAATTCAAACAGGATTCCAAGTAGAAATGCCACAAGAATCTGGGCAATGAATGTCGGGTCAGGGGAAAGAAATAGCGAAACTGCCATAATTATACTGTATACAATAAATCTCTGCTTTTTGAGTGTCTGGTACTGTATAAGCCCCATTTTCACGGCAAAAACCACAAGCAGGGGGAGCTGAAATACAATTCCAAAACCTGCCAGGATCGTGGTTACGGCTGAGAGAGTATTCTGAACTGAAAGTTGCGCTGTAGCCATGTCACCTGAGAAAAATAAAATGTATTTGAACATCACAGGCAGGACGATAAAGTAACCTATAGAGGCCCCAAAGATAAAAAGCAGGAAAGATGCTGGAATGATCTTGAGGAAGAAGCGCTTCTCATGTGGATAAAGTCCTTTGCCCGCGAATCTGTAAAGCTGGTAGAAGAGCAGAGGTATTGAAGTAGCTAAAGCAAAGACAAGGCAGAGCTTGAGGCGAGCAAAGGTCCATTCGAGGGGCGAGTAAGCTGTCATATAAAGGTCAGGACTTATAAATTCCTTCCAGATAAGCAGCATCCCTTTTGCTGAGAATGGGAAAGCAATAATTATTCCTATAACGAGCCAAATTAAAACGATTGCCAGCCGGTTTCTGAGCTCTAACAGGTGAGCTGTGAGAGGTTCTTCAGTATCTCCTGGAACACCGGAAGTATAGGAATTGATTCCTGATGCTATTCCATTGGAAGTGGTTCCGTTGCCTGTGTGCTGTGAATCCATTTTCTCCTGCTCTTAGATGTACCTATATAAATAGTAATAGGAATATAATATTAAATGTCACTTTGATATCCTTCTGCAGATATTCTATTTTCCGTTAGAGAATATCTTCTCAATCCATTTTTATCATCTATTTTCACATTATACTTCTATTATCTATTTGCATATCTGACTGTATATTGGAAATATGTAACCCAAATCATTATACTACAATCACTTTACTATAATTACATATCATTTAAAAATGATTAATATAATCCAATTAAGATTACTTGTTTAAGATGTGTATTATATAATCTGATAAGATAATTAATCATAAGTTGATTGTATAACCTTATTAGAATAATTAATATAATATATTTGTTATTATTAAGATAAGCTACTAGATAATCTGTTAAGGTAACTGCTATTTCCCAGCTCCTGGTACTCAAACATAACGGTCTATGTACTTGAGTTTGTGGCTTCTTAATTGGATTTCTCCTAAATGAATGGAAGTTCCAGAGAACATTAAAAGGATTCCATGAAAAGAGCCGGACAAACCTAAAGCGAAAAAACAAAATAGGTAAAAGAAGTTGATGATAAAAATCTCTGTAGTCAATAGACCTCACTGCAATGAATATAAGAGTTCCCTTAAATAGGATAAAGAGCTTTCTTTTGCCTTTCCGGATAGGTACTCAATATGTCTGAAGCCATTGAAAATCTCAGTGTAATCCTGCGGACCCTTCGAAATAAGTTACTTGTGATTTCTGGAGTCTTTCTCGCAGGAATTATTATCACTTTTCAGTTTACAAGCCCTCTAATTGAGAGAATGAAAGTTGATCTTCTCCCTGAGGGCGCAAAGCTAGTCTATGTATCTCCCCTGGAAGTAATGATGCTGGAGCTAAAGCTCTCTATTATAATGGGAGCACTCCTTACCCTACCTGTTATTGCTTTCTATATTTATCGGGCTATCTCCTCCAAGCAGTATTCAATTAAAATTCCAATATCTATTGGAAAAGGCCAGTTTGTTTTCCTGAGTTTAGCGGTCATCGTTATGTTCATTATTGGGTCTGCGTACTCTTATTTCTTCATGATACCTCTTTTTCTTAAGTTTCTCTACATTGATGCAGCAGATTCAGGAGTGACAGCGACCTATTCGGTTTTCAATTTCATTTCATTTATAGCAACAACTATAGCAATCTTTGGGCTGGTCTTCGAATTCCCTATAGTACTCACTTTCCTTACCCGAAATGGATTTGTAAAATATAGCACTCTTGTGACCTACCGCAAGCACCTTTATGTCATTATCATGTTTGTTGCAGCCGTCGTTACTCCTGGTACAGATGTCTTCAGCGAGCTGATGGTTGCCATACCCATGTTAATCTTTTTTGAGATCAGCATGGTGATTGTGAAGATACTTGGAGTAAAGAATAGGTTTTCCAAGCCTGAACCTTCAGCAACTGCAGTAGGGACTACGAAAAGGGACTAAAAGAAGAAAGGTAACAGAATAAAGACAACTCATGAGCTTAAAATGTAAAAGAGAATTAATATAAGAGTATAGAGAAAAATTGAAATTTTAAGGGAGAATTTGGTATATTCTAAGGACTGTCATAAAGTCAAATAATTCATACAATTTGGTAATGGATAAGTTACCTTTAATTCAGGCCATAAATTTCTTTGGTAATCCAGATACAGAGATATATTTTATGTATTATTTTGTCTTGTGAAATTTACGCACTTGTTTATAAAATCAAATACAATAGCCATTATAGTTTAAACTTATTTTAGACATTGATGAGTCAAAGGTACTGTTTTTTAGTTGAACAGTGTAAATCCTCATCTAAATTAGTAAGTCTTTTATACAAGGGTATAAATTTTAATTTTTACCTGATTATTCGAAATCAAGTCCTCTTGAAAATTGTCTTGAATACTGCAATTTGCAAGAGGTTAGTAAAAGAATAAGCAAATCCAATAATGAATATTGGACTCCTCATACTCTTTCTTATACGATGCTCTTTTGTGAAGAACGTTATATCTTTTGTCAACTCAAGGTCTGTTTAGTCAAGGGGGAGTGACCATAAAGATTCAACGTTAGTTGCAAAAGAATCGAATTCTCCGCAAACTGCCCAGAGGCTCATGAGAGAGATGTTAACTACACTATTAAAAATTGAGTTAATTCTGATTGCAAGTAAAGGAGGAACGATTTGAACTCTTTATTCCTTGTGCTCGTTGCACTGAGCGTATTTGCGCTTGCTTACAGGTATTATGGCCTGTTTATAGCTAGGAAAGTTTTAGAAATTGATCCTAAAAAACCAACGCCAGCAATAACTATGGCTGATGGTCACGATTATCAGGAGACTAACCGATACATTCTCTTTGGTCATCACTTTGCGGCGATTGCTGCTGCCGGTCCACTCATAGGGCCGGTTCTTGCTGCCCAGTTTGGATATCTTCCCGGAACCCTCTGGATAATAATTGGCGCAGTAGTTGCAGGTGCAGTTCATGATATGGTATCACTTTTTGCCTCGGTGAGGTACCAGGGAAGAAGCCTGCCTCTTATTGCCGAGAAAGAAATAGGAAGTACAGCTGGCATAGTTGCCTCTTTTGCAATGTTATTTATCCTTATATTGACACTTGCTGGACTATCTATATCCGTCGTTAATGCCTTATTTGATAGTCCTTGGGGTCTATTTACTGTCTTGTTTACTATACCTATCGCTCTGATCATGGGCTTTTACATTCATGTTTTGAGACCGGGAGATGTAAAAGGCGGAAGTATTTTAGGTGTAATTCTCCTAGCCATTGTGATATATCTGGGCCCTTATGTAGCTGCTAATCCTGTATTAGCCCCAATACTTACTTTCTCTAAAGATGCTCTGGCGGTATCAATTCCGATATATGGTTTTGTGGCCTCCGTTCTGCCTGTTTGGCTTCTACTCTGCCCAAGGGACTACCTATCTACATATCTCAAGCTGGGAACTATCTCTGCTCTCGCTCTGGGTATATTCCTAGTTCATCCTGAGATGAACATGCCCGCAGTTACCAGTTATGTACATGGTGGAGGTCCCATTATCCAAGGCTCAGTCTTTCCATTTCTTTTTATCACCATAGCCTGTGGAGCAATATCTGGCTTCCATTCTATTATTGCCAGCGGGACAACTCCCAAGATGATCTCTAGTGAAAAGGATATTCTTTTCATTGGATACGGTGCTATGCTGGTTGAAGGCTTCGTAGCCATAATGGCTCTCATCGCAGCTTGTGTTCTTTTGCCGCAGGACTATTTTGCCATAAATGCTTCGAGTTCAGCATATGCCGCACTTGGCATGACACCAGTCCATCTTCCTCAATTGGCTGCTGCCGTAGGAGAGACCCTTCAGGGAAGAACTGGAGGTGGAGTTTCTCTGGCAGTAGGCATGGCATATATTTTCTCCTCAATTTCCTTCATGAGTCATCTGATGGGTTACTGGTATCACTTTGTACTAATGTTTGAGGCGCTGTTTATCCTGACCGCTGTAGATACAGGAACTCGAGCAGGCAGATATCTACTTCAAGAGATGGTTGGCAGAATAATCCCCAAGTTCAGCGAGAAGAAATGGATGCCAGGCATTGCTATAACTAGCTTTCTTTTCACTGTTTCATGGGGTTACCTGCTTTACACTGGCAACATAACCACTATCTGGCCGATATTCGGCATGTCTAATCAATTACTAGCAGCATGTGCGTTAATAATAGGTACTACCATGATATTGCGCATGGGCAAGGGTAAGTATGCTTTAATCACAACCATACCAGGACTATTTATGATTCCTGTCACTTTCAGCGCTGGATATCTGAACATTGTTACCAATTATCTACCTAAAGGACAATATCTGCTGGTTTTCCTGAGTGCCATACTAATGTTCCTTACTGCCATTATGTTCATTGAAGCTTTCAAGAGATGGTATGAACTCATTCAGACCCACAATAAACCTCTAAATGGGTCTGGCCGCATGCCTTCTATTAAGGCTGACTTTGGAGGAGCTTGCGAGCAACCAAAGATATGAATGTAATAGATAAATTGAATTTCGATCTTTAAGATCAAGTTTAGTTTTAAGATAGCTCTAAGGGAAAATTAGTATAATTAAAGGCTACAAGAAAACTACAAGAAAATCAGTGTATTTAAGGAGATATATGTGAGTGAAATGCATAGGCGTGCTGAGAATGGACGGTTAAAGAAGCAACCCAAACATGCCTCTTATCATTCTTTTTCCTCACTCGCCTATTCATATATATTTTTTAATGGGATTTAAGAAAATCAAAATTACTTTTATAAAGAGTGTTTTTTGATAGAATTATTAGACCCGATTTATAAGTTAATGACTGACTGCGACTCGTCCTTAGATTATTTAATTGGGTTCGAGAAAGTCTTATTAAATCTGATTTCCTATCTTGAGAGTCATGGAGCCACAGCATATAAAGGCAAATATTCAGGTAATTGCCGCATCCGTTATTTACGGGTTTTCAGGAATTTTTTTCATGTACGTAAAGAATATGGCTGCAGGACCCGTTGTATTTTACCAGCTTCTTTTTGGGCTTCTTGCGCTTGCAGGCTATCTGGCAGTTACTGGAAGTCTTTCAGGAATTAAGCTCCGGAGAAAGCGAAAAATCCTGATGTTACTTGGAGCCTGGCAGGCAGGTGCAATGGTCTCTTATTATACCGCAGTGAGCTTTACAAATGTCTCGATATCTGTACTTCTCCTTTATACGGCTCCATTTTACGTTTTGCTGCTTGCTCCTATCCTCCTGAAAGAAAAATATAATAGAAAGAGCCTTGTTGCCTTGATTCTTTCTCTTATAGGGGTTATAATTGTAATAGGTCCTGAAAACCTTGTTTTTGGCTCGAAGCTTGAGCCTGGATACCTATTTGGAGTGTTGATGGGGCTTTTTTCAGGCCTTTTTTATGCTTGTATTACCATTACTTCCCGCCACCTCAGGAACGAATATTCAGGCCTTGAGCAGCTTTTTATCTCAACCTGTGTAACGGTTTTATTGTTGCTTCCTTTTGTAACACAGGCTCCGGCTAAAGCCTTTATAGAGAACCTGCCTGTTCTACTCTTCCTCGGAGTAACAATCACCTCAGTAGGTTCAATTCTTTACTTTACAGGACTTGAGCATGTTAAAGCCCAGAACGCGAGCATACTTTCCCTGCTTGAGCCTGTAAGTACGATTTTCTTCGCTTATATCCTCTTAAAAGATCCAATATCTGCTAAAACCCTGATAGGATGTATTTTTATTCTTTCCAGCTCTTTTCTGGTAAGCCTGGAAGAAGAAACCAAAACAGAAAACGAACTTATTCCCAAAGAAAAAATATCCGGAGTCACGCAAACCTTTTCAAAAAAGGTTTGACCGAAAACCCCAGAAACGTCAATTAGAGAGTTTTGATTAAATCAGTGTGATATCTGCATTCAAAACTATAAGAAAGAAGAATAATCGGAATTTAGAGGCTTTGTTGCAAAAATATCTTTTTGGATTGAATTTTGCAACAGAATGATGCCCTCGGCTGATGATCAGGACAGCCATAATACAATATTTATTAAATAAGCGCTGACTAAAATAAGGGTTCTATGAAGTCTTAGGTTGATGGAACAAAGCCAGATATATTAATTATTCTTTTATGATTAGTCAATGTAAAAATGAAGCCTTAATGCAATGATTAATGGAGAAATTCTTGGAGAGTCTCCGAAGTCAGTTTTCTCAGTGTTATCATCCATCAGCAAATTAAAGAGCTATATTATTTCACTCTAAGTACGCCGCCAGTATGTTGTTCATTTACAGTGTATTGTTCACCTTCAAGCGTGTTGTTTTTACTGTCAGATGCGTAGAATACTTTAAAATCGGAATTCAAACCTGCTTTGTTACCTTTTAATATATTATTGTGAGAATTTTTTAATGTGATTGAAAATGTGTATGCATTTAAATTGATTAAATTGTTTAGAAATCTGTTATTATTTGAATTTAAAAGATTAATGCTGAAATAATTAGATGAAACTATATTTTTATTTAGCTCATTATGTGAAGAACCAGTTAGATATATACCTCTCCAACTGTTTGAAACATTATTATTAATCAATTTATTGTCCTCAGAATCTTCAAGATAAATTCCATTTATATTAATCTTTATCTCAGTATTGGATATATTGTTATTTTCTAAACAGTTACCGTGAGTATCTTGAAGATAAATTCCATTTTCGTTATCAGATACAACGTTATTTTCAATCGTTGTATTCTTAGAATCTATCAGTAAAGATTTTTTCAATAAAATACCATACTTGTTATAAATTAATGTATTATTGGCTATATTACCATAAGAACCACTATAGTAGATCCCGCAGTTACTCTGTGCCCCAGTTATATTGAATCCTTTAATTGTTACGTTATCTGCAGTTACATGAAATACATCTTTCTCAGGGTCTTTTGCTTCAATGACAGTATTCGTTGATTTTCCTTCCTTTGATATTATAACTAGAGATTTATCTAAAATCAGATTTTCTTTATATAGACCTGGATAAACAATAATAGTGCCACTGGATTTGGCATTGTTTATCGCTTGTTGTATTGAATCTCCAGAATATACGGTAATATTTGCTGAATTGTATGGATTATTTTCTGCTTTTGTATTGATAAAATATATCAAAGTGACACAAACTAACAATAAGATAAATATAAATTTTTTATTAGTTTGTATAGAAGTCATAACTTATCTTCTCCATAAAAAATAGGGTGATCAAGATTTAGTAAAGGCTCCAAACTCTATTGAGTCATGCAAAAAATTTAATTTTTATTGTTACTGTATATTTCAAAATATTTTATGTTTTTGCCTTGAAAAATTGGGAAGATAGTTAATGTTATACTGGCCAATTTCGGAACCTGCCTATATCTGCGCAGGCGTGATGGGAGCGCATCTGCAAAAATCGAATGGATCTTTGATGAGGAAATAAAGTAGGCTATTCGTTTTGTCCTGAAAAGCCAATATAATAATTATTTGAATAGAGATTCCATTTAGAGTTTTTAATTAAAGGTAATTAGTCAAATGAAAAATAAAATTTGATAACAATCTAAATAAAGTATTAAATGATAAATATTAAAGATTTAAAATCCAATAAAATGCTTAAATTGCAAATAGAAAGATAAATACTAGCTTTTTTCGTTATAAAACCCTTCTTTGAATATGATAAAGTATTAAATGTGTTATATTAAATTTTATTTTACATTAAAAGTTATTAAAAGCTTCTTTTTAAAAGAAAAAACTCTGGAAATTTTTATACATGCAAGTAACATTATATTTTACGTTTTCTATTTCAGAATCGTTGACTGTGAGCCAACAAGACAATAGTAAATAAAAAATAGGATTTATGCAGTTTAAGTGAAAAAGTGGCGTTCTCTAAAAATAAATCTCACTTTAACTGCTTATTCCTAAATTAATAACTAATGAGGAGTTAAAAACACGTAAAAATAAAAAATAACTTGAAATTTTACTTCAGTCAGTTTTTTGGTTACAATGACAGGTGAAGAAATAAATGCACGTGTAGTTGATAATGGACATCACATAATCAGGAATATCATCATAAATTAGTACCAAACAAGTCCACAAAATATTGGGGCAATATGTTCAATTTAGCATAAAAATACTACAATCTGCAGCACTTTCATGTATTTGTACACGTTATTCAAGAAATATCACTTTCGTTTTCTGTAAGATAATAAATTTAAAAAAGTTGTTGGGTAGAAAATTTGAGATCTCAAGATATATTTTTGTCCACAATGAAAAAGACTTAACTTTAAATTTACAGCAAATTCACGACGATGCCAAATTTATTTATAGCTCAAAAGGCACCTGCTAAGCGTTAAGAAATTTTGGAGGATAAAGAACCTCTACAAAGTAAGATGAAGGTCCCAATATTGGTGCCTTTAAGGAGTTGGTCATATTGAAATCTTTGCTGTTTGTATTTTTGCTCTTATGTCTGACCGGAACAGCGTCGGCGGTTGAGATTCCAGCAGGACACATATCTGATTACAGTTTGAATTCATCAGGAACAACGTATGTATTAACGGGAAATATATCGGCAGACACGACAGCGTTTTCTGTAGCAGCAAATGATATTGTTTTTGATGGAAATGGATACACAATAGATTGTGGATTAACTGGCGCTGGTGAGGGGATAACCAGCAACAACTACAATAACATCACTATAAAAAACGTAACTATCATACAGCACAGCTCAAGTACGTCGTCAAATGGAATTCATATTCAAAACACAGCAAAAACTCTAATCAGTAATTGTTCTGCATCAAGTATAGCAGGATCTGGTATACACGTCACGGGATCCACTGTAACAGTTGACAGGTGCAATACATCATCAGTTGAAGGCACAGGATTATACATAGATGCACGCAATTCAAGTGTAACAAACTGTTCAGCTGTATCTAACTCGCATTACGCGATATGTCTTACAAATGCAAATAATAACATAGTGTCAAATTGCATAGGACACTCGAAAACGGGTAGTGGAATTGATTTCACTACATCAAATAACAATAATATATCTAACTGTGCTGGTTATTCAAATAATAGTAACGGTATTTCTTTCACAAACTGCACAAAAGACACTGTTAGTACCTCAATTGGGTATACAAATGCGAGTATAGGAGGCAGTGGAATATTGCTGAGTAACTCTTCAAGGAATACTTTTCTCAATAGCACTGGATCATCTTATTTGAAATTTGGTATTAAGCTGACTGGTAGAACCACATACAATACTTTTGTAAACTGCATAGGAGAATCTTTTGGACGCGATAGTATCTATCAGGGAATATGGTTTGATTTTTCATCGGATGCATACTCCGGAACCAATGTTTATACAAATTGTACCAGTCGTTCCACACTCGCAACCACATGCAATGATTCTACAGCAATAACGGTGCTTAATATGGGTGACTCAATTACCGCTGGCGGCGCGGCTGGGTTACCTTATGGTGCATACATTCATTACGCTAATATTACGCTAGGTAACAGCGGCTATGTATTTTACAATGCTGGGCTTGGAGGAGAGACAGCTGCGTCCGGACGAGTAAGGTTTTTAGACGAAATGGCGGTATTTAATCCCAAATATGTAACCATTATGTACGGTGCTAATGATTTGAAAGAGATGCGTTCTCAACAATCTATTATTGATGACATTTTGTGGATGGCATCGCAGGCAAAGGCTCACGGAGCTACGCCGATCATTCTGTTAACCCCACCTAGAAGAAATTTTGAGATGAACACGACATACCTAGACCAGAATTTGTCTACACAAGCACTTGCTGCTGGGTACAATGTTTTTAATGTGTATGATATAATCGATACCACTCCCAATAACTCGCAGTATGATGGATATAACTCTACCAATTATGTAGACAGCATCCATCCGACTCAAGCAGCTAACAAATTAATAGGGGATGCATTTGCAAAATATATCGCAGCATTAAGTAACCAAGCGCATGTACAGACGTCTAATAACTTTAGTTCTAATATTAGGCTCTGGTTATATTCCTTTATATCTGCAATTCGCAGATTTATCTAAAAATGCAACGTAGTGAGAATGTTTTTGAAGATGGAGGTATTCGACCAAAAAAAACCAGATCAACATACAGTAAAGCAGGAAAATATATTGTGAGCTTAACAATAGGACTTACGCACTTGAAGTACAAATCGAGCATATTGGGCGTTGTAAATTATTTAGTGTTTTAAACAGTTAAAAGTTTAATGCTATTGATTTATCATTTCAACCGCGTAAGCCCTATTTTTATAAAAGGAAAAACTATATTGCTTTTTATAATTTTAGTAGAGAAACTTGTGGTGAGAATTGGAGATTACTTCTACGTTAGTAATCTTTATTTAGGTTTACTTTATAGCTCAAGGAGCTTCTGATTAATAAGAATTGATTAAAAATATAGAAATTAGTTTTGTAGGGACTTCGAAGTGGCTTAAAATATTATTGTAGAGGAGGCTTTATTTTGATTTGCTGCCAATTTCAAATCAAATTTTCCTTTTATACATTAGGATTTGATGAGCGTAAATTTAAGTCTTAAAATTTCATAAGCTTCAATTTTACAGATAAACTGAGATACTGTCTAGGAGAAAACGGTAAATGTCCGATAAATTAGATCTCTCAATCGTAATCCCGGTTTGCAATGAAGGAGAAAACGTAGAGGAATTATATAACCAATTGAATGTAGTTCTTTCCAGACTGGGAAAAACATCTGAGATCATTTTCGTAGACGATGGGTCTATCGATGATACTTTTAAGAAATTAAAGGCAATCAAAGACAGCAGAGTTAAGATTGTAAGGTTCCAAAGGAATTATGGAAAATCTGCGGCTCTCTCCTGCGGGTTCAAGAAATCAAAGGGAAATTTCGTTATTACTCTGGATGGAGATCTGCAAGATGATCCCAAAGAAATTCCAAGGTTTCTTGAGAAATTAAACGAATATGATATGGTTTCAGGCTGGAAGGGTAAAAGGCATGATCCTATTTCAAAGACTATCCCCTCAAAATTCTTCAATGCATTGACTCGATATATCACAGGAGTCAAAATTCATGACTTCAACTGTGGATTCAAAGGTTACAGAAATTATGTTGTAGAGAATGTGAAATTATATGGAGAATTCCATCGCTATATTCCAGCTCTAGCTCACTGGAAAGGATACACCGTTGGAGAAATAGAAGTCGAACACCATCCCAGAATACATGGAAAATCTAAATATGGAATTGAAAGGCTTTTTAAAGGCTTTCTGGATCTAATTACAGTCACATTTTTGACTCTATACAAGAAAAGACCTCTCCATATATTTGGGGGTGTCGGCTTCTTACTAATATTTTCCGCAATGATCATAAATCTGGACCTGATCTCTTTATGGGTCAGGGGTATCAAGATAGGGAGCAGGCCTCTGTTAATGTTGGGAATATTACTTATGGTTCTTGGATTTCAGTTTATCTCACTTGGATTGCTTGGAGAGATGATTGCAAACTCTAGAAATAATGATGATTATATAATAAAGTATGATAGTTATGAACTGGAAAACGATAGGTAAAGCTGCAATCAGTTTAGGATTGATGCTTTACCTTATAAGTAAACTTGATGTAAATACTCTCTACGAAACCTTTACTCAAACAAATATAAGTTTACTCTCTATTTCTCTTCCTTTTATTGTGCTTATGTATTTAGTAAAAGCAAGAAAATGGCAGGCTCTACTTAACTGCATCAATGTTAAAGTTCCAACTAGAAGATCACTGGATATAATTCTAATAGGGACGTTCTATGGAGCTATTACCCCAGGCAGGACTGGAGAAGTATCGAGGTCTTTTTACTTAAACGCTGAGAGTTCTAGAAGCATTCCAACTGTAATAATGGACAGAATTATAGATATGATCTGTCTTATGATTTTGAGTGTACTATCGATAGTTCTCTTTTTTAATGATAAAAATTTGATATACCTAATGGCATCAGTAATGGCGATTTTTGCTGCTGGAATGTTCATCATCACAAATGAAAAGATCGTAACCCTAGTTTTTGGAATGTTTTCACAAAATACCGAATATAAAGAGAACTATATTAAAACAATAAAGGAAATCGCGGGAAATAAAAAGGTTATTTTTTCTGTTTTTTCGTTAACTTTTGGATACTATTTATTGAACTTAATTGTGTACTGGATAGTAATAAAATCTTTAAATCCTTCATTAAACAGCTTACTTATGTTTTCCCTCCCAATAGTAGTAGTTTTGGGTAATTTTCCAATTTCCATCTCAGGTTTTGGAGTCCGAGAACTCGTAAGTGTCACGATATTCCATATGCTGAATGAAAGTTCAGCATACGGTTTTTCCTGCTCAATAATTCTTTATTTCCTTACTACACTATTACCAGCAGTATTTGGGTTCGTGCTTACTTTAAGAAAAAACGTTAAAATTTGAGTGATTAAGATCGAAGTGTTATAAAATTATTGCATTATCATAAAAATGATATTGATAATAATCAAGTCAAAACGAACGAACAATAAATTGAAATAAACTTGAGAATCAAAAACAAAAATTGTGCATTTTAAACAGGAGGGGCTAAATGAACCAGAACCAGAGTAGAAATTATAAAAAATATAATTCTAAAAATCCGTTTATGGGTATAGTGATAGCAAACTTTATGAAAAACTTAAAAGAAACTGTGGCCCCTTTAGAAGATATAAATAATATTATTGATATCGGTTGTGGGGAAGGATTTGTGATAAATAACCTTGACTTTCCAAATACAACGGGCATCGATATTTCGAGGAGCGCTATAAAGATTGCAAAGAAAAAAAATCCAGACTGCAATCTGTGTTCTGGGAGTATATATAATATTTCTTTTAAAGAAAAAAGTTTCGATCTCGTTATAGCAACAGAAGTACTGGAACACCTCGAAAGGCCAGAGTTAGCCCTTAAGGAAATCAGACGAATAACTAAAAATTACTGTATTCTCAGTGTGCCCAATGAACCTTATTTTTGTGCGATGAATTTTTTGCGGGGTAAAAATTTGATACGCTTTGGGAATGATATTGAACATGTTCAAAACTGGAGTTCAGGAAATTTCGTGCGTTTACTAGAAACTTATTTCGAAGTATTAGAGGTCCGAAAGCCGTTTCCCTGGACTATGGTTCTATGCAAAAAATAAATAAAATTTTCTTTAAAATATAAAAACAGAAAAATTCTGGAAATTGGGAGCCAATTTTCATGGAAATTAAAAAAACACCTAATCAGGAAAAAAACCTAAGTAATAACAATAAACGTTTTAACAATCTAAAGGAATATTCTCTAGTGGGAATGGCATATATCTTTTTGACAGCTATTCTTACTTATCCCGTATTATTTAAGATCAAAACCGAGATTCCTGGGACAGGTGCGGATTCTCTCCAGTGGATGAGAATCTTATGGTACACAAAAATAGCAATAAAGGAAGCAAATTTAACTGCTTTAACGCATGATAATCTACTTTTTTATCCGAATGGTATAGAATCAACGGCGTTTTCATCAGCATTTAATCAAATATTATACGTATTACTGTCTCCCTTTTTAGAGCTGCATGTTATATACACACTATTGTGGCTTTTAACTTTTATAATAGGAGCTATTGGTTCGTATTTGCTGGTAAAATATCTTACGGATAATAAATATGCTGCCTTTATTGCAGGAATTGTATTCGCATTTTCTCCATACCACTTTTCCAGAGCACTGTATTTTTTTGGAGCAGCAACTGTTGAATGGATTCCCTTTTGTGCGCTGTTTCTTATGAAAACAGTTAAAGAAGGAGGAACAAAAAATCCAATCCTTGCAGGAATATTTTTTATTTTAGTAGCAATGAGTGACCTTCAGTATATGCTATTTATGGGAATCTTTACGGGATTAGTATTTTTTTATGATTTTTATATGACTCTCAGTTCCGAAAAAAACTTTATTTATTCTTTGAAAGAAATAGCCAAGAAATATTTCCTTTTTGGTGGAGTCACTTTCCTCGGAATTTTACCTTTAACAATTGATGAGATCTCGATCGCTCTTTCAGAGCAAAACTTCTTAAAGCCACATATTGACGAGATTCCAAATTTATCAAATGATTTAATGAGCTTTTTACTTCCTTCTCATCTACATCCGTTATTTGGCCGATTTACATCAGATTTATATTCAAATCTCCCAAGCTGGTTTGCTGAAAGAGTGAACTTTATAGGATACATTGTTCTGGGGCTTTCAGCACTTTCACTCCTTAAATCAAGGAGAAAACCTGACATAAAGTTCTGGTTAATATCTACATTTTTATTTACAATAGTTAGTTTAGGACCTATTTTACATTTTAACGGTACATCTACTTTCACTGATTATAATATAAAAGTACCCCTTTTATATCAGCTACTATATAATACAATTCCCTTCCTGAATAACTGTCGGGCAGTTGGCAGATTTTTTGTCATAGCAACACTTGGATATTCTGTTTTAGCAGGTTATGGTTTTTCGGAATTACTTAAATATAAGCCCAAAAGAAAAAAACTCATATTTTCAATAGTTGGCCTCCTGCTGATTTTTGAATACCTATGTATTCCGTATCCAACTACGCAGGTAAATATTCCTGATTTTTACTATAAAATAAGTAATGACACTGATAACTATGGGTTGCTTGAAATTCCGCAAAACTCTAACGCCGGATATATGGATTTTAAATATTTGTATTATCAGACAATCCATAGTAAAGCTCTTGTCGGTGGATATGCAGCAAGATATCCAGTCAACGCCAGTGATTTCCAAAGACAAACTCCATTTATCAAAGAACTACAATATTACTCCCTAGAAACTAAAGACATTTTACAGCAGGATGTAACTGAAATAGGCACTTCAGTCTTAAATGCTAATAATGTAAGGTACATTATTATTCATAGAGATGACCTCTCGAACGATCAGCTAAATTTTGTAAATAATTTACTAAATAAGACGCTTAAAACTGAACCTGATATATATGATGAAGATCAGCTAATTGTGTATCATGTTCCTAATGAAACAATTCATCCGTTTATGCTTTTAGGTGACAGATGGAATAGTCTGGAGAATTGGGATGACACAACAACTAGATGGATATCAAACAATGCTACATTGTTAATTTATTCCGGTGCTGCTGAGAATACAACATTAAAACTCAAAGCAAGTAGTTTACATACCCCAAAAACGCTGGAGGTTTATAACGGCAAAACTCTCCAAAGTAAACAAATTGTCAACACTAGTTTAAGCACAGTAAATCTCCCGATCACCTTAAAGAACGGAAAAAACATTATTCTTTTAAATGTACCTGAAGGCACAGAAAGTCCATGTGACTTCCCAGAGCTAAAGAATAATGATACAAGAGAATTGAGTATGGCAATTCAAGGTGTTCAACTAATTGATTCACCTGAAACTTAATTAAGTAAGAAAAAATAATCTCAAGACATAGTATAATGTTATGAGGTGGGGAAGCCATAATTTCTTCCCCTTATTCATATCGAAAAGCTCTAAACTGTTGTCAATAACTCGCTAAGTTGATATTTAGAATATAACTTAGTATAACTTAATATTTTTTACTAAATTTTTAAATCTATCATTAAATATTACTTTCATTTTTTAATTTTTATTACTCAGGTTTTGTTACAAAGACCATAGCAGCTACAACCGTGGTCCATTTTCCGTCCTTGTCGCCGTTTGCAGTCTGGCAAATATGGAACGTATCAAAAATATGCCCGCTTGCCTTGTAGACCTGCTCTCTCTCATGCCAAGCCATTTCAGCATCAAATTCTATGCCAAGGGTAGTCGCAAGCATTGTCGCTGCCAAGTCTTCAGCATATTCTCCTGCAATAATTTCTTCTTCTCCAAAAGAGTGATGTTCAGAAATATAACCGTAATTTTCTTCATTTACAGGGACCGCAGTTCCAATAGCTGAAGCCATTAACCGATGAGGCTCTTTAGTATCATTCCTTGCGAGTACACAATGGACAATAGCACCGGGTTTTAACTCCTGGACTCCTTCTTCTCTGGGTACTATTTTGCAATTTGGGGGCAGAATACTTGAAACACTTACAAGATTATATTTCTCGATTTTTGCAGCCCTTAGCGCAAGTTCAAAGGATGCTAATCTGTCTTTGTGTACCCCGGTACCCTTTGTCAAAAATGCTTTTCTTGGGATCATGTTAACTCCTTAAGGATTTTATGTGCTTGCTGTGCGGTTTCCATTGTATAAGCAACCAATACACACATAGATAATTAAAACTTTTGTACAGTAGTATGCTAAACTATTGGGCTGATAGTACTATCTTTCATGTCTCAAATGTACACCTGAGTTATGAACTTTATCCTTTTCATTTATAATTTTCAGAGACAGATGTTTCCTTATAAAAATTACAATTAAGAGAATGATTCTACTTTATTATCTGTTTATAAGCCTTCATGTCTTTCTCTTTCCAGATTTATTTTCTTCATAAACATTCTTCGTAGACATCAGAATTCGCAATTCCTTCAAAGATAAATCTGGTTTCTATTGGAATTTCACTATCATGGGTCTTTATATCTTTCTTTTCTACACTAACCGTAACCTGGTCCGGAAAAAGTCCAGATTCGGACATATAATCAAGAATTAGCTTTCTCCCAAACTCTTCAGCAAATTCTAAGGCTTCACTCCTTATCACGAAATGCCTCCTTCCGAGAGGAGTGTATACAAAGATGCCTTTCGTTTTAAGATCATACTTTGACTCACTATAAAGTGTGCGTACAGTTATCTCAATACGTTTTGTCCCTTTTCCTGCAAGAGCTCCGACCGCATTTCCAACATCTGAGTATTCAGGAACAAGAATTTCGGCATCTATAAGCTTATTCAGTTCGTTCACATAAGCTCGAACCGGACCTCCAAGCAGGACAACAGGAATATCCACTTTAAAGCGAGAGAAGAAATTTCCTTCAAGCATTTTTTGGATTTCGGTTCTATCAATCCCTTCCATTAGAAAAGCAATGAGATCTTTGGCCATGTTTCTTGCAAAGAGCCGCTTAACTTTTAAACAAAATTCCTGCCTGTCAATCCCCATGAAGTTTGCAAGTAGGGTAGCACCGATTTCCGAAGCTTCCGTATTCCATTCAGTATACTCTCCAAGAACATGAAGAGCATCCGTAGGGGTAAAACCGATTGCCTGAACAAGCCGCTTCTGAATCAGAGAATCCATCACTTTCCTAGAAGGCAGGATGTTTCTGTCCCAATAAACATCTTTGAGAGAAAGAGGTTCATTTCCTATAAGGGCAAGGAGCTCTTTTTCTTCTCGGATCAAATTAACGGACTCCTGCCCTGTTCGGACAAAGAATTTTGTTGCCTGAATATGTTCGTTCAATTTGAGCCTATCCGGAATCCAGCGTTTTTTCAAAATGTTCCTGAAATCTGGATACAGAGCTGCGGCTCTGCAAAGTGGAATAACTCTTTTTGGACCTATGTTTATATTGCTACTCTGAACCCAGATATGGCTGTCCCCGCCCATTGCTGAAGTTTCCATACGCAGAGCCCTGACTTTGGTTTGCCAGCCGCCTACAACTGCTCCCGCTTCACTAAGGTAAGGAAGCCCTTTATAAATAAGGGAGACATCTGTGCTTGTTCCTCCAACGTCAATTACAGTACAGGTCTCACATTCGGACAGATAAGAAGCCCCTAGAAGACTTGCTGCAGGACCTGAAAAGACCGATTCGATAGGCTTTTTCATGGCTTCATGCATGCTTACCACAGACCCATCACAGCGGAGCATAGCAATTCTAGGGTTGAGTCCTCTTCTTTCAATTTCACTCACTACCGTCTTTAAGAAACCCTCTGCCACAGGTAGGAGCTGAGCATTGAGGTAGGCAGTAACTCCTCTTTCATAGGCTCCGAGGGACTGAGCAAGTTCGTGTCCGCAGACAACAGGCAGCCCTGTAAGTTCTTGGATAAGGGTCTTTACACGCAGCTCATGCTCAGGGTTTCGGACACTGAAATAGGAAGAAACTGCAAAAGCCGAAACCCTATCTTTTATTCCAAGTACAAAATTTTCTACTGCTAACAGATCAAGGGCTGCTACCTCCTCGCCATTACTGTCATGTCCTCCCTTCACCATTATCCAGTTTTCAATTTCAGAGTCTTCAGGGATCTCATAATTTCCGATAAGAATCAATCCTACAGGATATCCTGTTTTTTCAAGAATAGTATTGGTGGCAAGAGTAGTTGAAACCGAAATTATAGTCACGAGTTTTAATTTTTCCGGGTCAAGGCCATCAATAGACTCCTTTATTCCCCCAAGAGGATCAGGATATGTTGTGAGTGCTTTGTTTGAACATACAACTCTTCCATCCGATTTCCTAATTAAAACTGAATCAGTATAAGTTCCACCTGCATCGATACCCAGCTCATATGCCATTTTTGAATCATTTACCATTTTTGAACTATATGCCATTTTTAGATCTCCATCTTTATTTCCTGATGTTTTGCATACCCTTTCCATATCATTTAGAGCGCTGTTTCATTTATTCCATAATTATATGCTGATTTTCTGACCGCAGAAGTCAGGATAGTAAGCTTCATTCGACCCATCCGAAAACCCTTTTTTCCGAACCAAAAGTTTATTAATTTTGCAAATAAGCAATTGCTCAGAGACAGACATCAAGTTAAAGAATAAACTCTGAATTCAGCAATTGTATTATCTGCATTATTGAGAGAAAAACAGAAATGTTCCGGGAAATTTCCGGAACTTAAACTGTTGGTATTCCAACTCCAACAAAAACAAGTTTTGTTTCTATGGGTATTGACCCTGCTTTACTCAAAGCGATATTTTTTTTATTGACTTCAATCTGGACCTTTCCTTTATCAAGCCCGGCTTCGGTCATATATTCCATAACAAGTTTTCTTCCTAGAGCGTCAGCATATTCCATAGCTTCGGGATAGCTTCCAAAAGTTTCCCTGCCCTGAGGCGAAAATAAAAGGACGAGTCGTTTCTTATCTTTTGAGTAGGTACTTTTAATCAGGATTTCGATCCTTTTTATACCCTTGCCCACAACGGCTCCTACGGCATTTCCTACCTCAGCATGCTTCGGAATTATGATTTCAGCGTCGAGAATCTGCTTTAACTCTTTTATGTATGCTACTACAGGACCTCCTATCAGCACTACAGGAATTTTCATCCGGAACTGCGTAAACCTGTCGGACAGGATAATTTTTTCGATTTCGGAAGAAGGCACATCTTTCTGGATAAAAGATACTAGATTTAAGGCCATATTCCTTGCAACGTCCTGTTTTATCTGTTTGCAGAACTCGATATGGTCGGTCTGGGTATAACGTTCCAGAAGTTTTGCTCCTATTTTTGAGGCTTCTTGATCCCAGGCTGTATATTCCCCAAGCACGTGGAGCGCATCGGTTGGGGTAAAACCGATTGCCTGAATCAGGCGTTTTCTTATGAGTGAATCAAGCAGGCCCGGAGAAAGCGTTTTCTTGGTTTCCCAGAAAACATCATTAAGAGAGGTCGGGAAATCTCCTATTCTGTCAAAGAGTTCTTTTTCAAGCTTTCCAAGATCCGAAAGTTCAACCCCTGTCCTTACAAAGAATTTAGTAGGCTGCACGTTCTCTTCAAGGTGCATAGCCCCTGGAATCCTTCCTATTTTCAGGGCTTCGAGAAAACCCGGATATTTGACAGCTGCAACACATAGTGGGATAACTCGCCTTGGACCTATATTTATTTTCATATTCCTGACCCAGACATGGCTGTCTCCTCCCATTGCTGAGGTTTCCATCCGGAGGGCTTTAACCTTTGTCTGCCAGCCTCCAACTACAGCTCCTTCCTCACAGAGTTCTGGAACTCCGTGTTCAAGCATGGAAACATCCGTACTTGTTCCCCCTACATCAATAACTGCACAGGTTTCAAGCCCTGAAAGGTGAGATGCTCCTACAAGGCTTGCTGCAGGGCCCGAAAATATGGATTCAATTGGTTTTTCCAAGGCTTCATTAATGCCCACAACGGAACCATCGCATTTGAGCATTAGCAGCCTAGAATTCATTCCCCGCCTGGAGATTTCTTCCCTGATTGAGCGGATAAACTGGTTTGCAATAGGAATTAGCTGGGCATTCAGGTAGGCCGTAATTCCTCTCTCATAGGCTCCAAGATCAAGGGAGAGTTCATGCCCGCAAACTACTGGCATTCCTGTAAGTTCTTGGATGCGGGCTTTAATTGCCAGTTCATGAGCAGGATTGCGGATACTAAAATAAGAAGAAACCGCAAAAGCCGAAACCTTGTCCTTAACCTTATTGACAAAAGCTTTCACAGCTTCCATGTCAAGGGAAAACAGTTCAGCCCCATGATGGTCGTGCCCTCCTTTTACGACAGTATAGAACTCAATATCCGTTCTTTCCGGAATTTCATAATCTCCTACAAGGATCAAACCTACAGGATAGCCATTTTTTTCAAGGATCGTATTTGTAGCAAGCGTTGTAGAAACAGAAATCATTTTTACATCTTTTAGATATTTTTCATCCAGCCCATCGATGGAATTTTTTATTCCTGTAAGCAGGTTGGGATAGGTGGTAAGCGCTTTATTAGAATCCATCACTTTGCCATCGGAGTCCCGAATAATGATCGAATCAGTGTAGGTACCTCCTGCATCAATGCCCATACTGTACTGCGTCTAAATGCCTCCTGATGTTTTTATTAATTTAGGTTCATGAATTGGGGTTCACGAGATAGTTCATAAAGTTAAAATTGCCGGGCATATATTATATTTAAAAGTATTTTATTTATGTGCATAATACGCTATTGGGAAAGTTTAGTGGTTTTGACAAATCAAAAGAATACAGAATTTTTGAAGATAATTACAAACTCTAAAAATTTATAAGTACGGAAAAGCATTACGTTCCTTGTTGTATCAAGCAGAGTTAGATCACATTCTCGAGTGCTTGAAAAAACGCACTTCAGTATAGAAATATGAGATAACTGATGTGATAAATTTGGTCTCAAATTCCAAGTTTTGCCTTTACGCATACTTTTCATAGAATCCTGAATTGAAAAGTACTTTATTACTCAGACATCTTAGTAGATAGTAGGAGAAAAATAGGATAAACAATAATTTTAGGAGTTGGTAAATTTTATGGAAGATCAAAATGATGAAATGTATCTTGCAGAATTGCAAGCATGCAAATTAGATTTTTTAGAATGGACACCAGAGAAGGGAGTGAAGGTTAGTGACACATCAAAACAATTTGCGAGAGAGTTCTTAAATTTATCATTAACAAATGATTACAGCAAGATCAACGAATATAAAGGGGCTAAAAAGACCTTCAATAGAATAGCTTCATTGCTGATTCAACGTAAAGCAGGGAATGATGGAATAATCCATAAGGAAACCATAGATGAGATAGCGGAACTAAGCGGGACTACAGATAGGAGAGTTTATACAGTACTGGAAGCTTTAGAAGCTGAGGGATGGAGGCCATCGAAGGGTTGTGAAGAAATAACTAACAATCAGCTGTAACTATCCAAGTAGCCTTGTTAAGGCTACACAATTTTTCTTCTTAATGAAATGTGAAGAAATTCTTTCTATATGCTTCAAACCCTTAAGTTATTTCTTACATTGAAAGTCTTGAATCTTAAATTAGAGAACTCACTGAAAGATTGATCTTATTAGACGCTTAAACCAAAACAATAGTAAACCTCCTTCTACTGACTTTTTTGTTAAATAAAACCCTGTTCTCACTATAGAAGGTTAAATAAAGCGGATTTTCCAGAATTAGTAATTTCTCCAGTTTAATATGGTCCCAATATCTTAGCTTCAGCAATTTACTGTAGAAACTACCATTTTATCCTTTATAGAATATTTTAGAGAAATACCCATAAAGGAAGATTTTCTTCAGGTTTCAAGCCCATAAAATTGATGATCTTTCAGTTCTTTTTGCCTTATTCGTTCTCTAAGAAGGTCGAGCACTTCTTCGTCTGAAACATCATACCATTTCTCGTAAGCCTCAGCGACAGCCCTAAAATGTGCAGGAATCTCGAGTACTACGAGCTCATCTACCTCTTTTTTAATCTTTTCCGCAACCTCTTTTCCTGCCACAGGCACTGCAACTATGATCTTTTCTGCTTTCCTGTTTTTGCAAAGTTCAATAGCTGCCCGCATTGTCGAACCCATTGCAATGCCGTCATCAATGAGAACTACGGTTCTGCCTGTGATCTTGAGTAAGGGATCTCCTCCTCTGAGAATGTTTATGCGTCTTTCAATCTCATTAATTTGCTGTTCTTTGATCCGTTCAATAGTTTCTTCTGGAAGCCAGTAATGTGCATTTTCAAAAATAAATGTGCTTCCGTTCTCGGCTATTGCCCCGAACCCGGCTTCAGGGTTATCTGGAAAAGGCAATTTCCTCGCTATAACGAGGGAAAAATCAGCATTCAACCTCCTTGCAACCTGAAGCCCTACTTCCACCCCCCCACGTGGAATTGCAAGAATAATAGGATTTTCTACTCTGTATTTCTCAAGAGCAGCTGCTAGCTTTTCTCCTGCATCTTTACGGTTTCTGAACATAGATCCACCTTAGATTGAAAAATACTCCTTCTCTTGCCAATGATAGGTAGATAGCCCTGCCAATTCCTCTTCCCCCGCCGGCTACAATGGCTGTCTGACCTTTCAACCTCATAGTAGTTACTTTACAGTCATTTTATTAATTATAAAGTAGGACAAGGATATAATTTTGGAAGCAATATTTCTGAACATTTATTTTTATCCGGATATTCTAGAATCTGATCTTTTTTTCTTTTTACAAAAGACCAAGGTTGCTGGCGATAACTGCGATCAAGAGTGGTCTATTTCTATTCTTTAAAAGAAAGACAAAGAAAAAGAACAATTCCAGCAAAAAATGCTAATAAAGTCTCTGAAAGTCAGCCAGAATTGCTAGATGTACTACCTTTCTATTCTTAAATATTAAAGCTGAGGAATTGGAGGAGTCTGCATCTCAATTATCCTCCCGGATGTAACTTTCGAATCAGGCGAGGCAAGTTCCAGAACTTTTCCGCAATATGCTCTGTTTTAAGATCGGGCTTATCTGAATAGATTGACCTGTACATATCTGTATCCACAGCGCCCGGACAGACGGCGTAGACTTTTATTTCTCCTTCCAACTCGGAGGCAATAGATTCCTTTATTCCGTTTGTTCCAAATTTTGAGGCACAATATACGGAAAATTCCGGAAGCCCATGAAGCAAGCTTAACGCACGTCACACTTTGTTCGAACAGTGCATCTGAGATTATGTGAAGATCCCTCCATCAGCCCTGAAAAGATGGAAGAAACTTTGAAGTTAATCTAGATTTGACGAGTCGAATATAAGAAGAAAATTTATGAATACACTGAATATATAGCAATCCTCATGTTTGTGTCATCTATATCTCTTTCTGGTTGTGCAGACGTCAAAAATAGCACACTAAATAAAAATGAAATATCTATAGTGTGCATGGGTGATTCCATCACATACGGTTTTTGTGGAAACGGAACTTCATATCCTGCAGTATTGCAATCACGATTGTCTGGAGCAGTAATACACAACGCTGGTGAGTGTGGAGATCAGACTTACGAGATGCGAGCTAGGTTTGATAGAGATGTAATATCACACCATCCAAATTTTGTTATAATAATGGGCGGAATCAATGACCTTCTTCTTGGACAGCCTGAACAGGTTATTGAAGACGATCTAGTTGCAATGTGCAAGAATTCCACACAAAATGGAATTACACCAGTACTTTGCTCAATCACGCCACTGACTTATGTTTCACAGAATTTGAAAATAAAAACAAACAACCTGAACAAGTGGATTATATCATATTCAAATGTGCAAGGCTATAAAGTGATAGATTTCCACTCTGTGCTGGACGATGGTCATGACAATCTGAGGCAAGAGTACGATTCTGGAGACGGGTGCCATCCAAACGCTGCTGGTTATGTTGCTATGGGAAATTCGATTGACATCAATTTGTTTAAACACTAGAGGTAACTGGTG
>DASXVB010000044.1:0-4542 GCA_036504475.1 Methanosarcina sp.
TATCAAATTTTAAAAACTCCAATTGTGATAATATAGAGACAGTAAAAGCAGCGCGAAACGAAGAAAATGAAAATACACCTAATGAGTTAAAAAGATCCTGTCCAAGTGTGTGTTTTTTCGATAGCGGAGAGTACGGACAAGATGTATCAAAACATCCTGTCTTAGATCCTGTCCTAGAGCAAAAAACGCTAGTTTTTGAGCAAAAACGAAGAAGAAAACAGTATGAACATTTTTCCAGGCTGCGATTTAATGAGGACTGACTTAAAAAACTTTGCTAGATCGCGATGTAATCTGATAGTAAGAAATATACCTGTGTTCGTAGAAGAATTCAATGCGAAGTATCCCGGTTACAAACAAAAATATGGGCAGGATGCAGTATTATTCAATGCTGAAATGCTGAGTTCTCGAGGATGGAAGTAAACCTTCCTTTCTCCTTAACTTTTTTCTCCGAAAAATAATGTGAATACATCATAAGTTCACAAATCAAAAAACTAGGAACTTTTGATATGATAGCCGACTTCATAGCAGACAGCAACACTTTACTCATCCCCTTCTTTGAACAGATGGAAAAGGAGAATGAAAAGACATTCCAGATGATAGAAGAAATGCTGGATGAGCAGGATACTTTGCTACTTCCAATTTTGAACGGATAGATGCTGAAAACGAGGAACTTTTTGAGAATCTTGTTTGATGTATTTTTCTCAATGTGAAAGCTATAGTGTGAAAGTTAAAATCGGGCATCCAGTCAAATTGCATCCCATGAATTGCAAAAATTCCCTTTTTTTAATACTCAAATAACTCAATTCCAACGGGCATAAAATTCGGTTTTGTATCAAGACGTTTTCTTCAAACGAGCCAATTGGAGTATAGCAAGTTATGGTTCATTCCCACGCCTGTGGGGAACTCACTATATGGGGAAACTTTTTTACTCCGAGAACTATCGATATATCCTTTTTATATACTCAACAAACTCAAAATACTGCCTTTTTTATACTCCCAAAACTCTCGATATAATTAAGCCTGGCCTTTTACATTGTGAAAAATTAATCCTCTTTTTTCTATTGCGGTTTTCTGATAGCATGCTTTTCAGATACCACCAAAATTTCCACCAGTTTTTCTTTTATTCATTATATTTTTATACAGATAATTCATATATGAATTTATGGAAAACTTTTCCGAAAATAAGAGAAAACGCGGAAGACCTGAAAAACTCCGAGTGACAGTCGAAGGTTCAATAAAAGATTCTGTGAAAAAAGAGCACATGGGTCATAATAAAACTGATAGAACTAAGCTTAATGAATATTATGCTTTAATTGCCCAAGTTGCTTTAGGTAATGGAGAAAAGGAAGAATATTCTTACATTATATCCTCAAATGTCGCACAATTAAATTTTTACAGTTATAAAAAAACTATACTTATTGAATTAGGTAGACTTGAAGATCCTGATCTTATTCAAGAAGCTGCCATGGTAATCTGTGAAAACGAGTTTAACACAATGAAAGCAGTAACTTATATCAGACATATTAGAGTAGGTGACAGGCCAGCAGGAAACAATATTGATCTTGCAAAAGCGATTGGAAATCTCATAGATGAATACTGTTTAAAGCATTTCGGTGTAAATGATGAAATGATACGGGACTCATTGAATACTGTTTTAAGTGCATTTCCAGAAAACTTTTCCAATAATGTAGAGGATGTTGATAGTTTGTAATATTCTTTCTTGATAATTGACCCCATATTTTCAGTAACAAGCGCCTTAAAATTTAATTTTAATGTGAACACGATTATTTATTCAAAGCCTTTTGGTAGTGGTTATATTTTGAAAATGCCCTTATTTCTTGCCTTTTCTTCAAAAAATTTAAAAAAAGTACGGAATCTAAAAATATCATAAAACGCATTTTATAACTATGGATAAATTTAAGTGGACTCCTTGTAAAAGGGTCGCTGCTTACCTCCTTGCATGTGAGCCTATGAAGTATAGAGACATTGCACAGAAATTAAACATCACAGAGCAAACGCTCTGGAATTATCGACAGTGTCCGGAATTTAACAGGAAAGTAGGGCAAATAGTAGCTAGAGAAAACCGATTAAGAATGGAGACAAATCTTGTAATTGAATTGAAGAAACTTGGGCTTGTTAAATGAAATATATATGACTCTCTTGAAAAACTCTAAAAAACCTTTTTATATTCCCGAAACTCCCGATAATATCCTTTTACATACTCAACAAACTCAATATCCAAGTAACTACTGCTTAACCCTATGATGTTTTTTGGAATAAATCCATATGAAAAATTGACTTTTATTAACCTTTATTTTGATAGTTATCTCAAAGGAATATAACTGGAAAATTCCGGTAATTATACACTTCAATAAAATCCGACACTTCCTTTATCAATTGTGCTGGCATGTAGTGATATCAAAAATTAACATCGGATCAAAATGCCGGGTTTTGCCGAATTTTATTCGCCATTTGAACTCTCGAGTGCAGAAACTATAGGCTGTAGGTTAAGATACATTGGAACAAATTCCCTATTTTTATATTTCTCTACAAGTTTAAATTTATTTTTTGATAGAATCCTATTGAATCTCTTTTAGAATCAACCAGAATATACCTACATCCTATATTTTCGCAAACTTCCAATGTTTTACCTATTGCTGCCAATAGTAGATATTTTCCTATTCCCTTTCTCTTAAATTTCAAATCTACAGCTAATCTTACAATTTTAACGCTAGAGTATTTGCGATACTCGTAGTGTTCAAGTTGAAGAATTTGGCATTGTTTTTATATGACACATTACATTGTAATTAATGGCTCTGAGGTCCCTAATTAACGGATATTGGTCTATTTGTAGCTCGTTGTATATGTGAACCGTAAGACAATTGAGACCCGAACTTGAATGTGAAAATAGTAAGTATGAACCGAAGAGAGGGTAAATATGAAAATAGAAATAACAATATCCGCAATTAGTGTTCAGGATCTAATCACATTGTTTATTGTTATTATAATGTTAACAAAATATATGTGAGCTGGATGTTTAGGGACCATGAGCCTCTTCGGTTTTTAAGAATACAAATAATTTTACCAAAACTCCTCTCCCTTTTTCTTTCCAAACGCTTTAATGGCCGTCTGATTCAGTAAGTTGTTTCAACTCTTTTACTTTTTGTTATCTGAGTAATAGTCAGAAAAACATTTTCTATGGTTTTAATAGGAGAATAGGTCATATTTAGATTGTACAATAAACAAAGTCGTCGTCGAATTGCAGGGAGTTTTGTGGGGGAAGCTTCCTGCAATTCTTATTATAGTAAACTAATTCTTAGTAACAGACTTCTGATATTCCAGTTTTTTAGCCATCCTTTGAATATATAGAGTTTCCTGACAATATAACATATACTTTCAAAAGTTTTTTAACTCATCCTATCTTTAACAGTTTTCACTAGAAAAGAGAAATTTATCCCCTCCATGTTCTCTTCTCTTTTTCTTCTTTTTTTCAGGGCGCTTTACTCTTCGGCGTCTATTGATATTGATTTACCTTCAAAACCCCACGTAAAAACCTGCAAATTACTGCACTTTTTTATATTAAACTAAAATTCGGTTTGTTTTAATCAATTGTGTTGAAGCATGGTGATATCAAAAATTAACACCGGATCAAAACACCGAGATTCACTGAATTTTATTCGACAACTATTTCCAAACCTTTCTTTTATGTGAAGTTATGCCTTTCTGACTCTTATAATGGTTTATGTGGTCTTTTAATTAATAAGTGTCTAAATAATAGGCTTTTAAGTTCCTCCTGAGGGAAACTAGCTCTTAGTACGGCATTTTTAAATTTTCGCGTTATGTAACGAATGCTTATTAAAATGGAATAAAAAATAAGAATATTATAAGCAATTATAGACATGTTCATAAATCGAGCACTGTCTATGCAGGAGAAGAATACACAGAAGGCTACGATGTCAGGGTATTTGTTAGGAAAATCAAGGAGTAATAGCATGGAAAAAATAAGTCCAGATCTTAGATATAATTGTTTTATGGCCGGCGTTAAGAATACTCAAATGTTATACCGTGCTCTTAACCGTGTTGGGTTAACTGATATTGATGATGATGTGCTTGAGGCCATAATGCATGCTGTAGTACATAATTATTACAAAGGAATAGAAGAGTACCCTGTGTATGATGCTGTCGAGTTTGAGCGTGAAATCCAAGAAATGATAGAAATCGGAGAAGCAATTGTAATAGATGGTGTTCTTGGTTTCAACCCAGACAACGAGATGTCATATCTAGAAATTGATTACGAGTGATTGGAAATAGTACATTATACACTACCAGAATCTCCACTATGGCTTTTAGCTCCAGGTGCCCCAATTACCTTCTGATGCAGTAAGTTGTTTCAACTCTTTTATTTCTTTGTTATCGAAATAATATTTAGAAGAATTTCTTCTATGGATTTTATAGGACAAGAAACCATAGTTAGATTTGCGAGCAGACATTGAGTATCGGCAGATATGCAGGGAGCTTTGTGGGGGAAGCTTCCTGCAATTC
>DASXVB010000045.1:0-11053 GCA_036504475.1 Methanosarcina sp.
CGGCAAATCTTCGGCTGTAGCGCTTGACCGAACAGCATAAGCTTTTTCTTCCCCCACTGTTTTCCATGCATCAAGAATAGATGATTTAATTGTCTGGGGTATGAGGACAGTTAACAAGTGATCTCTAATCAGCTTTTCCAACTTGCTAATTTCGTCAGGTTGATCAGGTTTTAACTGATCAAGCAAATCGAAGAATCTGTCTATCTCATTGCTTGCTGCAATAAAATCACGGTAAGCCGATGTTGTAATGCAAAATCCCGGCGGGACAGGAAATCCTGCTTTGCTCATTTCTCCCAAATTAGCGCCTTTTCCCCCAACCTCAGACAAATTTTTCCTATCGACTTCATTAAAGTGCATTACATAAATGCTCATGTATAATACACCTCGAAAAATGAAATCTTGATTTTATATTATATGTTTTTTATAGTATAGGACTATACGGGTCTTATCCGTGAATTATTGATTAATCCTGCAAAATGAGTATACCTCCATATTTGAGGAGACACGCAACAAACAGATTCTACCAACATAACTGTAGGAAAATATCCTTGCGGAGTTGTATTCGAGAAGAATAAACCGATGATATATATTTAAAACATAATAAAAAAGATTAAGGTAAAGGTAGTAAAGTTGTTATCTAACCAACTACCTTTATCCTTGTTTAACTATTTTTGAAAATCGTGTTTCAGATAATCAAATTATGAATTGTTATTTGAGTTTTCTGCCGGAGGCATGGTGCCATTACCTGACATGTTACCTGGAGCTCCTGCTGGAGGCATGGAACCGTTAGCTGACATGTTACCTGGAGCTCCTCCAGGAGGCATGTTAGAGTTGTTAGATGGTATCTGACCCGGGTTTCCTGCTGGAGGCATGGAATCGTTAGCTGACGTGTTACCTGGAGCTCCTTCAGGAGGCATAGTAGCATTAGCTGACACATTTCCTGCATTCCCTTCTGCAGGGGCAGTAGTGTTGGATGTTTTACTGCTAGTACATCCTGACATCGCTACTATTGACAAAAGTAGCAAGCCGATTACTAAAAAACTCATTTTTTTCATTGTATTACCTCATACATTCATGGCTGTTAACTCTCAATCTTGAGGTTTTATATCTATAAACCCTGAATTTTCAATATCAGTAATCCAATTTAGGGAGTTTTGGGAATTTACTGCAAATCCAAATCTGACATTTTACATAGTATAGACAGTTGGATTTTTTTGAGATGAAACGCCCTATCAAGAATATTGAAGAATTCAGTTAAATAGAAGATAGAGAGTTTAACTATACAGTACGCTAAACATTTCAGATAGCGTTGACCTTTCGAAAGGAAAAGGACTCAAACACTAAAAAACCTTTGTATATTTGCCAATATTCATGTATTTTTGAATCTCTTTTTGTTCAATTTACTTCTTGTTTGAAATATCTAATAAAGCTTTAAGAGCTATTTTCTCTTTAATATAATAAAAGCTGAATACGTTGAAGAAATAAGGAAATAGCTAAAAATAAGGATAAGCTGAAAGAAAAAATGAGAATATTAAGAAAAATCAAGGGAAAAGATAGAAAAAATAGAAAACCACAATTTAAACGATTTCTGCTATCTTTTTTGCGGATGCTTTTAACGCTTCTCTTGCCCTTGCTTCGGTAAGCCCGGCTCCCATTGCAATTTTCAGGGCAGTTTCATCAGTGATAAGGTCATCAGGAGAATGCGTATCAGTATTTACCAGAAGCGTTGCTCCTATTTCAAGAGCAAGCCGGGCGACATGGCCGTTGGTTCGGTTGTGCCCATTCCTGGCTGTGATTTCAAGGCAGATATTGTTCTCTTTAGCCTTCTCGACATCTTCCTCGGAAATCAGGCCTGGGTGAGCCAGAATATCCATATATTCACAGGCGACTGATGCTGCATTTGTTCCAGGGGCTACCGGCTCAGATGTAGTTTCTCCGTGTACAACCACGATTTCCGCACCAAGTTCTTTTGCTTTCTTTGCAAGGGGAGCGATCTTTCGGGGAGGCACATGAGTCAGTTCAACTCCGACTAGAACGCGGATATCCCATTCGTTTTCAAGGTATTTTGCTTTCTTCCCAGCTTCGATAAGCTGTTCAAGATTGGTATAATCAGCATGGTCGGTAAGTGCAATAGCCTTATAACCGTGAATAACCGCCCGCCGGACAAGTTCGCTAGGGATCAGTTCCCCGTCACTGAAAATCGTGTGAGTGTGAAGATCAATCAACCGGATCACCGTGTTTGGAAGTAGGTTTAAAATCGGGCTAAACTCTTATTAATTTTTACTAACTGATTTTTTTAATTAACAAATATATTTAATCGCTAAACTGTATATTTAGTTGCTCAAACATATAGGTTTCTACTAAATGTTATAGTTTGTATTAACCGAAGTTTCTAAAAAATTACTCAGGTTTTTCGGTTTTCCCAAGTCTTTCTGAGACATCGGCAAAAGCGAAATTCGGCTTGACATCCGTTATTTTTATTCTGACTTTTTCTCCGACCTCGACTTCCTTTACGAAGACTACAAACTCTTCAATAAGTACAGCTCCATCCCCACTTGAGCCCAGCTTCTCGATATCCACAACGAATTCATCTCCTTTGCGGAGTGGAGCTGTGAGGAATTTTTTTCCGATAACATAGATTTCCGCACTTTGTGACCGCGAAGCTTTTGGGGAGTAAGCCATTGTCCGGACAAAGTTTTCCCTGACTTTCTGCATGTAATCGTTAAACATGTCTCCCTGGAAGACCTTCACAACGAAATTCCCTTTAGGTTTGAGAATTTTTTTCGCGCATTCTAGGGCTGAGGTTGCAAGTTCAATTGACCTTGCATGATCATAAGACCAGTTTCCTGACAGATTAGGGGCTGCATCACAAAGCACCACATCAGCTCCTTTTGCCCCTACAGTTTTAATAATCTTCTTTATTGTCGATTCAGCGTTTATATCACCTTGAATTGTCTCAACACCCTCGATAGGCATGATTCTCTGCAGATCCACGCCAAGGACCTTACCTCCTGAAAGTTCCTTTGCAACCTGGAGCCATCCACCTGGTGCTGCACCCAGATCAACAACCGAGTCTCTCCTATTGATAATATGATGTCTTTCATTTATCTGCTTGAGCTTAAAGGAAGCTCTGGACCGGTACCCTTCCTCTTTTGCTTGATGATAATAATAGTCTCTTCTATCTCTTGCCATTGCTTACCTTCCCTGCACTGAAAGCTGATATAGATTGCGCAAAAGTCTCTTTGTCAATAATTTAATAACTTTTGTCATTAATTCACTAGTTTCGTAAGGAAGCACCTATCCGTTGTTAGTGATTCACCAATCTACTTTACTAATCTTCCAATCTGTTTTCAGCGATTAACCAATCTACTGTTACTAAACCCATTGAATCTTATATTTCAATATTAGCATTTTTATTCTTGCTCTCGCTATTGAACAAAATTATAGAGCATATCAGCACGATAACAGCTATCCATACGGCTTTAACGCCAATAAATGATGTAAGCAACCCTCCCAAAATAGCCCCTGCTAGAAAAGAGAAATTGATTGTAAAGTACCTAATGGCTTGCATAGCCGACTCATTATCTTTTTTTGTGAAAGCGATATAAGCATACTGTGTAGCCGAGCGTAGGTTTCCCGTAATCATCGTTGTGTTATACGCGCAACCAACCAGTTTGCGAAATGAGGATACCTGAACCGAAGAGACAAATGAAACCGCAACGGTTACAATAATATTAGGGCTTGTATAAGGTATGAAGCCTACAATAAAAAGGACTACAGTTTCAAGAATTAAAACTGCTCTTTCAGAATCCGATATAAACAGGCGCATTGAAGGCTTTTTTATCATCTCGGCAACTATTACTCCTATCATAAATGCCAGAATAGGTACCGCATGAAGCAATGCCTGTCCCCATTTTCCTGTTGCAGCTTCTATGCCCATCAGTACGACATTTCCTGTCTGGGCATTAGCGAAAACTCCGCCTCTCCCTACGAATGTATAAGCATCCAGAAATCCCCCTACAATTGCAAGAAGTATCCCAAGCTCCACTGATTCAGAGGTAAAGTTACATAAACGTGTTTTTCTTTCGTTATTCAACGTTAACATCTTTATCATTCTAAATCCAAAAACCCTATTTGATAGTAACGAGCCCTTATTATAATTATAGTTAAATCTTTATATATTATATATAAAATTTCTTCAATAAAATATTAAAGCGGGTTTCAGCGATGAAATTTCTTCTCTTTTTTCTCTGGAGTTTTTTGGAATTTTACAACACATTTTTTGGAACTTTGCAGCAAATGCCCTCTGTATCACAGTAGATATCTTCTTGAGCTCAAGATCGCCCTGAGAATCTCTTCACTGCCTACTTTTTCGACCCTGATATCAGACGGTTTTTCAATTATCTCAAGGTTGAAGGGTAAACGCTTCCTAACTTCTCCAATGAGTTGAAAATCTCCGCTAAGAAAAACATAGTCAATAAACTTGTTTTCTTCGAGAACCTTTTCAAGGGCCTCGACGACTTTGTCCATGTGATGAGCGATATCCTCTTCCCTCAGGCGCTCGAAGCGGCGTTGGCTAAAGCCTCCTTTGCTGTGTTTTTCCTTGACGCTGCTGTGGATAAGCTCCTCGGTATCAAAAACCCGTCCATCGGGAGCGAAGCCTATGAAAGATTCGCCGGCGTGCAGGATAAGGACAAGCATGTGGTAATCCTTACTCAAATATTCTTCAAGAACAGAGACCTCAAAACTGTGCCCAAGATGCCAGGCTGGGGAAGTGATCGGAACAGGAGGAGCTATAGCTTCACAGACCATGCGGTGAAGATCATAAAAAAGTACAAAGCCTGTCTCAGGGTCAAACCTATCAAGAAGCGCAAGGGTTTTTTCATCTACGCGCTCAAGAAGCTTTTCACTCAGCACGCCTGATAGGCGGGTACTTGGGGGCAAGTAAACGGTCATCAAGTCATCTGCAGGGGATTGAAAAAATTTGAGTTTGGATAAGTAAGCCTGAACAGCTTGAAGGCTCAGAGTTTCAATCCCGCGGAACTTCAGTTTTCCTTCAGATTCAGTCCTGAAGGCTTCGAGCTCATGGGAGAGGGTTTGGGTTCGAATACGTTCCTGGTTTAAAAGTGCCTCAGCTTCCTGCCTATCCGCTACCGCTTGCCTTGCAAGAGTCTCTCTTTTTTCAAGCTGGTTTTTTGCACTCTGCAGGTCGAGTTCCAGTTTAACAACCTGCGCATTGAGCCGTTCAACTTCATTTTCTAGCTGCTCTTTTCCTGAAATTTTACCTATAAATGTGCTTAATCCCTTTTTCGTAACTTCAGAGGCTTCTTTTTTTGTTTTTTTGTCGTTAATCTGCCTCCCTCCCACTCTGTTATTTTTGACTTATATTCAGATATTAATAAAGTAAGAGCTCTCTATAAAGTCTCTTTATTAATTTTAATCCTTAGTATTTCGAAAGTTTTAATAATATCGTATTGAATGTCACTTTGCTTTCAGGAGCGTTTTCTGAAAAGCAAGCTGACTTTATAAATTATTGCCCAGCTTATTAACTTTATAGATCACTCCACTGCCTGAATGAAAATTCCACTGAATGCCTTTTAAAATAAGACAGGCAGAAGAACCCAAAAGAGGAAAGCCCCGGTCAAATAGACCGGATCGAGTAGATGAAATGGATAAAGAAGAACAGCAAAAGGCCACAAGGTCCAGAGCCGACAAATTCCATCCCACACTCTGGATCCAGGGGCAAAGGAGTTCTTCCCTTGCCGGGAAAACCATAGTTCTTGGTGTTACGGGAAGTATTGGAGCTGTCAGGGTAGTTGAACTTGCAAGAGAGCTGATAAGAAACGGGGCTGAAGTCCATGCTGTTATGACAGAAGCAGCTACACATATCCTGCACCCTGATGCCCTGCACTATGCTACCGGAAATCCAGCAATTACCGAACTTGGAGGTAGGGTTGAGCATGTCGAGTTCTGCGGGCTCAAAGGTAGGGCCGATCTTTTACTTATAGCTCCTGCAACCGCAAATACTGTAGGAAAAATCGCATACGGAATAGATGATACTCCAGTCACCTCGTTTGCAACAACTGCCCTTGGTTCTGGTGTTCCTGTGATGGTTGTTCCTGCGATGCACGAATCAATGTTCAGACACCCGGCTGTAGCTGAAAATCTGGTAAAACTGAAAAACTGGGGAATCTCTGTCATAGGTCCTAGACTTGAAGAAGGCATCGCAAAAATTGCGGCAAATGAAGAAATCGTGCTCGAGGTAGAAAGAGCTCTCGGAAACAAAACCCTTGAAAATCGAAGGATAATTATCACGAGCGGCTCCACTGCTGAAAGCCTGGACCCCATCCGGATTCTGACTAACCGGGCTTCAGGAAAGACTGGCAGGGAACTTGCCCTAGAAGCTTACCGCAATGGAGCTGACGTAACCCTGGTACATAGGGACCGACTCGGGTTTGCAGGGATCAAGGAGATTTTTGCAGAGAGTGCCGCCGACATGACCGATGCTGTACTCTCAGAACTTGAGAAAAAGTATGATGTTCTTATTAGTTCGGCAGCAATTGCAGACTATACAGCCGAGCCTTCTCCCGAAAAGATCAAATCGGGAGGAGAACTTATGCTAAGATTGAAGCCAACCCGCAAACTGATAAAAGAATGCCGTGAAAAGTACCCTGATCTTTTGATTATAGGTTTCAAGGCTGAAACCGGGGTTGAAGAAGAGGAGCTCCTCAAAAGGGCAACCTTAACTCTTAAAACTTCAAAACTGGACCTTATTGCAGCAAACGACGTCGCAAAAGGCGGAATGGGTACAGAAGAGAATGAACTTTACCTGCTAGGACGCGAAAAAAGTGAACCTAAGCACATAAGCGGGAATAAACGCAAATTAGCAGCCTTTATTCTAGAAGAGGTAGCCGATTTGTTGAAATAATAATTATATTGAAAAGTATTCCAGAATATCCACAATCACAATAATCCAGAAGCACATTGCAAAGTATTCTACAAAACAGGAACGAACTTTGAAAAAATGATATAAGTGGCAAAAAGGCGTTTTCTATGTATACATATGAGAGTGAAGGAGCAGACCTTCTGACAAAAGCCTATGCTCCGGGACACATTACAGGTTTTTTCCAGATCCATGAGCATGAAAATCCTCATCTCAAGGGTTCTACAGGCTGCGGAATCGTCCTTAACGGAGGCGTTACTACCGAAGTAAAAATCGGAGGATCTGTAGAAGAAACCGAAATATTCCTTAATGGAAAAAGGGTCGAAGGCAGAACTACCCGAACAGTCGCAGAGATGATGACTGAACTGCCTGTAAGGATAAAAAGCTGGGCAGAGATCCCAACCGGATGCGGGTTTGGAGCTTCAGGTGCAGGAGCTCTCGGGACAGCCTATGCCCTGAACAAGGCACTTTCCCTGAATCAAACCGTAAAAAGCCTGACTGAATATGCTCACGTAGCTGAAGTTGTCAACTGCAGCGGACTTGGAGATATTGCCGCCCAGTCCAATGGTGGAGTAGTAATCAGACTACAGCCAGGTGGCCCCGAATTTGGACTTGTGGACAGGATTCCGGTTCCAGAAGCTAGAGTTTTTTGTATAGTTCTTGGCGAGATCTCTACGGGCTCGGTCTTGAGGGATGAAGCTGCAGCCGCAAGAATCAACAGTGCAGGAAAAGTAGCCATGTCCGAGCTGCTTAAAAAACCCACTCTTGAAAATTTCATGCAACAGGCACAATCATTTGCCAGTAAAACCGAACTTATGAGCAGCAGGGCAAAAGATGTGATCGAAGCTGCAAACGCAAGTGGAGGACTTGCTTCCCAGGCAATGCTTGGAGATACGGTTTTCGCAATTGCCCCTAATTCTCAGGAATTCGCTCTCTATGAAACTCTCCAGGAATTCGGACAAGTACTAGAATACGGCATAGGCACCTGCGTTCCAAAGTTAATGAATGAATAAGTCTAGAAGAACACATTTTTAATAGAATATATATAGAGTTCATCCAAGTGTTCTACTTAAATTATCTGAAATAATCAGGCAATTATGTAGAAATTAATGAAACTAATTTACTGATTTAAGTAATACTAAAAGGACTAAAAATAAACTAAAAAAGGTAAGCGACCAATATGACCGAGATACCCAAAGACCACCCTAGGTATGAGTCCCTGCTAGCCCGTGAAAAGGTTGCAGCCGGGGTAAAAATGGGAATTACAAGTATTCAGGGACTAATTTCCCAGGGAAGAGGTGAAAGCTTTGATTACCTTATAGGCGAGCGAAGCACCAATTCTGCTCTGTACGCTGAAAGAGCCGCAGTTGCTGCCCTGCTTCTGGCAAAAAACCCCGTGATTTCCGTAAATGGCAATGTCGCAGCTCTATCTCCTGATAAAGTTGTTGCTCTTGCAGACGTTACAGGAGCAAAGATTGAAGTCAATCTCTTCCACAGAACCGAAACAAGAGTCCACCTTATAATCGAACAATTAAAAGCCAATGGAGCTTCTGAGGTACTCGGGAAAAATCCGGATGCGAGTCTTGAACTCTCTCACGACAGGCGGCTGGTAGAAAGCCGAGGAATTTATTCTGCAGATGTGATACTTGTTCCACTTGAAGACGGAGATCGATGTGAAAAACTGGTAGAGATGGGAAAGACTGTTATAACCATTGACCTGAACCCTCTTTCACGGACTTCAAGGATGGCTACAATCTCGATCGTTGATAATCTTACCCGAGCACTCGAAAATATGATCAAGATTGGAGTGGATCTGAAAAAGGAAGGAAAAGAAGAACTTGTAAAATTAATTACAAATTATGATAACAAAAAAGTCCTTTCCGAAGCGATTTCTGAAATTCAAGAACATCTTAAAGTTATGACTGCAGAATTGGAACACTGAATATGGACTTAATAGAAAAAACAAGGGAATTTGTAGCTACTTTTCTTGAAGGAGAACCTAGTTCCCATGATATGTCCCATATAAACCGGGTAGAAACCCTTTGCCTGGAAATCCAGAAGGAAGAAGGGGGAGATCTTCTCGTACTGCAGCTTGCAGCTCTCCTCCACGATGTTGGCGTAATTAAGGAACATGAAGAAGGTGGGGATCATGCCTTATACAGTGCCGATATCGCCTCTGAATTCCTTTCGAAAGCAGGGCTTGGAAAAGAGGTTATTGAGGCTGTTACAACCTGTATTCGAACGCATCGCTTTAGCGCAGGGGAAAGCCCGGAAACTCTCGAAGCCCGAATTTTGCAAGATGCCGATCGGCTTGATGCCCTTGGAGCAGTAGGAATTTTCAGAGCTGTTCTTTCGATGGGAGCTCTCAGAATGCTAAAGCATACAACAGGGATAGATAAAGGAAGTTCAAAAAGAACCGTGTATATTGAAGACCCTATTGAAGGCTTTAATGAATATATGCAGTATAAACCTTTTACAATTCCTGAAAAGTTGAATACCGACACCGCAAAAAGGCTTGCCGAAGAAAGGCTGAAAATTATGCGTATTTATCTTAAAGCCCTGAATATTGAAGCCGGAATAGATAAACAGGGGTTCTAAGTGGGAAGCGGACTTTGAATAGACTCAAGTAAAAGATCCTTCGGAAAACATAACGCTAGTCACAAACCCTTTAAAGAAAACAACGTATATATTGTCAAGATGACCTCCAGAGGCATTGTAGATCAATCGATGAGAAGGTATATCCTTGAAACAAAGCAGGTAATCCATCCTTTCGAATCACCGGCCGCCAGATTACCAGTATTAAACAAGACAATCTTCGAACATCAAGAAGATGTATTCACAGAATTAAAAATTAAAGAAAAACCTTTTTTTATTTCATCGTTGGAAGAAATTAGTCCCTCTACTTCCCAAACGCTTGTTTACCGTGATGATATTTACTTCAATAAGGAAATAGTCTTGGAATTTTTAAACAAGGCTTCGACAATTGGAAAACCCGCACGATTAGCATTTTTGGATACTGACCCTTGTTTTAGTGTGCATATATCCTCCTTGCAGCATAATATGGAACATGTGGGAAATTTATATATGGGAGACTTTTTCTTTTTTCCAGCTGGAACACAAGATAAGAATTTTTTACCCATAGTAATAGATACAGAAAGTATCTCTCTTCCTTGTTTCTCCTTGCCTTCATCAGAATTAGGGGAGGGGCAAAAATTATCAAATAATCCGCTTGTTACGGTCCCTCCATTGTACTTACAAGTACCACGGCTATCTTATATCGCTATCAAACATTGGACACATCTACTTTTTGCCAATTTTAGTTGGGGCATTCATTGTCAAGCACGCCAACCAAATACGAGATTTAGAAACCAGTACGCGATGCTTAAAAAAATACTATCATATCTACCGAAACGCCGCGATTCAATCCATATTGGAAGAGATTGTCAAATAGATCCTACAGCAACTATAATAGGTCCAACTACTATCGGTGACGGAGTTGTTATTGGACCGAATGTAACTATTGCAGCGGGACATATAGGCGATAATGTTGTTCTTGAGCCATGTTGTACGGTCTGGTTTGGAGTTTTGGGAGCACGAAGCAGTCTTCTTGCCAACAGAAATATTATTATGAGCTGTGTTATGAGCGATTCAATTATTAATACCGATATTCGTTATTCTATAGTGGGAAATCATTCGTTTCTCGGCGGTGGGTCCCATATTACAGATTGTATTTTGAGAAATACTAATGAGGGCGATCCCAAGATTAATTCACCAATGGTGAAAGTTCTCGCCGGTAAGGAGATAGTTAATTCTGGATATTATATCTTGGGTCCAGCTATCGGTAATAGAGTTAAAATTGGATCTGGAGTAATCGTATATCCTGGTCGAGTGATAAAATCAGATAGTATAATTTTTCCTAATCAAGGATATTATATTATTGACAAGTAACTACAGGTATTTACAAAAAAACAAGTAACTACAGGTATTTACAAAAAACCAATACTAAGAAAGTCTTGTATTCTCAAGAGTTTATGAATTCTTTTTTCACAGGATTTTAGTATAATTCTAATATTCTCAGGACAACTTTTTTTAGGATAACCTCTTATTCCA
>DASXVB010000046.1:0-20745 GCA_036504475.1 Methanosarcina sp.
ACAGATGGTTTCATTCTTAACTGGGATAGGAATATTATTGTAAACCAGCTCCTGAAAGAAACAAAATTAAGCGAAGTTTTCTATAATAAACCCGCCATCACAAAAAAAGAAGCTCTTGAGATTGCAAAGGACGCAGAAAAGATCATTAAAAAGATGAATCTCAAGTTTCTCTCAGGTCCTCTTATCCGGGAAATAGTAAACAATATTCTGCTTGACAGGGGACATGTTGAATGGAGAAACATTATGACCAGGGTCGGAGCTTCGGTCTACGACGCCTACGAAATCGATACAGGATACGGCTTTGAAGCAAATGATAATGCAAACCAGCTGAATAACGCCGAAACCTCACATAAAAGAAAAGCCGACAAGATGTCTAAGGAGCAGAATCTCCTTCTGATGCCAAAAGAGCTTGCCGATCTTCATCTTAACGGGGATTTCCATATCCATGATCTTGAATATATGGGCACACGACCGTTTTGCCAGGACTGGGATCTGCGTTACTTTTTTTATTATGGACTCATGCCTGATGGAGTAGGAACTCAGTCAAGCGTGGCAAAGCCCGCGAAGAATGCCGAGGTAGCTTTTCTTCATGCGGTAAAAGCTATGGGCTCGGCTCAGACAAATTTTGCAGGTGGACAAGGTTTTTACAATTTTCTGACTTTTATGGCTCCCTATCTGGAAGGGAAGTCCGAAACTGAAATCAAACAGCTTATGCAGATGTTCGTCTATGAAATGATGCAAATGATGTGCGCAAGAGGCGGGCAGACTGTCTTTTCATCCGTGCAGCTTTCTCCTGGGGTTCCAAAGCTATGGAGAAATATTCCTATTGTCGCTATGGGTAAGGTATGGGATGGCAAGCGGGCTCCACTCAGAACCTACGGAGAATTTGAAAAAGAAGTTCGTCTTGGATTCAAGGCGCTTATGGATGTCATGCTTGAAGGAGATGCCTGGGGTAAACCTTTCAGCTTCCCCAAACCCGAAATATCCATTGAGCCTGACTTTATGAAAGAAGATGAAGAATTTAACAAGGCTCACCCTGAGCTTCCAACTTATAAAGAACTATACAGGATGACTTTCGAGCTGGCTGCCAAATTCGGGACTCCTTATTTTGATAACCAGCTTCCGGAGTACAGAGGTGCAGGAGAAGGGATTTCATGCTATCAATGCTGCGCATATCAATTTTCTGCAAACCCTACAGATGATGATGAGTTCGATGACAAACTTCATTTCAGAAATGGAAAACATTTTTCAATGGGTTCATGGATGGTCCTGTCTTTAAACTGCCCAAGGGCTGCATACAAGGCTGAACACAGTGATGAAAAGCTTTTCAATGAACTCAAGACCCTAATGAACAAGGGTGTAGAAGTTTTCAAAATTAAGCGCAGATGGATGAACAGTCTGATTAAGAAAAACAGGATTCCTTTTGCATCTCAGTGTCCCAAAGATCCGAATACTGAGGAAAAAGGGGTCATAGCTGTGGATTTCGAAAGCCTTGTCTATACTATCGGAGTAGTGGGAATCAATGAAATGGTTCAATATCATACAGGCTATCAAATCCACGAATCCCCTGCTGCATATAAGCTTGCTATCAGAGCTATGTTTGAAATGAAAATGCACGCTCAAAAGCTTTCACAGGAAACCGGTATGGAAATTGCTCTTGCAAGAACGCCTGCGGAAACAACAGCCCAACGCTTCGCGGTCTCGGACCTTCTGCATAAGGAATATACTGACAAGGCAGAGTTCACAGCTAAAGGAGATTTGGAAGCCGCAAAAAGAGAGTTGAATCAAACGCATGACCTACCAATTTACTATACTAACGGGACTCATGTTACCGTTGGTGCAGATATATCTCTGCCTGAAAGAATAAAATATGAACATACTTTCTTCCCGATTGTGGACGGTGGAAACATCATGCATGTCTGGCTTGGGGAAGGACAGCCGGACCCTGACGGCTTGCAGGAGCTTGCAATGCATATAGCAAAGAATACCCAGACCGGTTACTTTGCCTTTACTAAGGACATGACTATATGCACTGACGAAGGATATGTAGCCGATGGGCTGCTTGACAGATGCCCGAAGTGTAAGTCTGAAAACGTGCAGCATCTCTCAAGAATCACAGGATACCTTCAGTCGGTAGAAGGCTGGAACAAAGGTAAGCGCCAGGAGCTTCTGGACAGAAAACGATACAATACAAGGGAACTCAGGTAAGAAGTCCCTTAATCCTTTTTTATGTATAAAATTGTGAGAAAACGGTAGACTATGAAAGTAAACTACGCAGGTACTGTTTCGCTCTCTACTGTGGACTGGAGAGGAAGAGCAGCAGTAACTATCTTTTTTCGGGGATGCCCTCTTCGCTGCCCCTACTGCCAGAATCATCCTTACCTACAGGAACCAAATCCTGTAGAACTTGACTTCGTGCAGGAGCAGATTAAAAAATCGAAACCTTTTGTGAGTGCAGTTGTATTTTCAGGAGGGGAACCTCTGACGCAGGAAGCAATTATTCCTCTTTCGGAATTTGCAAGAGAAATGAAGCTTGCAATTGGGATTCACACAAACGGCTGTTACCCTGAAATGGTAAAGGAATTGATTAATCGAAAGCTGGTTGATAAATTTTTTATTGATATAAAAGCTCCTCCTGACGATCCCGCACTTTACGGAAAAGTTACGGGCTGCGGAGAATCCAAGACTGTGAAAAAGACTCCTGAACAGATTACCACATCTTTAATAAAAACACTCGAAATTGTAGATTCCTGTGACCTGGAAATGGAACTTCGAACAACGTTAATAAGAGATTTTATCGGAAGTCCGCAGGAAATTGCCAGCATAGCTGCCTGGATCTCAGACCATATTAGAAATAGAAAGGTTACATATGTATTGCAGCAAGGAATTCCTGAATATAGCTTGCAAGAAAATTTAAGGAACACAAAGGTTCTGGAAAGGGAAGAACTTTACGAACTCGGGAAAATAGCAAGAGGATTCATAGAAAACGTGAGAATAAGAACAAGAGAAAACGGAGAAGAAATTATCTCTAATTTTAGATAAACTTGAGTTTAGATAGTATCTAACCAGTATCTGGCACTTATCTGAGACTTTATTGATAGACACTTTATTGATACTATCTTGCGTTTGTTCCTTTTTGTCTACCCATGTAAAAAGAATGTAATTAATTTCTTATTCGCTTATTTTTTTAAATTTCTTCTTTTTATTTTTTATTTTTTACTTAACTTCCTCTTTGAATAGTTCCTTTTCTTCAGTTCATCTTTCTCGATTTATCTTTTCCGTTTCTTGACATCTCCTGCTTTCAACATTTTTATAGAAAACCATATTTTAAGTTCAAATGAATTTGAAGTTTACAAAAGTCTTATACCTCTCTAGAGATAAAGGCCATGTGAAAAACACTGGTGGGATTTATCGTTCAGATATCTATGGAGGAGTGTTAAAACTTTTAAAATGATCTGCTGAGTGCTGAAAATTTCTCTGTTGGTATTACTAACTTTTTGTGTAACTTTGCACGTTACGCAAATTAAATAAAGGAGAGGAACTCAGTGCATTTTGGCTCATAGAGAGCACGATTTATAAAAAATGGAAGCAAAAAGTATCATTTTTGAAAAAGACCATGAAAGACGCAAAAGTATCTTCAGTTGGAGAACGCGCTCTAATCTCCATATTATCGGAAATTTTCAAAACCCCTGATGGCAAGGAGAAAGGACAGAAAGGAATTCTTATAGGTGCAGGTTCGGATGACTGTGCCGTCCTTGACCTGAAAGGTGAAGATTGCCTGGTTGTTACTACCGATATGTTGCATAGAACCACGGATTTTCCGGAAGAGATGAACCCCTGGCAAATGGGGTGGATGTCAGCAGCCGTAAACCTCAGTGACGTTGCAGCGATGGGGGCAGAACCCACAGGGCTTGTTATGGCAATTGGGATGTCTGCAGATACCGAAATTGCTTTTGTTGAAGAACTTGCAAAAGGTATGCAGGCGTGTGCTGAATTCTGCGGAACTGCGATTATCGGAGGCGATCTTGATACCCACGCAGAACTGACGATTACAGGGACGGCACTTGGCAGGGTGAAAAAAAGCCAGCTCCTCCTTCGGCGCGGAGCAAGGCCAGGGGACCTCGTCTGTGTCACGGGATATACAGGGTCTGCAGGAGCAGCTCTGGAAGCCCTTCAGTCAAAAAAGCCAGTAAGTGAAAATATCATGAAGGCTCTTTTTGAACCTATTCCGCGCACGAAAGAAGCTAGGAAACTGGCCGAATCTGGAGCAGTTACATCCATGATGGATACGAGTGACGGTCTTGCTATGTCCCTTTATGATCTTGCTAGGCAAAGCCATGTGGGCTTCAGAATACTGGAAGATTCCCTTCCTATCCTGAGAGAAGTTCGGGAATTTGCTTCAAATACGGACAACCTAAGAGAACTTGCCATTTACACAGGTGGAGATTTTGAACTTCTTATTACAGTTGACCCACAAAAGATGAAAAAAGTACAAAGTATATCTAACTTAACCATTATAGGAGAATGTACAAATTATGAAGAGGGTATTGCACTAGAATGCCCCGAATGCAAGCTCATAACTATAGAACAACGAGGATATCAACAGCTAAAAGCCGAAACTGTTGAGAAATTATCTTGAGTAAAAACTAAATAAGCCCTTAAATTCCCCAGATCAAAAACTAGAGTTATAGAGAAAATGAAAATTATTAATTGAGAAACTTCATGGAAATTATAAAAACAAAACAAATTTGAAAGACTCTAACATAAAATCCAATAAATATAATTTATGCACAAGGTTGAGAAGGATGAAACATGAATAAGGTTATTTTACAGATATTTACAGCGCTTCTGATTTTAGGGTTATTTTGCGGAGCTGCAACCGCAGCACCCTCTGCAAAATTTACCGCTAATATAACAGAAGGAGTCCTACCCCTAAGTGTGTCTTTCCAGAATCAATCCCAAAACGTAACTTCGTGGCAGTGGAACTTTGGAGATGGAAGTTCAAACAGCTCAGAAGGAAACCCAACACATACCTACACCAATGCAGGAAAGTACACAGTAAACCTAACCGTAACTGATTCCAATGGAACATCTGATACGACAAGTAAGAAAAATTATATAACCGTATTAGCTTCATCAAATTCAAGTGCTGCTTTTGAAGCAAATGTTACAAATGGATCAGTTCCTTTAATTGTTGGTTTTACCGACAAATCAACAAATGCTGAATCTTGGCAATGGAATTTTGGAGATGGAAGTTCAAACAGCACAGAACAGAATCCTATACACACCTATACCAGTTCAGGTACATACAAAGTTACCTTAACTACAACTGACACTAGTGGAAATAATCAAGTATCAACTAAAAATATTGAAGTAGATTCCTCAGATAGCGGAAACCGGATCTGGGAAGATGGAATGCCAACTACTTACACCTGGAATGCCCAGAGTTTCTCAGGTTTTTACTACGATCTTAACTCTGGAGTCTCTTCAGAAGAGATGACCATCACAGACATAGGCAGAAGCATTGATTCAGGGAATATTGAGTACGTCACAAGACCTACTGAAACTTCTTTTGAACACAATGGATGGGGCTCGTATCAGGTAGTAGGATTCATGGCAGAGAAATACTTTGCAGGTTATACAAAAGATAATTCCACAGTTATAGGGGACGATATCAGCCCTATATCCGATGGTGTCCTTTCCAAGATTCTCACCGATAATGACGATAAAAAGTCATTAAATACTGGTGAGTCTCTTGCCCTCCAAGAAGGATATTCCTTGAATATCGTGGAAGTCGACGTTAATGGAAAAAGTGTTAGGGTCCAGCTTGAAAAAGATGGAAAAGTAGTAGACGAAGGTTTCATCTCTTCGGGCAACGATTATGTATATAAAACGGACTTTGGAGGATCAAAAGACGTACCTATAATAATTGTTCATTTCGGCTCTGTTTTCCAAGGAAGCGAAACCTCTGCTGTCTTCATACAAGGTGTTTTCCAGATATCGGACAACTATACGAAAATCAAAAGTGGAGATGACTTTGGAGAAATGGAAGTAACATCTCTCAGCAGCGATGAAATAATAATGAAAAACAAAGACAATGTCGGGCTTGACCAAGGGAATACAATCGACCTGATGGGTAAAATAAAGTTTCAGGTAGCTGATGACAGTACACTACGTTTTGCCCCGGTATTGGACACTTCAGAAGCGGGTACCTATGAACTGCGCGGGACTGTTTATGACGAAAGTATTGACAACTCCCTGCCGACTTGGACACCTTTCAATTTTGAAGGTTTCTATTACAATATAGACGAGGGAATAGGAACCGAAAATATGACAGTCCAAGAGTTTGATGGTAAAAGCATACCCTCAGACAAATTAGTATACAAGTCTACGCCTCAAGCTGTTAAGTTCGAACACAATGGTTGGGGTAATTTCACAGTTGTCGGGTTCATGGCAGACAAGTACTTTGCTGGGTATAGCGATGGATCTGTTGATGGAGCAGTTGACCATGTAAGCCTTCTATCGAACAATATCCTCACCAAAGTCCTTACAGATAACGATGATAAAAAATCTTTGAATACTGGAGATTCTCTTGCCCTCCAAGATGGGTATTCCCTGAATATCGTAGAAGTCGATGTTAATGGAAAAAGTGTTAGGGTCCAGCTTGAAAAAGATGGAAATGTGGTAGATGAAGGTTTTATCACTTCAGGCCAGGATTATGTATATAAAGCTGATCTCGGAAAAGCTACAGACATCCCCCTCATTATAGTCCATTTCGGCTCTGTTTTCCAAGGAAGTGAAACCTCTGCTGTCTTCATACAAGGCGTTTTCCAGCTCTCGAGCACTTATACGGAAATCAGCAGTGGGGACGATTTTGGCAAGATGGAGGTTACCGATGTCTCAGATAACGGTATCACAATGAAAAACAAAGACGACATTGGACTTGGCCAAGATCAAACCACAAATATTATGGGCAACGTCAGTTTCAAGACAGCTGATAACAGCACTCTCAGGTTCTATCCCTTCGTAGAAGTTGAAAACGGAGGAAATGCCAGTGATGCACTGAATATAAATGTGCCTGATAAAATCTATGCTGGCAATCCGTTTAATATACAAGTGACTGCAGGTAATAAATCTGTAGAAGGGGCTACAGTTAAGGTTAACGATAGTAGTGCTGGAAACACCAGTAAAGATGGTATTGTTGAGTATACAGCAGAAAATGCTGGGTCTTTAAGTGTGACTGCAGAAAAAGACGGATACACAACTGCAAGCAAAAATATCAATATTAACCCTCATCAGGAGGAAATGAGCCTCAATGTTTCTCCAGAAACAGTATACGTAGGTGATACAGCCACTATACAGATCCTGAAAAAAATAGGAGGCAATCCAATTGAGGGTGCAAATGTTTCAATCGATGGCAAAGATCTCGGAAAAACCGGATCCGATGGAAAGATCACATATAAGACAGATAAAAGCGGTACTCTCAAAGTAAGTGCTACTCAAGAAAACTTCACAGACGTGGACTTTGACTTGAAAGTGAAGGATCTTGAAGCTAACTTTACAGTCTCCAATCTGTCAGTTAATCCTATAAAGGTAAGTGCTGGAGAGAATACGAATATTTCAGCTATTGTTGAAAACGTAGGCAAAGCTGCAGGAAATAAGAGTGTAGAGTTATCTATTAATGGAAATGTAACTGACTCAAAGGAAGTTTCCCTAGATGTTGGGAAAAATACCACTGTAACCTTTGAGCACGCAGAAAAAATGCCAGGAAACTATACGGTAGAGGTTGGAGGACAAACCGTAGCCTATACTGTAACAGAGAAATCTTCCTTACCGCTCTACGCTCTTTTACTCATTATCCTCTTAATAGTCGGCGGAGCTGCTTATTACTTTACAAAAGGTGGTGGAGATATTGGAGCACTTCAGGAGAAGTTTAAGGAGCTTACTAGGAAGTAAACCCAAGAAATAAAAATGGCAGAAAAATAAAATTAAGACAAAACAAAATTTAAAGAAATAGTAAATTAGATTCCCGCGTTTCGAATTAACGCGGGTTTTTCAATTTTTAAAAACGATTTGAATTTGACTCGAACTTGACTAAGGTTCTGTTCAAATGAACTTGAGTTTGATTAAAATAAAATTTAAATTTAGATAATTTAAATTTAGATAATTCAAAAATAAAATTTAGGTTAAATTCAAATTAAATTTAGTTTATATTTCTCTCTAACTGCTGTCCTGTTTTTTTCTGTTATTACTCCATCTTTTTGAGTGCAAGTTCAATTGCGTGTATGAGACTGTTCCTTGGGATCATTGTTGTGACCGGAATGTTTAGAATTTTTTCCACAGTTGGACTTACTATAGGAGCACAAACCAAGGCTTTTGCACCATCCCTTTCAGCATTAACAGCTGCTATTATGGCTTCTTCCATTGAAGTTGCCGAGTATTCCCTAACTGTGACCAGCCTACCAGCTATCTTTTTCTTTGTTTCTACTATATTGTCAAGCACCGAACGAGCTGCAATCACAGCGATAAAATCTCCACTATCTGTTTCTTTAATATCGCGGATGGTTTTCACTATCTGACGGAGGGTTTTAATATTGGGATCCCGGTTCCCTGACAAAATCTTATAAAGGGTACTCGGGGGGATATTCGCTTTTTTGGCAAAATCCACAGCAGTGAGGTTTAGATCTTCCTTAATTACAGCGGAAAGAGTTTTTTGAAAGACTTCATCGGATTCAAACGCGGATTTGATAACTTTGTCTGCAACATTCATAAAATTCAACCTATTACACCCAGTAAAGATTTTTTAACACTGGAAATTAATCTACATTTCACAGGAGATTTAATCCTCAATGAGAAATATATTCAGATATATTAATACATTTGGGATATAATCAAGATAGATTTGAGAAGTTATATATACGAAGTGTAAAAAAAATATTAATATACAGTTAAGTATTACTTTTAATTTTTACTGAGACTTTTATCTGGAGAGATATAAACTCTTCGCAAAGAGTTTATGGAAAAATGACAAAGAGAAAAGTGGAAAGCCTGTTAATTATTCCTTGGGAAAGTCCAATTTCAAAAAATGTTATTTAGAGGATGAAAGCTATCAGTATATGTATTATTATCAGTTATGGTTATTATCAGTTGTAAAGACTATCGAGGTGAAGCTTTGAAGAAATTAAGCATAATTGTACTTGTTTTATTGCTGATCGCATCTATTTTCGTATCTGGTTGCGCATCTAATAATAAGAGCAATGAAAGTGGAGTTAATAATACATCTGCACTCACCGAACTGAAATTTGGCTATCAGCCAAGTACCCACCAGATCGCATATATGACTGCGGCTGCAAAAGGATGGTGGAAAGAAGATCTTGCACCTTATGGAATTAAGAATATCAAAGAGAATTCTTTCCCTACAGGAGATCCTGAAATGCAGGCTATGATGGCTGGAGACATAGATGTAGCGTATGTTGGAGCAGCTCCTGTTCTTACAGCTATCAGTCAGGGTCTTGACGCAAAAATTGTTGCACCTGTACAGATAAATGGTTCAAGTCTTGTACTCAGATCCGAATACAAGTATGAAAGTCCTAAAGACTTAAAGGGACTTACTATCGCTACCTACCCACCGGGATCAATTCAGGATACGGTACTTAGAGAATGGCTCAAGAAAAATGGGCTTAATCCTGATAAAGATGTGTCAATTCGTGCAATGACTGCTGGAGATGCCATAAGTGCTATCTCAGCTAAACAGGTTGCAGCTGTTTTCTTGCCTGCACCATCCCCTACAGTTGTCGAAAAGCAGGGTAGCGGGCGTGTCATTGTGCAATCTGGACAGATGGAACCGAACCATACCTGCTGTGTACTCGTAGTAAGTGGAAAACTTATAAGGGAGCATCCAGATATTGTGGAACAAATTGTAAAGACACATATTAAGGCAACAGAATACAACAATGCGCATATTGATGAAGCCGCTCAGATTTTCTCGAATAAGACTTCAGTTGATCTTGAAACTGTAAAGGCGTCTTTAAAGGAATGGGACGGAGCCTGGATTACAGACCCAGCACTCGCTGAAAACTCAACTGTTGAGTATTCGAAAACTCAGGCTGATTTGGGGTACATCTCAAAACCTCTGACAAAGGAAGACATCTTTGATACAAGCTTCTATGATAAAGCTGTCAGTGGAAAATGAGAAGAAATAAAAAGAAATAGAAATTTAAATAATAGGTTCAATTGCCCCAATTTTCAGGGGACAATTTGAACCTTTCTTTTTCTGAAAAAAATGAAATCTGCCGGAAAGATAAAAAAGTAAGAATCCTTTTTATTAGAGACATGAAAATGAGCTTCATAAAAAAAGTCGAAGAAAATGGGATTGAAGTATTATCTCTCGTAGTAGCAGTCACAATATGGCAGATTGTAGCAGATAAAGTCGTACATAACAAGTTTCTTCTACCAAGTTTTTATGATGTAATAAGTTCTTTCTTCACCATAGTGAAAAGTGGACTACTTTTTACGGATATATTGACAAGTTTACTTCACTTTTTAATCGGCATTATTGCTGCGTTTGTAATTGGAATTCCCCTTGGAATAGCTATGGGATGGTTCAAAAAAGCAAACCGGGCAATTGACCCTATAATTGAGATATTGCGTCCAATTCCTCCTCTTGCCTGGATTCCATTTGCAATCGTATGGTTTGGGCTTACACATCAGGCTGCGGGTTTTGTCATATTTATAGGGATGATCTTTCCTATTATTATCAATACCTATACAGGTTTTAAAAATGTACCGAAAGTTTACGTTGAAGCGGCAAAGGTTCTTGGCTGTACCCGAAATATAGATCTCATACGTTTTATTGCGATTCCCTCAGCTATGCCTTCAATTGTTTCAGGAATAAGAGTTGCCATGGGTGTAGGCTGGATGTGCCTTGTTGCTGCCGAGATGTTCGGAGTCAGCGATAGGGGACTTGGATATCAGATCTGGCACAATTACTACCTGCATAGGATGGATGTCGTACTCGTTTATATGCTCTTGCTCGGGTTCGTAGGCCTTTTAATTGATCGTTTCTTTAGGCACTATGTAGACGCAAAACTACTGAGATGGACATCAGGAACTGTGGTATAAAATGGGTAGAGTAAGTGTAAAAAATGTTTCACGTATTTTTACTAAAAAAGAAGAAAATTCAGGTATAGAAGCTCTACGCAATGTGAGCTTCGATGTTGAAGACGGAGAGTTTATCTGTCTTCTGGGACCGTCTGGTTGCGGGAAAACTACTTTACTCCGTATCATTGCAGGGCTTGAAACCCAGACTTCAGGAGAGATTACACTTAACGAAGTTCCTATAATTGGCCCTGACCCCAAAAGGGGTATGGTCTTCCAGCAATATTCCCTGCTCCCCTGGAGAACAGTTATAGATAACGTTACTTTTGGACTTGAAATGCAAGGAATTAATAAAGATGAAGCCCGGAAGCGCGTGGAAAGATACATAGATCTTGTGGGTTTAGAGCAGTTCAAAAATAGTTATCCATATGAACTGTCCGGAGGTATGCAGCAGAGAGCTGCCATTGCAAGAGCTCTCGCCAATGAACCTGAAGTCCTCCTTATGGACGAGCCCTTTGGGGCCCTAGATGCTCAAACTCGAAATATTCTTCAGGATGAACTCCTGAAGATATGGGAACAAAAACATGTGACCTTCATTTTCGTGACTCACAGCGTTGATGAGGCGGTTGTTCTCTCGGACAGAATAGTGGTTATGACCTCAAGACCGGGAAAAATAAAAGAAATTGTTGAAGTGAATCTGCCCCGTCCGCGATCCAGGACAAGTCCCGAAGTTAACCGTTTAAGGGATCGTGTCCTGAAACTTCTGGAAGAAGAAAGGTTCCACAGGTAAATTTCTACGATTTTGACAAATGGAGATAAAATTACATTACGAAGATGCAAACAGAATGACAAAGGAAACAAAGAAAAAGAAAAAAAATTTAAATACTTGTTGGAAACGTCCGATTATTCTTCAGCCCGAATAACCACTTTTGTTAACGGCTCTACTTTCCTGACAATAACTTTTCCAACAAGTTCAAGTGTACCGTCTGCTTTTACGGAGTCAAGAGTACACCCAGGCCTGACGCGGATATCTCCCTGACAGGCTGCGACATTTATTTTAGCCCTATCAAGAAGGACAAGTTCAGAAACCGTTTTAATATCGCCAAGAATTTTTGCCTCTGAACAGACAATAGCACTTCTGGCTTTTACATTGCCCTTCACAATCGAACCTTTTCCAAGTTCAAGCCTGCCAGTGACTGTGAGATTCTTCCAAAATTTCACTTTCTGCCCGACAATTACATTGCCGTCAAGAGTAAGGTCCTCCTCAAAAAAAGCTAGTTTTTCAATCACGTAAGTGTTGGACCTAGGGTGGTATTTGATAAAACGAATCATTAGAAATCACTTTGGGCTCTTTCCGGATATGGATATAAAGTAAGCATTATTCTGTAAAGCATTTTCAAAAATTTTGTCGATTGGGTTACCAAGATATGATTGAATATCTGTTATATAATAGCATCGAATGTTCATTATCAGATGCCACAAAAAACTTAAGCATAAACAACACGCGGAAAACAAACAAAAACCTGATGAAATATAGAATATCTAATCAAAATAGGTTAAAATGAAAGAAACAAGAAAAGAATTAAGAACAGGTCAAAGAAATTAATTCCGGCAAATATCCGGAAATCAATTAATGTGAATAGAAAAGAGACTGAAGAATTATATAAATATGATTTTTCAGTCTCGCTTTTTTCGTTTGAAATATCCTGCTTATTCAACGAGGCTGGCAAAACCGTATTTGGGGAGAACCCTTTCGATTTTAATCCGGACTACATCGCCAACTTTGGTGCCCGGGACAAAGACAACAAAACCTTCGATGCGTGCAATGCCGTCTCCCTGGCGAGCGAGATCCTCAATTGTTACATCGTAGATTTCGCCTTCTTCAACAGGAACAGAGCTACTTTCGTCTCTGAACATGAAAACCATTCCTATTTAATTAAAGTTAATATGGTTTATTTCCCGCATTTACTCAACAACGCTTGCAAATGCGAATTTGGGAAGTACTCTTTCGACTTTAATCCGAACCTCGTCACCAACTTTGGTGCCTGGGACAAAGACCACAAAACCCTCAATACGTGCAATGCCGTCTCCCTGACGGGCAATATCCTGAATTGTTACATCGTAAACTTCGCCCTCTTCGACAGGGACTAAGCGACTTTCTTCTCTGAACATGAAAACCATTCCTTTAATTACTCAAATTTAATTTAGTTACTTTATTTCCCGCATTTATTCAACGACGCTTCCAAATGCGAATTTGGGAAGTACTCTTTCGACTTTAATCCGAACCTCGTCACCAACTTTGGTGCCTGGGACAAAGATAACAAAACCTTCAATGCGAGCGATGCCGTCTCCCTGACGGGCAATATCCTGAATTGTTACATCGTAAACTTCGCCCTCTTCGACAGGGACTGAGCGACTTTCTTCTCTGAACATGAAAAACCATTCCTTTAATTTACCTGAATTTGATGTGATTACTTTATTTCCCTGCATTTACTCGACAACGTTTGAAAATGCAAATTTGGGAAGTACTCTTTCTACTTTGATCCGGACTTCATCGCCAACACTCGTATTCGGGACAAAAACTACAAAACCTTCGATACGGGCAATGCCGTCTCCCTGGCGAGCGATATCTTCAATAGTTACATCATAGGTTTCGCCCTCTTCAACGGGCACAGAAATACTTTCATCTCTAAACATTACATTCATTCCTTTAGCTTCTATTAATTAGCTTAAGAAAGCTCTATCGACAGAAAAGAGTAAAAGCAGTACTTAACAAGCCAAACTCGTAACAAGCCAAACTTGAGAACCCAAATTCAGGAAGTACACATTCTACTTGATCTATTTGATTAATTGATCCCCAACAGAGCTTCGGATAAGTCAATTAATTGGTCATATTCAGATTCGCTTGTATATAACGCTTTGCTTTAATATCTATGAAAAAGAAAAAACAATGAAATTAGAAAAACGCCCGATATCTAGTATTCAGACTTCCAGTTTCTAATTTCAAAGATACTCAAATAAGGTCAACTCATTTAAAAAATAAAATTACTTAGAATAAAAATAGGTTTCTTTATTAAACTTAGATCTCTGAGAAGCAATTTTCCCTGAGAAAACCTGAGTAATTCAATAAATTTGGATTAATTTCGGAAAGATTCGAAGGATAACGCTTGTACCGAAACCTATAAATAATTAAAGATACATTGTGAGAGTCGCTGATTTAGTGAGAATAACAATGCGTGGGCCCGTAGCTTAGTCAGGCAGAGCGATGGACTCTTAATCCATAGGCCGGGGGTTCAAATCCCTTCGGGCCCGCTACCGTTATTTTAGTACTTTTCTTATCAGTGTCGTTTTTATAAGGTTTTTTACTAATTAAATTGATTTATTCGATAGTTGTGGCTTTATGCAGTATTGTTATTTTTAAGGCTTGAAATGTTATCATTCAGCTTTTTTATGTTAATAGCTGACCATACCTTTATCATTTTGTTTCGAATTTAAGAGAAGAATTGGAAGAGTAATCTTGCAAAAATAACGTTAGACTACGAATAAATTATTTTACCCATGCCTAATTTAGCACTTTATATATTCTTAAACTTATTTTTGCATTCAGCTTTTATAAATCGTTAAATGAAATAGAGTCTAGACGAATCTTACAAAGCCTTATCTTTAGGACTTTTAATTTAAAATAGATCTTAGAATATCAGTAGCGTACTTGTAATAGTTATTACTAAGAAATTTCAAAAATAATATCTATAGGGTGCAGTTCTAATGCCAAAAGTAAGCGTTGAAATTCCTCAAGAACTTCTAGATGATCTTAATAAGCATGTAGGAGATAACAAAAAATTTGTCAGCCAGTCCGATGCCATCCGAACCGCAATTCGAAAAATGCTGGATATGATGGATGATATTGATAGAAGGCACGGAAGGCTCGATAAATAATTAGAAATCCTTGAAAATCAAAATATTAATTTTTAAATCAATTATTGGTTTTGTAACTCATTTTGAACTCTAACTACAAAATCGATCACAAAATGAGTTACAAAATAATTAAAGTCAATTAAAAACAAATAAAAAAACAATTATAAATATCAGTTATAAAAAATTACCCCATTATTTCTACTGTACTTTGATATCTGTTGACCATTTTTAGTAAATTTGATATTGTTGTATAGTTTCCACTGGAAGGAAAAATGAAGCCTGATCTCTCAGGCTATTTCCCTTTCAAGTTAAGAATTTCCGATATAATTTTCATATAAAAGCTAATTAAAGAGTTTAGGGTCAGAGAGATTCCTTGAAATCCCTTATACCCTGAGCTACATTGGAAAGCAAAATGAAAGCTATTCTCTGGTTAGGCCAAGAGCCCAGCCCGCAGTCAGGACCTACGTACTTTATCAGGTTTCCAAAACGCCTGTAATAAACCTTGAGCCGTTTAGTTATAGCGGTGGGGGTCTCAAGTCCGCTAACGATTTCCGAAAGGTATTCCTGGTTTTTCCAGACGTTAGTACAGTACTTTTCGTTTAGGATTCCTGCAAGGGTGAAGATATCAGTTCTTGCAATTCCAAGCCTCAGAAAAGAATCCGTGTCCTCTAGTATTTTCTTATCTATCAATTCCAGGTAAGAGGGCGTGCCTGCAGATTCTACTCCTATAACGTTTATTGTGGGAGTTTCACAGGCAAAATTATAGTAGAGAGGAGAATGAAGATGAATCTCTACATCGGCTCCCCATTTACTTGCCGCTTTTGAAGCGTCTGTAAAGGCAGAGATAATATCATTTTCATCAAAAGCAATCTCTGGGTTCAGCCCGATACTTGGTTCATCAATAGAAACCGTTGCGATCTTGAAATTTTTTGCAGATTTCATTGAGTTTCTAACGAAATTGTTTACACTCTTTGCGAAAAGAGAATAAATATCCGTATACCGTGCACCTCCAAACTCCTTAAGATAAAGTTCAGTGGGACCGGTTACACAGATCCGGACTTTAAGGGTCTCTCCAAACTTTTCCTTATAGGCTTTTGCGACCTTTTCTATAGCCTCAAGCTCCTCGATCCTGGCGCACTCGAGTTTAACCTCAAAAGGGCTGTCACAGCAGTCCGAATTCCGGATAACCTTCAGAAACTGCTCATTCATATCTTGATACTGTGGATAAGTAGGAACGTCTACACCTGCCTCTATTTTCTGCTGAAAGGCGTCATTGATTACCGTAAAAAGTTTCTCATCTTCAGCTCTTGTTTTAAAGGCGTTTTGGACCCAATCCTTGCTTACACCGTCAGGAAGAGGATAACTTCCAATATCGTCAAAGATGATTTCTTCCATATTCCTTTAGTAGACCTGTGAGGATTTAGCGTTATTGGAAAGACAGAATAAATATAAATAAATAGAAAAGATTTGGAAAACTTAAATTTCGTTTGGCTATTTAACTATTTTTAAAAAGTTAGTCTTCCTAAAAGTTACACTTCCTGCCTCTTCTTTTCTTCATTAAACTCGTTGACACCTTTTGCGGTATTCTCGAGTAGTTTGAAAGCAAGTTCCTGATCAGGCCAAAAAGCCAACCCGCAATCCGGACTTGCATACTTTATCCGCTCTCCAAGGACAGAATAAGCCGTTTCAAGCCTCTTTTTTACTACATTTGGAGTCTCAAGCTCAGTAACGATCTTTTGCATATACTCCCTTTCCTTCCAGACATTGATCCCATAATTTTCGTTAATAATACCTATAAGACTGGAAATATCAGTTCTCGAGACTCCGAGCCTGATGTAGGTATTTGAATCCTCAAGCACTTTTTTATCCAGAAGATTCAGGTAGGAAGGAGTTGCCGCATATTCAAAGCCTATAACATTGATAGGAGTCTCGCAGACAAGCTTGTATTTTAATGTAGAATGAAGGTGAATTTCCATATCCACTCCCTGTTTCCTGGCATATGCTGAAGCAACGGTGAGAGCAGAGATAATATCAGCGTCGGAAAACTGGATTCTGTCATTTATCCCGAGGCTTGGCTCGTCAAGAGCTATAACCTTTATTTTGAAGTTTTTAGCAGCCACAAATGCCTGCTTTATAAAGTCCTCAATGTCCAGTGCAAGAACATGGTACGCATCTACGTAATTCGTTGCCCCAAAGGCCTGAAGGTAGAGGTCTGTTGGGCCTGCAACACAAACCCTGACTTCAAGCGTTTCTCCTGTTTCTTCCCTGTACTGTTTTCCAACCTCGTCAATTATCTCCAGCTCAAGGATTTTTGCATTTTCCTCTTTCAGTACGTAAGGCTCATAACAATTCTTCTCATCTTTGATAATATCCAGAAACTGCCCTATCTTATCTCTAAACTGAGGATATGTGGGCACATGCACTCCCACATCAATTTTCCTCCAGAAAGCCTCTCTTACCATGGAAAAAAGTTTCTCATCTTCATCCCGATTTTCAGCTGCAGTCTTTACCCATTCCCTCGTGATTCCTTCAGGAGTAGGTAGGCTGCCTCCATCTATGAAAATAATGTCCTGCATACCTGTTATGTAAGACAGAATCAAGTATTATAAGTATTGGAATTAAGACGATCTGGTACTGCATTAGAATCTCGCTTTCGTAATCGGCTTCTTAGAAATACAGATCTTTTTATAAAATCTCTATATGTTACGTACTCGCCTTCCTCAACAGCTTTTCTGGCAAGCTCAATTTCTTTTTTGTTTCCCTATTTAGGTCCCGGACTTCTCCTATCAGCCCTTCAGAACTTTATCGTAGGTTTCCCACTTATAGATTTTCATTTTTCGAAAGCTTTTTAGTGCTCTGTTTCACTTGAATAGTTGTTTTTTTAGCCATTTCTAGATTATAGAGATAGAGATGGTTACTTAACAATTAATTGTAGTTAGTTAGAAATAATTATAGTAAAGAGAACAAACCTCGAGGCTGATACGACTATTATTCTATCCCTCAACCGAGTCTGACAGGGCTTGCAGGAATATCGTCTTTTTCGACTACTACCGCCGTACCATATGCAAGCAACTCGGTCATTGCCTGACCTATCTCCGAAGAATCGAATTCCACACTCACCACAGCGTTGGCACCAAGAGCCTTTGCATGTTCCTTTAATCGGTCTAATGCCTGCTCTCGAGACTCATTCAGGAGTTGCGTATACTCGTGAATTTCCCCGCCAACAATTGATCGGAGGCCGGCAGCTATATTTCCACCGAGCCCACGGCTCCGCACAATTAGGCCCCAGGTGAATCCAATGGTCTTTGTGATTTTATAACCAGGTAAGTACGGTGTACTGACAATTATGATATCATTCGTCATGTTCATCCTCAATATATTTGTCAATTAGAATTTCTACAAAAATCTGTTTTCATGATATATATTCCGTAAATCTACAAATAAATTATAGTTGTGGAGTAAGTAATAGCCTACTTTATTAAAATTTTGTCATGAATCTCAAGGTAAAACCGCCGGAAAGAAAGAGTATCAAAAGATCTATTTATAGAAAATCCAAGTTTTTCAGGAAAAGTAAAGAAAAATAGTAATTAGCAGAGGAGTAATTAGCGCGGTGAAATCTTTTCAAAAAAGATTTTTCAACCCAATATTATTACGGATACATGTTCCCGCTTTCCAGAATCCTCCAGACTTTTCCCGTTTTTGCAACCCAGAGAGAAACCGTCCAGCCAACCTTGCACTTTGAACTGATTTCCTCAGAAACACCAACCGGCCCAATGCGCTTCCCGGATTCCAGGTAATCTTCGAGCCAGAGTTTTCCAGGTTCGATTTTTACGATATCGAAATATGCGTCAAGGTCACTGGTATACTGGGTTTCAACCGGGTGTCTCTCTACATAATCATAAATCAGGTCAGTCACTTCTCCAACTAACGGGAGGTCTATTTTAAGCTCTTTTACGTTTTCGGCCGCTTCTTCATATTCTTTATCAGGCATGTAACCTTTTTCATGCAGCCATTTGACCAGTCTATACATGACCCTGCCTGTTGTTTCCATGAGGGTTCTGCTGCCTGCAACCTTCCTAACCATGAAATCGGCCAGAAAATCAGAGATTTCTGAAGAGCTAAGGTGTTCAGGACCAAAAATATCCCAGAACTGCTGGTCTTCGGAAGCTTCAAGTTTCTCATATCTTTCAGTCTCAGCTCTATTCAAGTGCTGATGCCCGAAATTATTGAGATAGGTCCTGAAAAAAGAGATCGCCTCTTCATACCCAGAATAAGTTTTAGAACTCAGGAGAGCTTGCTGTTCGGAAAGAAATTCTTTTAGAATTTCATGAATTGATTTACTGATTGTGGTTTCCATCTGATCGACCTGAAAAAAGAGCTTCTAAAGGCTTGCTGAAGAGCTTGCTGAAGAGCTTGCTGAAGAAACAGAAAATCGATTTTATACGATATTTTGTTAGTTACGCGACATCAGTATCTTTTTTATACTTCCTGAGAACTTCGTTGTTTACTTCAAAAGCTTTCTCGTCAATGTAACCTTTTTCCTGAGCCCATTCAAAGAATTTTTCAAGGATTCTAGCAGCTGTACCCGTGAATTTCTTGCCTTCTCCTACCTCAACTACATAATCATCGAGAAATTCCTTAATTCCGGAATGGGTGAGATGCCCAGGGCCGAAAATATCGCAGTAATTCCTATTCTCATGTTCGTACCGGGCATTATAAAGTTCCCTATCCTCTTCAGAAAAAGAATCTTCTGCACTGAATTCCAGAAATTCCTCATAAAGAAGGATCACATCTTCAAGGTCCAAGAAAGAATCCGGTTTCAAGCTGGCTTCCTGTTCATTCAAAAACATCCGAAAAGCTTCATTTATCTTTGTCATAATATCCTGCAGCAGTACTTGTAAACTATTATTTTTGCTGCACAAGATTTTATATTTATCTCAAACCTCTCTGTAAAGGAGTAGATAAATGGTCTTCAAAACCAGTATTTCTAGACAACATCCAGACAGTGTCAAAACTACATCTAGATAATAAAACAAGAAAGATTGAAAAGAAACAAGAAGAGAAAAAAGGAAAAAATGGAAGAGAAAAAAAGAAAAACAAAAAAATTTACATAGATTCGGGAGCTGCGATTCCAAGTGTATCAAGCGAGTTTGCAAGAACAATTCTTGCGCAGTCTACAAGGGCTAGTCTTGCAGCCCTGACCTTTTCGTCCTCGGCAGCAATTACAGGGACAAAGCGGTAGAACTGGTTAAAAGCATCAGCGAGCTCACGGGCATAGATTGCAAGCACATGAGGTTTAAGTTCACGGGCTGCAAGATCGATTATGCTGTCAAACATTGCCATCTTCTTGATAAGATCGATTTCAGTATCCTCGACAAGCAGAGAAGGCTCTATTTTTGCGGAGGGATCCCAGGCTGCTTCTTCTTTTGCTTTCTCAAGAATACTGCAGGCGCGAGCATGGGAATACTGGATATAAGGAGCGCCCTGCTTCTCAAAATCCAGGGCTTCTTTCCAATTGAAAACCGTGGATTTTTCCGGGGAGACCCTGACTATGTCATATCTTACCGCACCTATTCCTACCATTTCCGCAACCTGTTTTTTGAACTCGTAAGAGGTTTCAGGACGGCGAGTTTCGACCTGTTCAAGGGCAGCTTCCGTAACCCTGTCAAAGAGCTCATCTGCACTTATAAACTGTCCACGTCGTGTGCTCATTGAGCCTTCAGGAAGGGAGAC